>NZ_JAPWGV010000031.1:0-70565 GCF_027213915.1 Sulfitobacter sp. G21635-S1
AATGGTGTGCGATATCGTGGTATCTTCCAGAAATCACGTAATGAACATGTGCTGAAATGGTGAAGAAAATGCGACAGTGGTTCCTGCCCGGTCCGATGGAAGCGGAGCCGGATTATCTGCCGCCCGGACCGAGGGCAGAGCTGCGTGAAACCGCAGTCCTCGACGATTGGCGGAAGGCAGAGGCAGGCAATGCCGCCCATCTCGCCCGTGTGGCTCGCCGGATTGGCGCGCTGGATGACCGTCTGCACCGTGGCCCGGAGGGCTGGCGGCACAGGCTCGCGCTGATGGAGGCGGCAGACCTCAGCTGGTTTGTGGGTGACCGAATTGGCCCGGATCGGCTGGCACTTTGGATATCCATGCGCTTGTCCGGGGTGCAGGACGACACCGCAGCGCTCGCGCGTGTCGGATGGGCGGTGCGGCGTCTTACAGGCGGTCCCGGCCCAGAGGTGGACCTGTCCGCTTTCCTCGATCGCCGTGACCCTGAAAACATGGCGGATGAAGCCGAGCCCTTTGCGGATCGCGCGGGCGGTTGGCTTGACCTGATGGCGCAAGCCGCCGACCTGCACCCGATCACACGCGCCTGCATGGGGTTTCACCTCTGGAGCCTTGCGGGCCTCGGGCAACAGGGCGACCGGATGGAAGCGGCGGTTACCGCCGCACGCATTGCCGCCAGCGAAGGCCCGAATTCGAATGGGGGGGCCATCTTTGCGCCTCTGGCTATGCGCGGGGCAGGGGGGCTGCGCGCCAGTGGTCCACCAGCTGAGCGCTTGGAGCGTTGGCTCGAGGGAATGGAAACAGCATGCCTGACCGCGATGCGGCACCTCGACGATATCCAAGCATGGTCAGCGCGGGCGGAAACCATGATGGCCCCGCTCTCTGGGAAGACACCACCAGCATTGCGCGCCGTGCTGACCGAATGGCCCGTCGTCTCCGCCCCAATGGCCGAGACCCTGACCGGTGCCAGCCGCGCCGCCGTCCAGCGAAACCTCGCCTGGATGGAAGCGCGGGGTTTGATCCGCGAAGTGACCGGGCAGGGCCGGTTCCGGATGTGGCGCACCACGACCTAAGAGATGAGCGTCATCGCTCGGTATCCTAACGGGTGCGTGCCAGTCGGCCAAAGTTCCGGTAGGAGGAGGCAAAGCTCGCCGGAACCTTGGCAATCAAGGTGATCAAAGTTGGAGATACTCCTTGCCAGTGCGCAAGGTCGCTGTGGCCGGCGCTTCCGTGCGGTTGTGCCTTCACCAGCTATGATTGCTGGTGAAGGCGGCGAGCAAGACGCCCGGTACTTTGGACATTGCGCGGCCCTGTTTGTCGTTGCTGCTTTGCCTGCCCCCGTCACCGTGCAAGTCAAAGTTCACCACACTGCCGTTCGCGGCTCAGGCGAAGCGGGCGATATGGCCTTCCTCCATAGCCAGCTTCGACAGGATCTGACTCTGCAGCAACCGTGGTCTCGGGAACAGGCCGGGTCAGGCTGGGCGGCGCGCCGATCTTTTTGTAGTAGCGGATGGTAAATTGCGGATCCAAGGATCGTGTGTGTTCACGAAAATATGTCCTTGAACCTCTAGCCACTAGAAGTCTTATCTAGTCAACGTGAACAGATATGTTCCCGCCATAGATTGCTGGTGGGAACCGAAAGGGTACGACATGCTGACAAGACGACACTTCATTCAAACAACAACGGCGCTATTCTCCGCGTCTGTTTCCAGCCCCCTGTTGGCCGATACCTGGCCCACCGAGGCACAGAAGGCTGAATGGGACGCGCAAGTCACGCCGCCCGGATTCGATCCGGCCGCGTCAAACCCTTGGGGCCTACACCCGCGCTTTTTGCCCCAGCGCGTGGTCGCGAAACCCGGACTCGTGCCAGGAGACATCCATGTCGATGCGGTCGCGCGGTATCTCTATCATATCGAGGAGAGCGGGACCGCAATGCGCTACGGTGTGGCCATTGCCCGGGGCAACCTATACGAGCCTGGGGTCTACACGATCAAGCGCAAGGTGAGGTGGCCGCATTGGACACCGACCCAGAACATGATCGAGCGGGATCCGGAAAACGCACGATGGGCCGACGGGATGGAACCCGGCCCCGAAAACGCTTTGGGATCACGAGCCATCTATCTGTACGTCGGAGACCGCGACACTTATCTTCGAATACACGGCACGCCCTATCCGAGAAGTATCGGCGGTCGAGCCAGTTCGGGTTGCGTGCGGATGGTCATGGCTCACATTAACGAACTTTATCCCAACGTTGAGATCGAATCGACGGCACATTTGTACTCAGCGGAGGACAGTGTCACCGCGCGAAGTTGAGTGTGGTGCGTCGGTCTGAGGCGCGTTGATGCAACGTGTGGCGCGTCCTCAAGCTTCGCGTGCCACGCAGATCGGATTACCGTTCGCCGTGCGCAACGGCAGCAGGGTCGTTTCGACCGGCCCGCTGTGTTCGTACCAATAGCAGCCGTCTTCCGGCACGAGGCGCGCGGTTGCAACATCCTGATCCGGAGCAGCCATCGCAACCACGGCTTCGGGAACGTTGCCCGTCTGGTCTGCCGTGTCGTTCGGCCCTGTCGGCTGGATGGCGCATCCTGTCGTGAGCAAAAGCGCCACCGCAACCATCATTTTTTGCTTCAGCATCAAAACCTGCATCGAGTTTCCTTTCTTTTCTGTTTTTCTTCGTATCGGCTTTTTATGCCTCACGCCGTGATTGAGGCTGTCGTCGGACCGTCTAGCAAGAAAACAAACGGAAATACCACCGAACTTTTCTCTTGAAGCTCTAGCTACTGTAGGGGCTATGTCATGACAAAACACCCGAATCCAGAGGTCCGTTCATGCCGTCCGACACCCACCGCCACGATCACGATCACGCCGAAGATGCCCAGGCAAGCGGCGGCAGTTGCTGTGGTAGCGCCGGAACGTGCGGCGACATCGCACCGACGACGCCCGCCCCAACCGGCGGGCGCAGTTTTCAGGTGTCCGGCCTCGATTGCGCCGAGGAGGTCGCGATCTTGAATAAGGTAATCGGCCCGCAGATCGGTGGGGCCGAGCATCTTGCGTTCGATGTGATCAACGGGAGGATGACCATTCTCGACAGCGCAAAGAGTGTATCGGACGACGAAGTTGCGGAACTTGTCGCGAGCACCGGCATGACCGCGAAGCCGTGGAATGCCGAGAACGCGTCGGTCGACCAAGCGGCCCATCTTGCACGACAGCGGCTGTTTACGGCTCTCAGCGGCGGCTTCTGGGCGGCGGGTTTTCTCTGGCACATCGTCGAGACCGGTATGGGCGGGGCGCTCGGCCTCTTCGCGGGGCACGGCGAAGCGCCGATGCCGCTGGCCGAGGCCGGGCTTTTTGCAGTTGCTATCCTATTCGGCGTTTGGCTTGTGGCACCGAAGGCATGGTCGTCCGCACGTCGGCTGTCGCCCGACATGAACCTGCTGATGGTTGTCGCAGTCGCGGGAGCCATCGGGCTCGGTGAATTCTTCGAGGCAGCGACAGTGGCTTTTTTCTTTTCGCTGTCCCTCTTTCTCGAAAGCTGGAGCGTTGGGCGCGCGCGGAACGCGGTGTCGGCGCTCCTGGATCTTGCGCCACCTACGGCGCGCGTGATCCACGATGACGGAAGCGAGACCGACATGCCGGCGGCGCAAGTCGCCGTAGGCTCAAGCTTTATTGTACGCGGTGGCGACCGTATCCCGCTCGACGGCGAGGTGACGGATGGCGCGGGCGCGGTCGACCAGGCGCCGATCACCGGCGAAAGTGCTTTGATACCCAAAGAGGCCGGAGACGAGGTCTATGCGGGCACGATCAACGGCGAAGGTACACTAACGGTGCGCGCCACGAAGGTCGCCTCGGATACCGTCTTGGCCAAGATCATCCGCATGGTCGGCGACGCCCATGCCCGCCGCGCGCCGGTGGAACAGTGGGTGGCAAAGTTCGCCCGCATCTACACGCCTATCGTCATGGCTCTCGCCGTCGCAATTGCGCTACTGCCGCCGCTTATCTTCGGCGGAGCCTGGGATTACTGGTTCTACAATGCCCTCGTGCTGCTGGTGATCGCTTGCCCATGCGCTCTGGTCATCTCGACCCCTGTCTCCATCGTCGCAGCGCTCACCGCGTCGGCGCGGGCGGGCGTCCTCATCAAGGGCGGTGCCTATGTAGAGGCGCCGGGCAGAACCACGGCGCTGGCCATGGACAAGACCGGCACGATCACCATGGGCCAGCCGGAAGTGGCGGCGGTGCACCCGCTGGGCGGGGCTTCAGCGCAAGATCTGATGACCCTCGCCGCAGGGCTGGAGGCACGTTCGTCGCACCCTTTGGCGCGTGCCATTCTCGCGCGGGCGGAGGCCGACGGCGTCAAGGTGTCCGCCGCAGAGGATACCCGCACCATTCCCGGCAGGGGACTTGAAGGACGCACCGACGGACGGTCCATCTGGCTGGGGTCAGACCGGTTTGCCGAGGAGAAGGGTTTCGGCGACGCCATTCCGAAGGATCTGCGGGAGCGGATCGAAGGCGCCGGCAGCACCCTTGTCGCTGTCGGCGATGAGTCCGGTGTGACGGGCATTCTTGAACTGCGCGATCGCATCCGCCCTGATGCCAAGGGAATCGTGGCGCAACTTCACGCGCAGGGCGTGAAGACCATCGTCATGCTGACCGGTGACAACGAGCGAACAGCGCGCGCCGTCGCCGCCGAGGTCGGTATCGACGAGGTGCGTGCTGAGCTTCTGCCCGAAGACAAGGTGACAGCCATCGAAGAACTGGTCAAAACTCATGACATGGTTGCCATGATCGGCGACGGGGTGAACGATGCACCCGCAATGGCGCGCGCGCATTATGCCATCGCGATGGGTGCGGTCGGTTCTGACGCGGCAATCGAGACGGCGGATATCGCCCTTATGACCGACGACCTCGGCAAGGTGCCTTGGCTGATCGGTCATTCGCGCCGGACAATGTCGATTATCCATCAGAACATCGGTATTTCCTTGGCGACCAAGGGAGTTTTCGTTGTCGCTACCGCGTTCGGAATGGCATCGATGTGGGGCGCTATTGCAGCCGACGTGGGTGTATCATTGCTGGTGGTGGCGAACGCCCTGCGCCTGCTCAACAGCCAAGAGGCCAAGGCACCGCCGTCCGGTGGCGAGCAGGTTGGGCCACAGATCGCAAAGGCCGCGCTTGCCCACGGACATTGATCACGCGGCATTTGCAAGGTAACATTATTTCCATATCAGACCTCACGAAAGAGGCATCGAGCAGTGAAAACCATCCGATTTCCCCGCCGCGCCGTCCTGTTGGGTGGCTTAGCGGCCTTTTTGTCGGGCTGTGCCGGCAAGTTCCGCAGCTATGACGGACCCGAAGTGACGCGACTTCGGCTCTACAAGGGACAGCGTTTGCTTGTTCTCGACGGATCCGATCGCGTGCTGCAAACCTATCCGATCGGGCTGGGCTTCGCTCCTCAGGGTCACAAGCAATTCGAGGGAGACGGTCGGACCCCGGAGGGCACCTACATAGTCGATAAGCGCAACCCTGAAAGTACGTATCATCTTTCAGTTGGCATCTCTTATCCGAATGAGGCCGACATCGCCTTTGCCGAAGCGCAGGGCCTTTCCCCCGGCGGCGACATCTTCATCCATGGTGGTCCACGCCCCGGCATCGACCCGACGGACATCCGCGACTGGACAGCTGGCTGCATCGCGGTCACAGATCGGCAGATCGAGGACATCTATGCAATGGTGAAGGACGGAACGCCTATCCACATCTATGCATGACGGTCTTTCTCATGCGGCGGTAGTTAGCCGTCGCATTGGCCGCCAGAGCCCAGCTCCACGAAGCCAAGATGAGCGCCAGCAACATCCAGTCCCCAAAAAGCGCATATGGCGTAGGCGGCCGCGCAGAGGGAAGATCAGCGTCGATTATGCCCCTTTCCCCGGTATCGAGCCGCGCAACGATCTCTCCGTTCGCGTCGATGACGGCAGAGATGCCCGTATTCGCGGCTCGGATGACAGGAAGGCCTTCCTCTACGGCGCGCATACGTGCGGAAGCCAGATGCTGCTCGGGTCCGATGCTGGTTCCAAACCAGGCATCGTTTGTCGCGTTAAAAATCCAGTCGGGTCGGAACAGGTCGTCGACCACATGGCCTGGGAAGATGATCTCATAGCAGATCGCCACGGCGACCAGCGGCACACCCGGAAGCGCAAGCGTTCGCAGGCCCGGTCCAGGCGTAAAATCGCCCAGCCCCGCTGTCAGCCGCTCGATCGGCAACCAGCCGCGGAATGGAGTGTATTCGCCAAAGGGCACGAGATGGTGTTTCGCGTATCCGGTCAGGATCTCACTGTTATCGTCAAAAGCCTGGACGGTGTTGAAATATCGGGTGCCATCCTCACTCGGTACACGGTCCGGCACTCCGGTGAGCAGCACGCTGCCGTCCGGAAGCGCAGCCGCGATACGGGATCGCGCCTGGGCATCCTCATCGAGGAAACCGGGAAAGGCAGTTTCCGGCCAGAGAAGAACGTCGAAATCGCCGGGCTGGGTTGAAAGCTCGATATAGCGCGCGAAGGTCGCCTCGCGGTTCTCGGGCGCCCATTTCTCCTCTTGGGGTACGTTGCCCTGAACGATGCGCAGGTCGACATCCGGTGGCTGTGGTGCATCCGACTGGAGGCGAAGCGTGCCGATGGCCCACATCGTTACGATGCCGGCCAGCGGCATGAGCGAGATGATCAATCGTTGTCGCCCGACCGCCATGAGAGCCGCGCCGGGGAGTGCCGCTACGAACACGGTGAGAAAGCTTAGCCCATAACTTCCCACCCAGGCGGCGGGCTGGCGAAGGGCGGCGTAATCAACAAGAGCGTAGCCGGCGAGGTTCCACGGAAAACCTGTCAGAACGTGACCGCGCAACCACTCGGCCGCGGTCCATGAGGTCGCGAACAGGAGGCAGGCCAGGAGACTGCCCATGGCTCCGCGCCGCGCGATTTCGACGAACAGCACGGCGGCAATGGCCGGGAAAATCGCGAGACCTGCGGACAATCCCGCGACGGCCGGGGTCGCCAGCGCCCCGAAACGCTCGGGTTCGACGTAGAAACTTTCCGCGATCCACGAAATCCCGAAACCGAACTGGCCGAGACCAAACGCCCAGCCGACGAGAAAAGCACGCCCGAAGGAGAGGTCGCGAAGACCGACAAACAACGCAGAATAGGCAACGGGAACAAGAAGGAGAATCGAGAAAGGCGGGAAGGTTAGAACGGTCAGCGGCCCGGCGGCGAAACCAAGCGTCATCCGCGAGAGCAGACGTTTGCGCAGAGCGAAGCAGTTCAGAATTGCCGGCTTCACGACTTGATCGGACGCCGCGCACTGATCCAGGGTGCGGCGAGCAAGAGCCCCACGCCACTGACGACAAACACATCGGCCATGTTGAAGGCAGGCCAATGCGTTGAGTTGATGTAGAAATCCAGGAAGTCCGTTACAGCCCGATACCGCACACGATCAATGACATTGCCCAAGGCTCCACCGATGATCGCTCCGTAAGCGAGCGTTTCAACCGCATTTTCGGCGCGAAACAGCATAACCCCCAGCCAGCCGCAGATGGCAAGAGCGAGAGCTATGAGGCTCCACCATGGTGCGCCGCCAAGTAATCCGAAAGTGACGCCATCATTGCGATAAAAGACAAGGTTAAAACCTGGAAACACGGCGATTCCAGTGCTTAAAGAGGCCGCATTCGCCACAACAATGGCTTTTGTGATCTGATCGATTACGAAAGCGGCAAGCGCCGCAAAAATGCCGATCACCGGAGATAGTTTATGCACTGGTGTCGCGTAGCCCTTAATTGGGTTCTGCCTCAATCTGTGTGGCGCAGTGGCAGCATTCGGGCTCTGAGGAGTTCTGGTCCGGCGCGACCGTACATGGCGCGCTTGAGGGTCTTCAGGCGATTGACTTGGCCCTCAGCCTGACCGTTGCTCCACGGAAGTTCGATGGCATTGCGCACGGCCTCGATGTCGCGGTGCAGCGTGCGGGCAAAGCGCATGATTGGTGGGATGCCAGTCTCAATGGCCAGGTCGATCCATGCGTCCAGCGGGGCGGACTGGTCGCCGCGCAAAATGCCCTGAAACCGCATGGCAAGGCTCCGCATCGTGGCAAAGCTTGGCGATCCGGCCTTCAATGCATCTACCTTTTGGGCCTGGTCTGCGGTCAATTTGCGTCGCGGCTTGATACAGAGCGCCGCTGCGACAACCGGCGAAATGGCGTGACCGGTTTGCGGGTCCCGCACAGGCGCCAGGGGCAGCGGCGTGTCGGTCGGGCCTGCTAGAACGGTTTGTTCATCCCTTCGCCATCCGGCCAGCAGACGTTGCAAATGAGACAAGCTGCCCTCATAGCCATGGCGTTGAATTTCGACCAATAATTCCTGGCCGGACCGGATACCCTGTTTCCAGAGATCGGCCAGTATGCTCTCAAAATACCACGGCGACGTGGGCTTCAATGCAGCTCGGCGGCGGTCTGGTGGCGAGTCGGAGCTCAACCACTTCGCCACACTACGACGCGGGAAGCCGGTCCGACGTCCAATTTCGCTACAAGACAGCCCTTGATCACGAAGCGCATGGATGTTTCGGAAAATTTCCTCACGTGATTTCCGATGAGCAAGACGCGATCGCAGTAGATGATTGGCCGTGCTGATGTTTTCGGCATCTGACAATAGCGCCCGCCCGGTGGCGCGGCCATGCATATTCATCTGCTCTTCAATGGCCTGGCGCAGGTTCTGGACGAGATGGAAACGGTCTGCGACCTGCAGGGCTTGCGGTGCACCCTGACGTGCGGCCTTCGCATATCCGCCACAACGATCCCGACTGATGACTTCAATCTCAGGGTGCTGCCGCAGCCAGCTCGCACAGCTTTCAACGCTCCGATCCGGAAGAATATCAATTACGGTCTGCCGCTCGAGATCGACGATGATGGTTCCGTAAGTCTGCGACTTGCGCCAGCTCCAATCGTCGATGCCAATGACCGTTGGCGGCGGGGCGACGCTTTCCGCACACTTCTTGAGGTGTCGCAGCACCGTGTCATTGCTGACACCGACGCCTAAACGGCGCAAGAGCCGCTCGGCAGGCCGTCCACCCGTGGCGTGCCCCAGATGAACTACAATCTCATCAGCACGCGAAGTTCGACGTGCAAATGGACGCGCAATTGACGAGGTGTAGTCCGAAAAAGTCCGCCGCGGGCACGTGGAAGCGCGACATCGCCACCTGCAGACCCAGAGTGCGATTGTTACCTTGTCGCCAAGTGCAGGTAAATCCTGTAGCCGCCTTTGCCGCCACCCGTGACGACGCCGAGAATGCAAACCACAATCTGGGCAGATGCCTCTCGGTGCCAAAACACCGGATACAAGCCACCCGCCGGAATCACGTCGCTTAACGCCTTGAACCGAAACGTCGCTCCCGGGCGACCAGTGCTTTTTTGAAATCACGACTATCCCTCCCGAATGTTCCAAGCTCAGGATAGTTGCGCCACACAAATTGAGGCAGAACCGATTTAAGGGCAACGCGACACTGGGCAAGGGCAGAGGGGGTTCACGCTGCGCGACTGGCAAGACTGGCTGGACGCCTTGGAGCTCTGGATGACCGGCTGCTGCGCGGTCCGGAAGGCTGGCGGCATCGGCTCGCTCTTATCGAGGCGGCGGATCTTAGCTGGTTCGCAGGAGATCGTGTGAGCCCCGATCGGCTGGCGCTTTGGTTATCCATGCGTTTGTCTGGAGTGCAGGATGACTCGGAAGCACTGGCCCGTGCCGGATGGGCCGTGCGACGCCTGACAGGTGGTCCGGAGCCAATGGTAGATTTGGCGGCCTTCCTGGATCGGCGTGATCCTGAGAAATTCGAGGACAATGCCGAGCGCTTTGACGAGCGTGTAGGGAGCTGGCTGGACGTGATGACAGCCGCGGTTGACCTCCACCCGATCACGCGCGCTTGCATGGGGTTTCAGCTCTGGAGTCTGGCTGGCCTCGGCCGATATGGAGACCGGATTGAGGCCGCTGTGACTGCTGGCAGGATCGCGGCCAGCGACGGCAATGGAGCCATCTTTGCGCCGCTGGCCATGGGCGGGGCAGGGGGCTTACGTGCGTCCGGCCGTCCAGCTGAAAGATTGGCCCGCTGGCTGGATGAGATGGAAACTGGTTGCCTGACCGCGATGCGACATCTCGACGATCTCGAAGCATGGTCAACGCGGGCGGAAGCTGAGACGGCCGCGCTCTCGGGTAAAACCTCGCCAAACTTGCTTGCGGCCCTGACCGAATGGCCCCTCGTTTCCGCTCCTATGGCCCAAACCTTGACCGGTGCCAGTCGGGCAGCGGTTCAGCGCAACCTCGCATGGATGGAAGCGCGAGGCCTCATCCGGGAAGTGACCGGGCAGGGGCGGTTTCGGATGTGGCAAGCAGCGACCTGAAGGTGATCCAGAACACGCATAAGCACGCATATGTTAAGTTGGCTCTTGGCCAAGAGTGCGCATGACTCGGGCGCACCTGGGACGAATACTTCTCGGGCGAAAGCGGCGCGCCTAAGACCCGCAGCAAGAGTTAAGTCCGCTATCCGCGTCGGACCCGGGGTCATGCCAGCCAAGTTCGCAGAACGTCAGAAGGCCGCAAGCATGTGGACTAGGCCTTTTTCGATGTTCTTCCACGGCTTCTTGCCCACGGTATGTAAGAACCAACATCTGGTACCGCAGATATTTTTCGTAAAGAACTGCATGAAGCGACAACAGATTTTGTGACCCACAGGCCTGGATCAAGGACTTATGGAACTCCCAGTCATATCGGAATCAGGATCGGAGCGACCACGCCCTGCGCCAATGGCTGCGGGAACTGGCGAATAAACGTCGCCGGTTCGGATATCGTAGTTAGGGCATCCTTTTGGCCAGAGAGGGTTTTGAAGTGAACCATTAGAAGCTTTTCCGTCTCTATCGCGAGGAAGGGCTGGCCGTGCGCCGCAGGTGATCACGCAAACGCGCACTGGGTACGCGCAGGCCCATCCTAGTGCCGGATCGCGCCAATCAGCGTTGGTCGTTGGACTTCGTGTCCGATGCCTTTGCTAATGGCCAAAGGTTCCGTGTGTTGTGCATCGTGGATGACTGCACGCGCGAAGCCTTGGCGGCCACTGTGGTGGATCGCTCACTGTCAGGTGAGCGGATGATCCGCGAACTGGATGACCTGATCGGGAGGCTGGGTCAGTTGACTTTCTGACCCACGATCAGATCAAAGCGATGACAACGGCCGACCGTATCGTCAACCTCGGCACTCGTCAGGGGTATGTTACCCCCTGGATCACGACGTCAGCGGAAAAGCGCCCTTAGGGGTGCCACAGCCTCTTGCCAGCTGTCACGCGCTTCTAGCCGGTCGATCCAACTCGCAACTCCTGGGTACTGGTCCAGTAAAATCCCCGCTTGATCGCGATACATGAAGGTGGTCGCAAGATAGAAGTCGGCAAGGCTGAGTGCGCCTGCGATCCAGTCCTTGCCGTCGAGTCCGGTTTCCAGAACGGCAAGGAACTGATCTGTGGCTTTTCGTTCCGCTTCGACCACAGTCGGATCGGGATCGCCCATGCCGAATTTCTCTTTGAGAAACAGCTCAAAGGACAATTTCTGCATCGCCGGGCCAAGGTGGATCGCTTGCCACCAGGTCCATTGATCGACGAGGGACCGCGCCTTGCGGCCCTCAGGATAGAGGCCCGCCTCGGGCCGAAGCCCCGCCAGATAGGCACAAATTGCCCGGGATTCCCAAAGCACGAAATTCCCGTCCTCCAAAACGGGCACCTTTGCATTGGGATTGCGAGCGAGAAATTCCGCCGCGCGGTTGTCCCCGGCCCGGATGTCGACCTGGACGATTTCGAGGTCCACGCCCAGTTCGTGTGCCACCGCCCGCACACGCAGCGCATTGGGCGAGAAATTCGCGTTGTAGAGTTTCATGATTTTGTCCGCCTCTATAGTTACTGCGGCGCCCGAAGAAGCACCGCCCGGTTTTCGGTCAGGAAATCGGTAACCGACTGTCCGGACTTGCCGGTGAGCGTCTTGAGATCGTCGCTGGCCACATCAAGGTAGCCTTCGGCGATTGCCTGGTCGAAAGAGACGAAAACACGCGCCATGAACTCGGGCAGGCCATTTGCGATCATCGCCTGCACCATGTCTTCGGCCGGCATCGGAACGTAGGGGATGTCCTTGCCGGCGATGTCCGACAAAAGCGCCGCGATATCGGCCTGGCCGGTGGATTCGGGCCCGGTGATGTCCAGGACCTCGCGGTCGGTCGCATTCATCAGCGCGGCAGCGGCGGCGCGGGCGCAGTCGGCGCGCGTGACGTAACTCGCCCGTCCGTCCCCTGCCGCGGCAAAGAGCTGCCCCATGTCGATCGCCTGCGGTCCGCTCACAAGCAACAGATCCGTGTAAAGGTTGTTGCGAAGGATCGTGTAGCTGGCGCCGCTTTGCTCGATCAGCTTCTCGGTGTTCTGATGATCCTTGCTGAAAGTGATGGGGCTTTCGGGTACCGGGCTGGCAAGCGAGGTATAGACGATGTGGTCGATACCCGCCTCGCGTGCGGCGGTGATCGCATTGGAATGAGCCGCGAGCCGTTTGCCCGGCTCCAGATCGTCGGTGGAGATGATCAGGATCCGCTTGCCGCCCGCGATGGCCGGACCCAGTGTTTCGGGCGCGTTGAAATCGCCTTGGCGAACATCCACCCCCTTGTCCCTGAACTCGGCGAGTTTGTCGGCGTTGCGCGTGACCGCGATGATCGGACCGGCGCCCGCCTCGATCAGTTGATCGATTACCTGGCGTCCAAGCTGGCCGGAGGCGCCTGTGACGATAAATGGTCCGTTCTGAAAGCTTGCCATGGGCGTATTCCTGTTCTTTGAGAGAGAGTCAGCCGTGGATGTGAACCTGCGCGGGGTTGGCCAGCTTGCCGCGGGCGAAGTCCCAGCTCGTTGTCAGGATTTTGATCATGACGTCGACCTCTGACCCATCGCGCGGCGCAAAGGCCATGACGGCATTTGCCGGGATGTGTCCGGCCGACGCCATCGGGTGCGGTTCGCCCCATCCCTTGGCGATGAGTTCATCGACCGCCGCCAGCGGCAGCATCATGTGCGACGAACCGTCATAGGAGGGATGCACATGGGCAAATTCGCGTCCGATCATGAAGGCTTCACGCGGGCCGCAGGCATGCGCCACCGGCAAGACCAGTGCTTCGGCGCCGGGCACCGAGATGCCCGACCGGCAGCGCTCGACGAAGGGCAGGGCGAAGGCCTTCTCCTTGAAAAATGCGTGGATCTCTGCCGAGGAGTTCTGCGACACCTGCTCATGCGGGGCGCAATCGGTGGTGTCGGGGCGCGGGCCCTGCCGCGGGGGAAGTTCGAAGCTCATGGTTGGTCCTATCCAAATCTGAACGCGCTTTCGACCGCGCCCAACACGTGATCCTCGAGGGTCTTCTCCCCCCGATCCGCAAGCGCAGCCCCGGCCACGACGTGCAACGGGATCAGATGTTCCTCGCGCGGATTGGCATCGCGTGCGCCGGGCGCCTGATCCCACTCGGCCAGCATGGCATGGCGCACTGCGGGGTCTTCATGGGTCACCGCACTCGTGAGCCATCGGTCAAAGTCTCCGCCGTTCACCGGGCCGTCCGGTCCGCCCCTCATCGCCCGCATCATCTTGCCCATGTTATGATAGGTATTGCCGGATCCGATGATCAGCACCCCTTCGTCGCGCAAGGGCGCCAACGCGCGACCGACGGCAAGATGCGCCTCGGGGTCGAGATCGTCGCGCAGGCTCAATTGGACGGTGGGGATGTCGGCCTCAGGAAAAGCCACCTTTAGTGGAACGAATACCCCGTGATCGAAGCCACGCGCAGCATCGGCCCCGGTTTGGAATCCCGCGTCTTCTAAAAGTGCGCGTACGCGGGTCGCCAGCGCGGGCTCGCCCGGCGCGGGCCAGGTTAGCTGATAGGTATGCTGCGGAAATCCCTGATAGTCGAACAGCAGAGGCGGGGCGGGGTTGGTCTGCAAGGTAAAGACCCGCTCTTCCCAATGGCCCGAGATCACGAGGAGCGCCTTGGGCCTTGCCGGCAGGCTCGCAGGCAAGTCCTCAAGGAATTTGCGGTGCCGATCCCAGGCGTCAGGCGGGTTCCAGTCCATGAAGAAACAGGGGCCACCCCCATGGGGAACAAACAATGTCGGCTGCTTTTCAGTCATGTTGTCGTCCTTTTAAACCCAAGTCCGAGGCTATGGGCACCCCCGTGGCAACTCCGCAGCAGATCAGATTGGCGCTGCCGGAACTGCCGGTGCATAGGCCGACTTGACCGCACGCACGCGATTGGCGGTCAGCCACGAGACGATCAGGAGTACCCAGGTCGCCAGAGCCGGCGACCAACCCGGATCGCCTGCGCCCACATGGGCCCCGAAGGCGAGCACCAGATGCCAGAACATTGCCGCATAGGCCCAATCTGCCAGCACCGCCGAAGGGCGCCAGAGGATCACAACGGCACCGACGATCTTCAAAATTGCGAGTGGCCAGATGATGTATGTGGGATAGCCCAACACCTCGCGATACATGCCCGCGACCATGTCGTGGGATGAGATGTAGAAGGCCGCCGCACCCAGATAGACCAATGCCACAAGGCCGGTCGCGATCCAGTAGACATATTTTGCCACGTTGTCACTCACTGCCGCTCTCCCGGTTTTCGGCGGGTTGTTAGGCTGCCGTTTTCCATATAGTATCATTAGGTGCCTTGCTTCATCAGTTAAAGTAGGCACTTAAAAGTAACTTACTTTCGTGGGCTGCGAGGGCTATCCACAATGAAAAGCGTCCAACCAGCTTCCTGCCCGATGGAGGCGCTGCTGCGTGTCATCACGGGACCTTGGACGATTTATATCCTTTGGGTTCTGTCCGAACAGGGTCCACAGCGTTTCGGCGCGACCAAACGGCTGGTGCCTGGAATTTCCACCCGGGTCCTGACTGAGAGGCTGAGAATGCTGGAACATGCCGGCGTGGTCTGGCGCGAGCAGGCCATGACCATCCCGCCCGCTGTCACATACGGGCTGACTGAACGCGGCGCGGAGCTGCGCGGTGTGCTGGACACCCTTGGATCCATTGCACGCCGCTGGGAGGCGGAGGGTGCTTTCGACGGGACGGCACGCTCGGCGGAATGATGACGTCCGTCCTGTTCGCGGAATAATCCCGCGCCAGAAAGCACCGCGAACGGAGCACGGCCCGAAGCTCATGACGAATTGAAAGCCGCGTTGGGTATGCCTGACAGGCGGCACTCACTCCGAACGATCCGCCCAGGTTTGCGGCTTGCCGCCACATAAAAATCAATTTACTGTACCGACTAGACGGTACAGTCAAGTTTGAAATCCCGCAATGCTGCACAGGACAGGAAGAGCGAGATGCGCGAGAGAAAAATGGCCGAGGTTTTGTTCGGCGCGCGGGAGGTCTTCTTCCGGTGCGGTTATGAAGGCGCCACCGTCGATGCCATTGCCGCCGAAGGGAAAGTGTCGAAGGCAACAATGTATTCGTATTTCCCGACCAAGGAGCAGCTGTTTCTGAGCGTCGTGGAATCCGAATGCGGTCGGCTTGCGGAAGAGATCCTCCGACCCTTGTCCGCAGGTCCCGAGCCGCGCGCCCAGTTGGAAAAACTTGCCCTGCGCATGATCGATCTCGTTCTGGACGAAACCTACATCCGCCTTCTGCGGACGTGTATCGGTGCCACCGAGATGCTTCCCGAGGTCGGGGAGGTGTATTTTCGTGCCGGACCGAAACGGGCACGCGAACTCATCAGTAAAGTTCTGGAACGCCTTTCCCGGGAAGGCGCGCTTGAGATCGACAACCCCCCGCGTGTTGCGGATCACTTCATACATCTTTGCGTTTCTGGACTGTTGATGCCACGCCTGCTGGCCGTGCAAAGAACAGTCGAGCGGGACAAGCATGCGGCCGATGCAGTCACTGCATTCCTGCGACTCTACGGGAGCGGACATAGAGTAGAGCTCTGAACTGACCTTGCTTTCCGACAACGGGGCAGTGCTCCACATCTCTCAATAAAATTGCCGAATGGACAGTGAATAATGACCATACAATCCAAAATGCAGGCAAAGAATGCGTCACCAAGGATCCTCGGCGCTGCGCGGGCAATTGCGCACAGAGAGGGCGCGGGAAAGATTACGATCGACGCCGTCGCGCGTGAGGCCGATCTCAGTAAAGGCGGGGTCTTATACAATTTTCCGACCAAGAGAGCGCTTCTTGCCGGGCTGCTTGATGAGATGCTCGCAGAACATCACGAACGCCTGGCATCAGTCCCGGAAGATCGCAGATCCCGCACCCTGCGTGGGCACCTGGAAGCAATCGTGCAAGCCAGAGCCGTCGATGACGACCTCTCGATGGCGATTCTCGCGGCTGCCGCGTCAGATCCGCGGCTGCTCGATCCGCTACGGGCTGAACTGACCGGCGACCTTGAGCGTATCCTGTCCGACACACAAGACACTCCGGGTGCTATGGTTGTCGTCCTAGCGATCCAGGGACTTCGGTTCCAGAAACTTCTGGGCCTTCCCGACGGTGGCGCGGATCTCAGGGGACGCGTCATCGAGCAATTGAGGGCCATGATTAATGAACTCGAATAGAGAGACACGAAGTTTGAAGCGGATCGTTTTTGTTATTGCGGTAGCGGCCGTGTCGGCCGTTGCCGTCCCGTTTGTTTCGCCGTTCCTGACCGATGTGCTGGCCCAGACCGCGACGGACACCCTGGAGGCAGAAGTCGATACAAGGCCTGCAGCGAACGTGGAGCGACCAGTCACGGTCGAAGTGACCCGTGCGCTCAATCGCGTCGTAAGTCAGTCTCGCAGCGTTGCAGGCCGCGTCGAACCTGCTCGAACGGTGGACCTTGCGTTTCAGATACCCGGGCAGATCATTCGCCTTGAGGTTGAGCCCGGCGACACGATTCGCGAGGGCGAGGTGATCGCGGAGCTCGACCAAATCGATTTCGAACTCGCCGTCGACCGGGCTCAGGCGTCCTACGACCTGGCGAATTCCGAACTCGCGCGCGCCTCGGACCTCGCCGATCGTGGCGTGGCGTCCGACGCGCGCCTCGACACGGCCCGCGCGCAGTTTGTCCAGGCAGAAGTCGCGCTCCGCGAGGCAGAGCGGCGCCTGTCCCAAACGAAAATCGTCGCGCCATTCGACGCGATTGTGGCGCGCACCTTCGTTGAAGAATATGTCAACGTCACGTCGGCCGCGCCTGTCGCGCGTCTACAGGATGTCAGCGAGATGCGGCTCGTGATCTCCCTGCCAGAGGAACTTGCGGCCATTGCGCGGTCGGCACCCGATGCCTTCGAGATCGTTGCAACTTTTCCGGCTGTTCCGGGTTACACCGCGCCTCTGGTGCTTCGCTCGTTTGCGACCGATGCCGACCGGACGGCGCAGACCTACGACGTGGAATTTGCGATCACGGGTGATATCGACCCGCGTCTTCTGCCCGGGATGACTGCGGATGTGCGCATCTCCATTGCCGCAGAAGCAGATCGCCCGCAATCCGTGATTGTCGCGTAGCCCTTAATTGTGAGATGAGAAATCCAACGAAATCAACAGCTGTGCTTTGCCCTTAAATATGAGATTTTGCCTTTAATTCCGATATTTTTGCTCTTAAACCTGAGACAGGGTTCACAGACATTTGCGGCAAATATCGATGGATGATGATGGCGAAGACTCCGTTGCCGTTGGTGCTGAAGAAGCGCGCAGAGCCGCGGTGCTGCGTCCCCTTGTTCAGGCCTTTCTCAAAGGGACTGGCAGTCTGGAAAGTGGCATCAATGACGCCGTTTGGGAGCTTGGTGTCAGCAGGGCGACGGTCTGGCGTTGGATAAAGCGGTTGGCGGAAGAGGGTGGGCGCACCAGCGCTCTGGCGCCGCGGAAACGGGGCCGCCCGACCGGGACGCTCTTGATATCCAGCAAAGTCGAAGCGGTGATCGAAGAGCACCTTCGCCGTTATTTTTTGCGCCGGGAGCGTTCGAGCCTGTCGCGCGTCGTGACAGAAATCCGCAGTGTGTGCTGGCAACAGGGCTTGCAGGCGCCGACACGGCGGACGGTTCAGCGTCGCCTGGATGCGATGGATGCCCGCGAAGTTGCGAAGGCACGAGAGGGCGCAAAGGTTGCCCGCCAGAAATTTGCGCCGGTCACAGGTGAGAACAAGGCCAGTGTGCCACTGGAGATCGTCCAAATTGATCATACGCCGGCGGACATCATTCTTGTCGACAGCTTTGAACGCCAACCAATTGGGCGGCCTTGGGTCACGCTGGCGATCGACATCGCAACGCGGATGGTAACCGGATACTACACTTCTCTCGAGGCGCCTTCGCGACTGTCAGTGGCGCTTTGCCTGACACAGGCGGTGGCCCCCAAGGCGGAACTTCTGACGGAATTGGCGTGCAATATTCCTTGGCCCGCGCAGGGTAAACCGCATAGCATCCACGTCGATAACGGGCGCGATTTCCGGTCGCATGCCTTTCGGTCGGCATGCGCGGAATGGGGGATCGATCTGGTCTATCGGCCGCCGGGAAGTCCTCACTTCGGAGGTCACATCGAACGTTTGATCGGGACGATGATGGGGGCCGTCCACCTGTTGCCGGGAACAACGCAATCCTCGATCGCGACCAAGGGCGACTATGATGCCGAAGGCATGGCCACGATGACGTTGAGCGAATTCGATCGTTGGTTTGCTTTGGAAATCTGCCGTTACAACAACAGCATTCATTCGAGTCTTGGCTGCACGCCCGTTGCCAAATGGGAGGCGCTCTCAGAGCAAATGACGGGCGACATCCCATTTGATATCGAAGCCTTTCAGGTGAGTTTCCTGCCGAGCGAACTGCGCAAGATCAGGCGTGACGGCATCCATCTGTTCCAGATAAGATATTGGTCCGATGCCCTTGCAGGCCACATCGGGCGCGGGGATGGAAAGGTGGTCGTTCGCTACGATCCTCGTGATATCTCAATGATCTGGGTTGAACTGGACGATGGCCGGTATGTTGAGGCGCGGTACAGAAACCTCGAGATTCCGCCCGTCTCGCTCTGGGAATATCGCGAAGCCATGAGGAAGGCTCGTGCCCTTGGCGCGTCCGGGTCCAATGAGCTGGTTCTGGCTGAGCTGATCCGACAGCAACGCCAGATAGAAGCTGAAAGCCGGGGCCTAACGAAGGCCGAACGCAGAACCCGTGAAAGAAAAGGGACATTGGAGGGTGCCAACTCGGCCGTCTCGTCAACCGAAGGGCTGCGAGCGATCGATACGGGTGATACATCGCGCCCATTGTTCAAGGTGGAGAGATGGTGAATTGAGGGCAGGGACAACTGAAGAAGACGGCCGGATCGCCCTCATTCAATCGGATATCTGGATCGGCTTTCCACGGGCGGAACAGGTGTTGGACCGCTTGCAGGGCATGATCGAAGCGCCACGACAAACCCGTATGCCTGGGCTTCTTGTGCATGGCGCCTCCGGGATTGGAAAGACGATGATTGCCCGAAACCTGTCGCGCAAGTACGCACCAGAATACGATCCGGCGTCGGGCATCACCCGCACACCGCTTCTGCTGTTGCAAGCGCCGCCCGCGCCTGATGAACGGCGGTTCTACCTGCACATCCTGGCCGCCGTCGGCGCCCCGGCGACGGCACTGAGCGCTCGCGCTCAAAATGTGGCTTCCCTCGAAGTCCGTGTCATCGCGCTCTTGCGTGACCTTGGCCTGCGGATGATCATGATCGACGAGGTTCACAACCTTTTGGCCGGGACCCACCGCGAACAGCGCCGCTTTCTCAATGTTTTACGGTATCTCAGCAATGAACTCGAAGTATCGCTGGTCTGCCTCGGGGTCAGCGAGGCCGTCGATGCCATCCGTGGTGATATCCAGTTAGCCAGGCGGTTGGACGAACATCACCTCCCAAACTGGCGCGACGATGCCGAGTTCTCGGACATGATCCAGACACTCATCGCGGCAATGCCCCTCGAGAAGAAATCCAATCTGAAGGTCAAGTCACTCAAGCAGATACTTGCGCTGACCGGTGGGGTGACCTCGCGCATCTTCGCGCTGATCAAGGATCTTTCCATCGACGCCATTGTCACAGGTGATGAATGCATCGCCGATGACGCAATCGCAAAATGGACCCCGGTTTGGTCGCGCCATGCGAACGCCCATCGGCGGCTTGAGATGACCGGGCTGTGAAGCCGCGTTCGCTGCCCAAGACTGTCGCGCCGCTGCCAGACGAGTTGTTGTCAGGTTGGCTGTCTAGGCTGGCGGCGGCCAACTACTGTGATGATGCGGAACTACTGGCTCATCTCAGAATCGATACCGCGCATGGCACCGCCTTGAACTTCAACGTCGACGCGGCTGCGGCGGCGAAGATTGCCAACGCCGCACGGATTGACCCAGATGTTGTGCGATCTTTGACCTTCCCAGCGATGACGCCACGAGAAGCCTCGCTGACGGCCCAGATGCCATTCCAGCATTGTCTGCAATGCTCCCGAGAGGGCCTTTCGCTCAGGCATTGGAGGCGGGCCTGGGCATTCGACTGTCAAGTTTGCGGGACGAGACTTGTGCAGACACTTGGTAAAACAGGTGACGAACAATTACCCGACAAACTGATTTACCGAGCGCGCCGCGGGGCAGGGATGCTTGAGTGCGCCGCGCGATCTCGAAGCCCCAAGCAACTTCGGCGCGCAATGCGCGCGGTCACCTTTTCCATGTCACTTAAGGGCTGCCACGGGGAGCCGTTGTTCGCTCTTCAAAGCCACAGACCAGAAGTGAGGCTGTTTTGCCTTGCCGCAATCGCCGCCGCGCGATCTCATCCCTTGGCTAAGGCAGCCATCGTCAGCTTCGCCATAGACGACTTTGCCAGGGTTGCTCTCTTACGCGCCTTCGAGAAGGAGCATCGATTGCTAGCCGCGGTCGATCACATCGCGCAAAGGCGCGCGAGAAGCAAAGTCCCCATGACAGCCGAATCTCGCAATTAAGGGCAAAACTCGATGCCGAAAGCGTCTCGTCTCAGATTTAAGGGCAACGCGACAGCTAGAGTCAACGCCTCTGTCCGCCAAACTTGCAGAGAATTCGCGCATCTAGCCCAGTTTGACGAATGTTGCTCGAAGCACGAATGTCCGCACAGATGAAAACGAACCGCCCGTGTCCAGTCTTCGTCTCTTGCTGCGATTTATAAATGCGTGGCCCAGCGAGGATGGCTCTCGTCAATGATCAAGGCATGGCTGTGCCTGCGATGTCCCCTTAGGTGGGGATGGTCGAGTGGCAAATTTTTGTGGGTGTGCTCAAGCTCAACGGGATCGCCGGACGGCCAGAGTTTCAGCGCTGCGAGCATACCGAAGGCGGCGATGAGGGCCAGTCCGATCAGTGCGGGAACGACACCATAGACCGTCAGCAGCCATCCCGACAGCGGATAGGTCACAAGCCAGCAGGCGTGGGACAGCGCGAATTGCGCCGCGAAGAGTGCCGGGCGGTCCCCGGCGTGGGCGGAACGGCGCAGCAACCGGCCCGAGGGGGTGAGAACGGTGGAATACCCCAACCCCACTAGCAGCCAGGCTGTCAGAAGGATGGACCAGCCAAGGCCTGCTCCAAGGACCGTCAACGCCAGACCGACCAGAGTAGCCACCATCAGCGCGGCTCCGCCGAACATAACGGGCCGGTCCGGCAACACATCGAGAACACGCGGCAGGACCAGCGCGGCGATCATCGACCCTGCGCCGAAGGCGAACATCGTCCAGGCCAGAGCACTTTCCGAAAGGCCGAGCGAGCCGCGCACAAGAACGACGGTATTGACCAGCACCATCGCACCTGCCGCCGCCGCCGCGAGGTTCAATGCCAAGAGCCCGCGCAAGCGCGGCGTGGCCAGATAGATGCGGATGCCGCGCGTTGTGCGGTCATAGACACCGCGCGGCTCGGATGGGCGGGGACTCGGCAGCACGATCGAAGCAACCAGAAGGGCCGATGCGGCGAAACCGAGGACCGTTCCGAGGAAAAGTGAATTGTAGGACATCACCGCGAGCAGAAGGGCCGCCAGCGTCGGGCTGACGATGTTTTCCAGATCGTAGGCCAGCCGCGACAGCGACAGCGCGCGGGTATAGCGCGCCTCTTCGGGCAGAACGTCCGGGATCGTGGCCTGAAAGGTCGGCGTGAAGGCGGCGGAAGCCGATTGAAGAAGGAAGATCAGGACGTAGACCTGCCAGACCTCGGTCACGAAGGGCAGTGCGAGGGCGACACCGGCACGCACCAGATCGAGCATCACCAGAAGCGCGCGGCGCGGCACGCGGTCTGCGAAAGCCCCTGCAATGGGCGCGATGCCCACATAAGCAACCATCTTGATGGTGAAGACTGTGCCGAGGACCAGCGCCGCCCCGTCGCCCGAAAGATCAAAGGCGAGCAGGCCGAGTGCGACTGTGGCGAGTCCGGTACCCAGAAGGGCTACGACTTGCGCCAGAAAGAGGTGCCGATAAGTGCGGTCGGAGAGAATATCGAGCATGGTCGGCCTCAGAGATATCGGGCGATCGCCCGCAACTCTGCGCGATCAGTTTCAGAACTTTCAACGTCAATACAATGGTCCATGTGATCATGGATCAGCGCACGCTTGGCGTTCGTCACGGCCTTTTCGACCGCTTGCATCTGCTGAGCAATCTCCAGACAGGGTTTGCCCGCCTCGATCATTTCGATCACGGCGCGCAAATGGCCGTCAGCGCGTTTCAGCCGGGCGACAAGGGCGGGATGGGTTGCATGGACTGGATGTTTTGTCATAAAGTAGTTCTATCCCCCCCGGGAGGATAGAACAAGATGGTGCCACGACGCACCACGCTAGAGACGGGCAGACGGGCAGAACCTATGGAAACCTTGAGGACAGTTGTAAACGCCGCGTTTGCGACACTCTTATGTTTAGCCGTACTTCTCTGGTCTGTGGTGCCCGCAACCTCGCACGCGCCCTCAGTCTTCAGCGTCCTCCAAGAGCACGCAGAAATGATTGCTGAGCACGGTCATTCGCATGGACTGGAAGAAGACCTTGCCTGGGCCATGCATGGACACAACCATGACAGCGTCGATCACGATCACAGTCAGGCGGTTGTGCCTGGCCCCGACCGATCGCCGCACCCGCTCGATATTTACAGAGCCGCATGGCCTTTGAGGTCGGCCACGTCGAACACCTTACAGACATACCAAATCGAACGACCTCCGCGCGTCTGACCGACTGCGTGCCAACAGCGCGCTGCATTCGATCATCAACACATATGCGGAGTCAAATCCATGAATATAGTCCACCGGGGCTGGACCGATCCCGGCATACGCCGGATCGTGATCCTGTCCTTAATAACGCTGTCGGCACTCGTTCTGAGTGCAAGCCACGCGTTTGCCCACAATGTCACCGAAGGTGACGCGGGCTACATCCAAGAAATCTGGGGGATCAACATCATTCCCTTCATGTATCTCGGCGCCAAACACATGGTGACGGGATACGACCACATCCTGTTCCTGCTCGGCGTCGTCTTCTTCCTCTACAAGATGAAGGATGTCGGCGTCTACGTCAGCCTCTTCGCCCTCGGGCACTCGTCCACTATGCTGGCCGGTGTCTGGTTCGGCTGGGGCATCAACGCCTACATCATCGACGCGATCATCGGCCTTTCGGTCGTCTACAAGGCGCTCGACAATCTCGGGGCGTATCAGCGCTGGTTCGGGTTCCAGCCGAACACTAAGGCCGCAACGTTGATCTTCGGCTTTTTCCACGGCACGGGCCTGGCCACGAAAATCCTAGAGTATGAAATCGCTTCGGACGGGCTGCTGGCCAATCTTCTGGCGTTCAACGTGGGCGTCGAGCTTGGCCAGATCATGGCGCTTGCCGTGATCCTCATCGTCATGGGATTCTGGCGGAAATCCCCAAACTTCTTCCGCCAAGCCTACACCGCCAACGTCGTCATGATGTCCATGGGATTCATCCTCATGGGCCTGCAAATCACCGGCTACTTCGTAGCCACCTGAGAAGTTAGGAGACCAAAATGTTTAACGCAAAAAAACCGAGCCTTGATGAGCTTCCCAGCTCCGCGCAGCTTATCCGTTCCACTGCCATTGCGGCGGCCAGCGCCGTTGCGATCCTTGTGACCGTCGTGCTGCCTGCCGAATACAACATCGACCCGACCGGGATCGGCGGGGTTCTCGGGCTGAGCGAGATGGGGGAGATCAAAGCCCAGCTTGCGGAGGAGGCCGAAGCCGACAGGCTGTTGGAGATCGAAGCCGAAGAGCAGTCGAGCCTTATGAACGATATCTTTGGACTCTTTGTCGGCACGGCACATGCACAGGAGGCCGAAGTCTGGCGCGACGAAACCACCTTTACGCTGGCACCCGGCGACAGCGCCGAGTGGAAGCTGGTCATGGAAGAGGGCCAGACAGTGGAATACCGAATGCTGGTCGATGGCGGTCGGGTGAATTTCGACATGCACGGCCACGGCGGCGGTCAGTCGGTGACCTATGAAAAGGGCCGCGGTTCGACCGGCGACGAGGGCGAGATCATCGCGGCATTTGACGGCGAACACGGATGGTTCTGGCGGAATCGGGACAGCCAGCCCGCAACCGTGACTGTCCAGGTGCGCGGCCAATACACCGAATTCAAAGACGCAAGTTGACACAAGGGCAGCCACCCGCATGAAAAGATGCGGGTGGCTGCCTGGCTCCGAAACAGACCTTGGATGAGTCCGCAGTCTCGCCTCAGATTTTCCCCTGAAACCAACCTCGGGCATCCGTTGGCCAATCAGTGAGTACCCACGTGGCAATGTCACGCCTATGTTACAGGATACTTCTTGACCTCCCCCTACTGGAAGCTTGCATAAGAATTGCATGATCCGCGTTTTTCGCCTCATTTTGATTCTTGCATTGAGCTTCGGTGCCGTGGTTGCGCCGGATGTATCGGCAGCGAATGCGGCTGAGGCAGCAATGGTTCAGATGGTGGGCGCCGAAAGCGCGGACGACCATTGCGGCGGATGCGATCCGATCGGATTTGCTGACGGGATATCCTGCGAGGGTGGGTGTACGGTCCCATGTGGCGCGGGAAGTTCGGCCGGTATCGTAGCTCGTACGTCAGCGATGACGCTTGAGATGGCCTTCGGTGTTGTCATCCCGGTCGCGGGACCTGTGATCCCGATTGGCGCGATTCCCTCGCTTGATCCATTCCCTCCCAAGCTGCCTGTCTGAACCTGATAACGGCCTAGCTTATTGCGGGGCCTGACCGTTGCCTTGGCCGAAGCTGGCTGAGCGCGACCCCTTCAGATCAAGGCAGAAGTGATGACCCTCAACAGACTGATTTCACGACGGCACGTGCTGCGCACCGGTGCCGCTTTCACGGCCATATCCGCTCTGTCACCGGCTCGAGTAGCGATGGCAGGTCCGACAGAGGACCCATTCTTGCTACGCGCTGCGGCCGGACAAGCCGCCCTGCGACCGGCACCCTACGGCTCTACCGACGTCTGGAGCTACAATGGATCCCTCCCCGGCCCCGAGATCCGGGTGCGGCAGGGAGACCGAATTCGGGTTCTGGCCCGGAATGGGCTAAATGAGGGGACGACGGTCCACTGGCATGGCATTCGCACACCCAATGCGATGGATGGTGTGCCGTTCCTAACACAGGACCCGATCCCCGTCGGTGGCGATTTTCTCTATGAATTCGATGCACTGGATGCTGGCACGTTCTGGTATCACCCGCACCAACGCAGTTCCGAACAGGTCGGACGCGGGCTTTACGGGCCGCTGATCGTCGAGGAAGCAAACCCGATCCGCGTAGATCGCGATCTGACCTGGATGCTCGATGACTGGCGGATGACCGGCGACGGACAGATTGCGACAGATTTCGGAAGTCGGCACGACGCCGCGCACGGCGGGCGTATCGGCAATTCCGTGACCATCAACGGCCAGATACCGGACCGCATCGCCGTGCGATCCGGAGAACGCATCCGCCTGAGGTTGGTCAACGCAGCCAATGCCCGGATATTCGGGCTGGATTTCGGGGGGCTTGCGCCGGTCGTGGTCGCTCTGGACGGTCAACCCGTGGCACCTCATGCACCAGACAGTGACGCCGTGGTGGTCGGCCCGGCCATGCGTGTCGATCTGGTGATCGACATGACCGGCAAGCCCGGAGAGAGCGTGACCGTCACCGATGTCTTCTACAGGGATCTGGAATACCGTCTGGTCGATCTCGCCTACGGGCCTGACAGGCTGCGGGACAGTGTGCCGGATTGGTCGATGGACCTGTCGCCCAACCCGCTGGCCGAACCGGATATGGCGTCGGCTGCGCGGCATCAGATCGTCTTCAACGGCGGCATGATGGGGCAGATGATGATGGGCGGCGGCATGGGGTCCATGATGGAGCAGATGCGCGAAGGCAACATGTGGTTCATCAACGGCAAAGCAGCAACGGGGCACATGATGGATCCCTTGCTGGTCCTGCCGCAGGGCACGTCGCATGTGCTGCAGATGGACAATCGCACCGCGTGGCATCACCCGATGCATTTTCATGGACATTCGTTCCGTGTGATCACACGGAACGGGCAACCGACACGGCACCGCGAATGGCAGGACACCGTCCTGATGGCGCCCGAGGAACGGGTCGAGATCGCCTTCGTGGCGGACAATCCGGGAGACTGGATGTTCCATTGTCACATCCTGGAGCACCAGGCGGCCGGCATGATGGGCATCATACGTGTCGATCCTGGCACGACCAAAACCTGAAACAATCTCACGTAACGATCACCACGAAAGGAAAGAACCGATGAAGAAACTAATTGGACTTGCCAATCTTGGCACCGCAGGTGCTGCCGCTATACTTGCAATGAGCCTGAATGCCGCGCCTGCCGCAGCGCAAGAGGCCACGCTCTACAAGAACCCGCAATGCGGATGCTGCGAGAGCTATGCGGACTACCTGCGCGAGAATGGCTTCACAGTCGAGGTGAAGCCGACCCACGATCTGGCTCAGATCAGCCGTGATGCAGGTATCCCGGACGATTTTCAGGGCTGCCATACGACCTTTCTGGAAGACTACGTCGTCAGCGGTCATGTGCCGGTCAATGTCGTCAACAAGTTGCTTGATGAGCGCCCGGACATTGTCGGCCTGACACTTCCCGGCATGCCGTTGGGATCGCCGGGTATGGGGGGTGCGAAGCAGGAACCGTTCAAGATTTACACCGTCGAAGAAGGTGTGAACCCGACCGTCTATGCGGTCGAATGATCAATTGCGCGGTCTGGTGCGATCCCGTGCCTGACCGGTTTCAAGGGAAAACAAAGGATGAAGTGCATGATGATGGATGGTGGAATGATGGGTGGCGGCATGATGATCGCGATGGGACTGGTTTGGTTACTCATCGTGGCGGTGCTGGTGCTCGCGGCAATCGCCTTGGTCAAATACATCCGCTCGGACAGCGGAAAATAGAAATGCGCCAAGATGCGGAATGAGGGCGACAGCAACGGCGACGGCCTGTTGTCGATGGGGATTGGTCTGGGGGCGTCCGTCCTGCTTGTCGTGGCATCGATAGTCGCACTCTCGTTGTATTTGGATAGCCAGAAGAAGGCACAAGCGACATGAAAATTACCATTAGGCTCGCAGCACTTTTGCTGGCTGCAACGGTCTTGCCCGTTTCGGCGCAGGATGACTCGCTCGCGGGCGAACGCCTTTATCAGGAGAATTGCGCCAGTTGCCATGGCGCAAACCTGGAGGGGCAGCCCGATTGGCGCTCCAGATTGCCGAACGGCCGGTTGCCTGCCCCGCCGCATGACGCCTCGGGCCATACTTGGCACCATACGGACCGCGTGCTTTTGGACATCGTGAAGCGCGGAACGGCGGCGATTGTCGGGAATGGCTATGAAAGCGACATGCCCGGTTTCAAGGAGGTGCTGACGGATGAAGAGATCACGGCGATCATCGATTACATCAAGAGCACATGGCCCGATCGGATCCGCGCTTCGCAGGAAAGCCGTACCCTTGCGGATGAGCAGGTGCAGCCATGACGCAAGAGGTCGTCAGCAAAATCGACCCCGTACCGCGGCGCAGGATCTCCGGGTTTGTGCTGGTGCCGCTGATAGCTTTTGCCCTCATGGTCTTGTTCGGCTGGGGGCTTTTCAGGGGCGGCGACGACTTGCCATCGGCGCTTCTCGACAAACCTGTGCCGGAGTTTGCGCTTGCTCCGGTGCTCCGCCGCGAGGAAGGTCTTTCGACGCAGGACCTGATCGGCCATGTCTCGCTGGTGAACGTCTTTGCCTCGTGGTGTGTGCCCTGTCGGGCCGAACACCCGCTGTTCATGGAGCTGAGCGCCACCGGTGAGGTGCCGCTCTACGGGATCAACTACAAGGACCCACCCGAGCAGGCGCGCGCCTGGCTCGACGAATTGGGCGATCCCTACGCGCGCATCGGGGCCGACATCGACGGACGTGCTGGCATCGAATGGGGCGTTTACGGCGTGCCCGAAACCTATGTCATCACGTCCGACGGCACCATTGCCTACCGCCATGTCGGCCCCATCACGCGAGCGATTCTGGAGGAAACCCTTTTGCCGATCGTCCGTGATCTGAAAACCCAAGCTGGCAAGGAGCCAACGCCATGAAATATCTCAAAACGGCGCTGCTCGTCTGGGCATTGTCCGTCGGCACGGCGTTTGCCGGGCCGCAAGGCTTCGCACTGCACGACACGCCGCAGCCGGTGATCAATGTGCGCTTCGAGACCGAGGACGGCAGCCGTGGGGACATGGAGGATTTTCGTGGCAAGGTGATCCTCGTGAACGTTTGGGCAACCTGGTGCGTCCCCTGCCGGGAAGAGATGCCGACGCTGGATGCACTTCAGGCGGAACTTGGCGGCGACCGTTTCGAGGTCGTCGCCCTGTCCATCGACAGGGCCGGGTCGCCCGTCGTGCGGCGGTTCTACGACGAGATCGGTGTCAACAATCTCAAGATGTATGTCGACAAGACCATGCTGTCGATGACCGCGCTGCGCACCGTCGGTCTGCCGACAACGATCCTGATCGACGCGCAGGGGCGGGAGCTTGGGAGACTGGTCGGCCCGGCCGAATGGGATGATCCCGAGATGGTCTCCTTCTTGCGAGGCTTTATCGAATAAGCGCCCCTGAAAGAGCGCCGCCCGCCCTTGACCGCCCAGTTATCAGAATGACCAGTACTCAAACGTCAGAAGGATTTTCCGGATGACCGACATATCATCTTCCAACGATGCGGGTGCCGCCGACATCGAAAGCGCAGGCAATTGGCCCCGGTGGTTGACGCGCAGACGACTGCTGTTCGTCGGTGCGGCAACCGTTATGGGCGGCGGCATGGCGCTGAACTGGGGATGGCTCACCGCGATCGGTCTCGCGCCTGTCTTGGTTTCGCTGGCACCCTGTGCCGCGATGTGCGGGCTTGG
The DNA here is from genome assembly GCF_027213915.1 of Sulfitobacter sp. G21635-S1. Taxonomy (NCBI): domain Bacteria; kingdom Pseudomonadati; phylum Pseudomonadota; class Alphaproteobacteria; order Rhodobacterales; family Roseobacteraceae; genus Sulfitobacter; species Sulfitobacter sp. G21635-S1. Next base: position 29,398 of record NZ_JAPWGV010000031.1, read on the forward strand.
TCTGTGCATGAAGGGCGGGTCTGGCGGGAAATGCGACGATGCGGGTGGTGGCAAGCCCCATCAATCCGAAAGGTGATGCAGTTGATTGTCTATCTGACCCGGCGCGCCGCCTTGGCGACATTTGCGGCCACGATCTCCTTTCCGGCCTCCGCCGATCATCCGGGTGAAAATCTGGATGCGCGGATGTTCGAGATGGAGCCATACTTCCAGGCCATCGACGCAGCACAGGCCCCGGATTTCGAGTTGCAGGATGCGGAGGGCAATCCTGTGCGCTTGGCGGATTTCAGCGACAAGGTCGTCATCCTGCATTTCATCTACGCCAACTGCCCGGACATCTGCCCGCTCCATGCGGAAAAGATCGCGGCGGTCCAGGCTTCGATCAACGACGGGCCGATGAGGGATCTGGTGCAATTCATCTCGATCACAACCGATCCCGTGAATGACACGCCTGACGTTCTGCGCGGGTACGGGGACCGGCATCGGTTCGATCCGACCAACTGGGTCATTCTGACCAAACGGCCTGATCAGGCTGACGACGCAACGCGCCTTCTGGCGCGGAACTACGGGCTGGAGTTCACGATAGCGGACGACAGCGACATGATGATGCACGGTGCGGTCACCCATGTCGTGGATATCGGGGGGCGGTTTGCCGCAAAGTTCCATGGCATGGAATTCAAGAATGTGAACCTGATCCTCTATGTCAGCGAGTTGATCAACAATGCCCAGCACCGACGCCGGGAACGCGGTTGGTGGGACCGGCTGACGGGGGCGTTTCAATGAGTAATGCTGCGATTGGCGTCATGCAGTCCGCGCCGGATAGAATTTCCCTGACAGCACTCCGTCGATATTTTTCGGTGATCATCCCGGCTAATCTGATCTGGGAGTTCGCCCACATGCCGCTCTACACGATCTGGAACGAGGGCACCTGGGGTGAGATCGCCTTCGCCGCGGTTCATTGCACGGGTGGCGACATCCTGATTGCCATGAGCGCGCTGATGCTTGCCTTGATGCTGACCGGCCGCGGCTGGCCCTTCGTGGCGCCGACACGACGATCGGTGACCGTCCTGACAATATTGTTCGGTTTGGGATATACGCTGTTCAGTGAATGGCTCAACATCGTGATCCGCGCGGCTTGGGCCTATTCGGACCTGATGCCGATCATTCCGGTCCTCGATGCAGGGTTGTCGCCGGTACTGCAATGGATCGTAATCCCGCTGATTGCCTTCTGGTGGGCATCACGGCCCTTCAGCGGACATGGTAACGCATGATGGATATTTCCGGCATCGGCATCGTCGCGGCGTTTCTGGCGGGAGCCATTTCGTTCCTGTCGCCCTGCGTCCTGCCGCTGGTGCCGGGCTATGTCTCCTATATTGCGGGCCAGCCGGATTTGCGCACGACACGGTCGGTCGGTCTGCGGGCACGCGCCGGGGCACTTGGGCTAAGCGCCTGTTTCGTTTTGGGATTTTCCACGGTCTTTGTCGCGTTGGGTGCCGGGGCCAGCGCGCTCGGGTCGCTGCTTCTGTCCTGGCGCACTGAGCTCAACTATCTGGGCGGGGCGATCATCATCCTGTTCGGACTGGTCATGCTGGGTGCCTTCCGTCTGGAAGCGTTCTCGCGTGACACCCGCTTCACACTCGACATTCCGGGGGGTCGCCCGCTCGGAGCCTACGTCCTGGGCTTGGCCTTCGCGTTTGGATGGACGCCGTGCATCGGACCGATCCTTGGCGCGATCCTGACACTCAGTTCGACTTCCGGCGGCATGTCGGACGGCATTTGGCTGCTGTCGATCTATTCCGCCGGGCTAGGCGTGCCGTTCCTGCTGGCCGCGCTGTTCACCGACGCCATCGCCGCGCGGGTCAGACAGATCGGCAAGGCCGGTCGCTGGCTCTACAAGGGCGCAGGCGTCGCCATGATCATCATGGGCGTTGCCATCATGACCGGCCAATTGTCCCGGTTTGCCTACTGGCTTCTGGGAACCTTCCCATTCCTGGCTTCAATCGGTTAATTTTCCTTGGCGTTTCTGAGGTGAAGCCAGATCAGTATTGCCCCGATGACGAGAAATATCAGGTTGAGGAAGAACGTGTAGTCGATGCTGAACCGGACCATTTCCTGAAGCGAGGGCCGCTCGGTCGGGATCATCCCTACGAGAGCAAACAGGTAATGCACCGTAATTCCCGCAGCGACCATGCACAGGTACAGCAAGCCTGAAAGATAGAGCGCATACTGCCAGCCATAATACTTTGCGTGCACCCATATCACCGTGGCAGCAACAAGATCGGCTCCGAGAAAGGCGATCACGCCTCCGAACGACGCATCACGCGACCAGAGCATCGCGGCCAGGGGGACATTGCCCATCGACCCGATGAAGGTGAAGAAAGCGACGACCGGTGCCACCAGCGCGTTTTCGAGAACGATCAGGAAGCCCGGCGCGTCCTGCGCACCGCCATCTGCGACCAGGAAGATCGCGTTCCAGAAGCTCTGCGGCACAAAGACGGAAATGAATCCCGCGACCGTGAAGCCGAAGAGGATCTCCTTCCAGACCATCTTCCATTCCATGAAGAAAACGCGGGCGATCCGGTCCCATCCTTCGCGGGACAGCAGTTTGTCGCGGAACGATCCCTTCATGGTCTGGTCGGTGTCCATACCTTCGTCGGACTGGGCCTTCTCCGCATGCTCTTTTTCGCTTTCGACAAACGACCTTGGAAGCCACATCAGGGAGAGGGCATAGGCGTAGATCGTCATCAGGATGCCAAGCAGGAAATTCGCCACCATGAATTTCCAGCCCAGCAGGACCAGAAGGACGATTCCAAGCTCGATCACCAGATTTGTCGATGAAATCAGGAAGGCGATCGAATTGACCGGATGCGCACCTTTCACGAGGATCGAACGCGACGCGGCAAGAGCCGCGAAGGAACAGGACGACGACACGAAACCAAAGGAGCCGGCAATGCTTGGCTTCCTGGCACCACGATCACCCAGAACACGCGCCATCTGATCCCGTGTCACGAAGATTTGGATGCCTGCGGAGATGATATAGCCGAAGATCAGCGCCCAGAGCGCCTTCCAGAGCATGCCCGCCCCGGTCGTGAATGCTTCGACTATCTGGTCCATTCAGCTTGACCTTTTTCGCAGTGCTGTCTGACCTGCGCACCTGTCGGGAGAACGGGTCTGAGGGATGTGAAAAAGGCACCCGCCTTTCAGCCGATCAGATAGACCCTGATCGGCATCCAAATCCCCATGACCATCATCATCAGGTTCTCCGTGAGCGAGACAAAGCCAAGCGGCACATTGCTGTCACCGCCGACACAGGCGCATTTCAATTCACGCTTGTCGATATAGACCGCCTTGAAAACCGATACTGCGCCAACAGTGCCGATGAACAGGGCCACCGGTGCCGAAAGCCAGGTCAGCGCCCCGGCGACCATGAGGATGCCTGCGAACGCCTCTCCGAACGGATAGATCTTGCCATATCGCACCCACCGACGCGCCAGCAGGTCGTAGTTCAGGAACATGGTCGAAAAGCTTTCGACATCCTGAAGTTTTTGTACGGCCAGAAAGCACATCGAGATGGAAATGAACCATTCCAGGGCGCGCAGGGTAATAATGGTCTCGAAGCTGTACCACGACAAACCGAGCGCCATCAGGAACGCGACGGCAAAGATCGCAATCACCGGCTGATAGGATGTGTCCGAGCGTTCGTCTTCGGGCGCATCCATGCCGAAATGGACCCGAAGGTCGTCATATCCGCCGATCCGCTCGTCGCCGATCCAGGTTTGCGGGGTGGTTTCGACGCCGTGCTCTTCCATGAACGCGTCGGTTTCCTCACGCGTGGTCAAAGGGTGATCCTTGACTTCAAAACCCTTGCGCTCCAGCAGGTCCTTGGATTTGAGCCCATAGGGACAGAGGTGGTCGGGCATCACCATCCGGTAAAGCTTGGCTGTCTGGGTTGTGTCTCTTGGCAGGTCATATCCTCCGTTTCAGGGTTCAGGCGTCGCAGCCATAATAGCCGCGATAGCCTGCCCGCAGGCCGGCATCGAGCTCGAGCACGAGGTTGGCGTCCTGCACTTCACCACTGTTTTCCAGCGCCGCAGCCCCGTCCGGCGCACTGAGGGCCACGGACATTCCTTCGGTGCGCAGGGTGCCGGTTCCGTCGGTTGAACCAAGACGCACCAGATCGCCGCTGATCTTTGCCAGCGCCGCCGGGGCGCCATCGATCTGTCCTGCGGCAAGCACAGGTTTGCTGGTCGCGGTATACTTGAAGGTGCAGATGGCCCCATCCGGGAAAAGCTGCGCGATCTCGTCGCCGGTCAGGAATTCCAGATCGAGGATAGCGATTTCGGCGGATGAGAGCGCCTCGTTCAGATCGACGATGCGGGCCGGACCATCCGGGCTCTCATCGGCCGCGTCACCATTCGCGTCGATGTCATTCACCAGATACCGCATCTCGGCGATTTCCTTGTCCTGGGCAAAGATGATCTCGTCAGCCAGTTTGCGCACCCGCGGGTCAGAAATGTTGGCGCGGCTCGACGTCATGATCGCGATCGAATGGTGCGGGATCATCGCGCGCATGTAGCTGGTATCGCCAACGGTTACCTGGCTCCGGACCAACCAGAGGGATCCGGCAAACACCACAGCGCCGCCAATGAAGATGGCAGCGTTGATCGCCTTGCTGGAGTACATCGACAGCATGAAGCCCAGCATGATGATCGACATTGTGGCCCCCATCAGCACGGCCATATAGGCGCGTGTTTCGGACCAGAAGATATGGCTCAGCAGATAGGTGTTGAGATACATTAGGATGAACATCACCACCGTGGATGTGGCGATCATCGCGAAAAAGCGTATGTATGTCATTGGAAACCTCCAGTCTCGAAAAATTGATGTCCTATAGAAGGAACAACATTGCTGCGCTGGAATGTTCCGTAGTTTTCGGGAAAGTTCGGCTTTTGCAGACGTCAGAGCTATCCGGACGCCTTGCTGATACTGCCCGCCTTTTGTTCCATCGCCAGATCGGCCAAGATGGGGCAATCGGGGCGGTGATCACCCGCGCATGCATCCACAAGATGCGACAGCGTCGCGCGCATTTCGGTTAGTTCAGCGATCTTGCTGTCAATCCGATCAAGATGCTCTTCGGCAATCTGCTTCACCTCGGCACTGGCGCGGTCAGTATCGGCATAAAGCTTCAGCAGGCTCCGGCAATCCTCGATGGTGAACCCAAGGGCCCGTGCCCGGGCGAGAAAGGCCAGCTTGTGCACGTCGCTTTGCCGAAAGCTGCGATAGCCATTTGAACTGCGCAGCGGTTCGACAAGACCGATGTCTTCGTAGTAGCGGATCGTTTTGGCGGGAAGGCCGGAAAGGTCGGCCACATCTCCGATGTTCATAATCGTTTCCTCCTTGAGTTCATTCAGCTGGAATCGGGGATGCCGAGGCTTCGGAGACGGGGCGCGCCGTTTCGTCCATCGCCGGGCGCACGCGGCGCAGCCGCAGCGCATTCGTCAGCACGAAGACAGAGCTGAGCGCCATCGCACCTGCTGCCAGAACAGGTGAGAGCAGAAGTCCTGACACCGGATAAAGCACGCCCGCCGCAACCGGGATCAGGGCGACGTTGTATCCAAATGCCCAGAAAAGGTTCTGGCGGATGTTGCGCATGGTGCTCCGCGACACCTCGAGGGCGTTCACGACGCCGCGCAGATCGCCGGACATCAGCACCACATCTGCGGATTCGATGGCCACGTCGGTGCCGGTGCCGATAGCGATACCCACGTCCGAATGGGCGAGCGCGGGTGCGTCGTTGATCCCGTCGCCAACGAACGCGATGCGCTGGCCGGTGCCCCGCAGATCGTCCAGCGCCGCCACCTTGCCGTCGGGCAGAACGCCCGCGATCACATGGTCTATCCCGGTTTCGCGGGCGATAGCCTCTGCCGTTTCGCGCTTGTCACCGGTGATCATGGCCACCTTCAGTCCCTGTGCGTGCAAGGCGCGGATTGCAGCGGCGCTGGACGGCTTCACCGGATCGGCTACCGCGATGACGGCGGCGACACGACCGTCGATTGCCGCGAAAAGTGCGGTGCGGCCCTGTTCGGCCAGTCGGCGCTCCTCGTCGGCCAGGTCGCCGATCTTCAGCCCCTCGCGGGTCATCAGGCGGTCGGCCCCGACAAGCACCTCGCGGCCCGCCACCCTGGCCCGCACGCCGTAGCCGGTGATGGATGCGAAATCCATGACGTCATGCCGCGCGACGCCCTCGACCTTTGCCGCGCGCACGATCGCCTCGGCGATCGGGTGTTCCGATTGCGCCTCGACAGCGGCGACCAATGCCAGCACCTCGGCGCGGTCAAAGCCGTCCGCAAGCACGAGATCGGTCAGTTCCGGGCGGCCCTGGGTAACCGTTCCGGTCTTGTCCAGCGCCACAACATCCACGCTGGATAGCTGTTGCAAGGCATCGCCCTTGCGAAAGAGCACGCCCATCTCGGCGGCACGTCCCGTGCCGACCATGATCGACGTCGGCGTGGCGAGCCCCATCGCGCAGGGGCAGGCGATGATCAGCACGGAGACGCCGGCCACCAGCGCAAAGGACAGCGCGGGCGAAGGACCGACCAACAGCCAGACAATCACCGTCAACAGCGCCAATGCCATGACCGCGGGCACGAACCAGAGCGTGATCCGGTCCACCAGGCCCTGGATCGGCAGCTTGGCGCCCTGTGCCTCTTCGACCATCCGGATGATCTGGGCCAGTGTCGTGTCGGCACCCACACGCGTCGCGCGGAAGTGGAAGGCACCGCTGCCGTTGACGGTGCCGCCGGTGACGGGATCGCCCACGGATTTGGCGACCGGCACCGGTTCGCCGGTGATCATGCTCTCGTCGACACGGGCACTGCCTTCGGTCAGTTCGCCATCCACTGCAATCCGCTCGCCGGGGCGCACGATCAGAATGTCGCCCGCGACGATGCGGTCGATGGCCACATCCTGCGGCTCGCCGTCAACCAGCACACGGGCTGTCTTGGCCTGAAGGCCGAGCAGTTTCTGTATCGCAACCCCGGTCCGGCCCTTCGCGCGGGCCTCCAGCCAGCGGCCCAGAAGGATCAGCACCACGATGACTGCCGCCGCCTCGAAATAGACCGCGCGCGATCCCGCGGGCAGCAGCGTCGGTGCGAAAAGCGCCACGAGCGAATAGATATAGGCCGCCGATGTGCCAACCGCGACAAGACTGTTCATGTCCGGCGCGCCTTTTAAAAATGCCGGGAAACCGCGTGTGTAAAACGTACGTCCCGGCCCAAACAGGACAGCCGTGGTCAACACGAACTGGATCATCCAGCTGGCCCGATGGCCAATGGTGTCGCCGATCAGACCGTGCATGCCGGGGATCAGATGTGCGCCCATCTCGAGCAGGAACACCGGCAGGGCGAGGGTCGCCGCCACGACTGTCCGGCGCGCCAGATCCCGCGCTTCTTCGTTCTTGCGGGCTCCTGCGTCTTGCGATGAACTGTCTTCGGCCTGCGTGGCGGGGTAACCCGCGTCGCTGGCCGCCTTGATGAGGTCGGCAACCGCGACCGCGCCCTCCAGGTAGGTGACCGTAGCGGTTTCCGATGCCAGGTTGACGTTCACGTCCAGCACGCCCGGCAGCACTGCCAGAGCCTTGTCCACCCGACCGACGCACGAAGCACAGGACATGGATGCGATGTTCAGACGAACGCTTCGGGTACGGGCCGGATACCCGATCTCATCAAGGGTTGTCGCAATTTCGGCAATGCGCTCCGGTGCGTCGATCTGCGCCTGGGCGGTCTCGTTGGCGAGATTGACGCGGACATTGCTGACCCCCGGCAGAGCCGTGAGGCCACGTTCCACGCGCCCGACGCAGGAAGCGCAGGACATGTTTTGCAGCGAAAGCTGAAGGGTGCGCGGATCCGACATGAGAATCTCCTTGATCTGATCCTCCTATAGATAGGGCCTCCAGTTACTGGAAGGTCAACAGCCATGTTGAGTAAAATTCTGGCCATTGACCTTCCCATGCAGGAACGCCTTACATGCATGTCTTCAAAGGAGACTGCGATGTTCAGATTCAGCGTACCGAACATGAGTTGCGGCCATTGTACCGCTTCTATCCAAAAGGCCATCATGGCTGCCGACCCGGATGCAACGGTTTCGTGCGATCTGACTGCACGTATCGTCGACGTCAACAGCACCCTGGGTGAAACTGCATTGGCCGCAGCGATCCGCGATGCGGGCTACAGGTCTGAGAAGCTGGCAGAGGTTCAGTAGCCAAGATGCGTCAGCAACGCTCTGCTGAACGGAAATAGCGGCTCTCTCTATGTCGCTGATATGCAACATTCTCTGACAGCAGCGGCCAAAACTCGCCGGTTTCAAAAAAAGCGACGAACCTTCCTGCGCAGGACGGATTGACTGTACTGCATGGGTATCCGATGTTCGCGGCATGAGCTTTCGAGTTTTCATATCAAGCTGGTCAAGGGCGTTTACGTGCATTGCGTTTGCGCTGGCATTGGTATTGTCACCACCTTCTGCCGCTCACGCGGCGTCCGGCATGCATGACGGACATCAAGCCAAGTCTATTGTTGTCGTTGGTGCCGCCATGACTCATGACACCGGAAGCGATGCGCATCACGCGCATGAGAAGCTTAGGGTCGCAAGCGACATCGCAGCGTCCGACAAGGATGGCAAAGAGCAACAATCCCAAGAGTGTTGCAACGGTATCTGTATTTCTGTCGTCTTCCTCGAAGACACCAAGATCGAAGCAGAGCCGGTTGGTACAAGTGAATATGTCATTCTCGACGGTCAAACGTATTCGGTGGAAACAGCAGGGTTCCTGCGGCCCCCTCGATTCCTGATCTGAACCGACGCCCAAAACGGGTGTGAGCCTTGCGCAGAGTCTGCGTGAGACAACGTTCATCAATCAGGTTACGTTCATGAAAATTCATCTACTTATGGGGGCTTCGGCCCTCGGGCTTGGCGCATGCGCCTATGAGCCCACCCCGTTGCCGTCCGTCGCGACCCAACAGGCCGTCGCCAACACGGCAGTTTCATCGCTGATCAGCTATCAGGACCCCTTGGCGGGCTACACCTACCGCGGCCCCACAGGTCCCCGCGACTGGCGTTCCGTCAATCAAGAACAGACGGAGGGCAACTGATGCGGGTATCGAAGTTTCCGCTGGTTTTCGGCTTTCCGCTAATCTTGGGTGCCTGTGCTGCAGCTGTACCGGGCATCTACACGGAACCAAAAGCTGGCTTCGCCAACATTTCCAGCCAGGTCACACCAGCCATCGGCAAACGGACAGCCTTCGCCGAAACCCAGGCCGAAAACGAGGCCTTGAAGAAGCAGGTGCACGCAATGGTGCACCGCAAGACCATTTCGGCGGACACCGCCGTTCAGGTCGCGCTTCTGAACAACAAGGGTTTGCAGGCGTCATATGCGAATGTCGGCCTATCCGCCGCTGAGGCCTGGCAGCAATCGACCCCGGAAAATCCGATCGTCGCGATCGGTGTACTGGGCATCGGTGCGCCCGAACTAGGTGCCTACAGGGCGATCGAGGGACTGATACGGTCGAATGTGCTCGATGCCACCACTCGCAAGCAGCGTACGGCCATTGCAGACGCAAACTTCCGGCAGGCTCAACTGAGCGCCGTGAACGAAACACTCGCACTGGCCAATCAGACGCGGAAGGCATGGGTCGATGCCGTAGCTGCCTTCGAGGCCGTGAGCTATCTGCGCCGTGCGAAAGCGACCTCTGACGCCGGATCGGAATTGGCGATGAGGCTTGGCGAGACCGGCGCGCTGAACAAAGCCGGGCAGGCCCGTGAACAGGCCTTCAACGCCGAACTCGCCGGACAACTTGCCCAGGCACGCCTGAATGCTACCCGGTCCAAGGAGCAGCTGACCAGGCTCATGGGGCTGTGGGGCACCGAAGTCGACTATTATGTGCCCGATGCCCTTCCTGCGCTGCCGCGTTCCGTCGGCCGTGTGACTGACATCGAAGCGAAAGCATTGCGAAATCGGGTTGATCTGCGCGTTGCCAAACTTGGCCTGGAAGCACAGGCCAAAGCGTTTGGTCTGACTGATCAGACTCGCATTATCAGCGATCTCGAATTCATTGCCGGGTTCGAAGCGGAGCGGGAGGTTGAGGACGGAGAAACGGAGACCGTAACCACCCCTCAGGTGGAGGTGGAGTTCGCAATCCCGATCTACGACACCGGCAAGGCCCGGATGCGCAAGGCGGAATTGTCTTACCTGCAAGCAGCCAACGTGCTGGCAGAGAGAGCTGTCAATGTCAGGTCCGAAGCGCGTGGCGCTGAAGCCTCCTATCACGCCGCATATAAGATCGCCCGCCACTATCGCGACGTTCTTGTGCCTCTACGCACGACCGTCGAAGAAGAAGGGCTGCTGTCTTATAACGGCATGATCACCAACACTTTCGAGCTGCTGACAGATGTGCGCGAAAAACTTGGCGCATCGCTGGAAGCGGCAAACGCAAAACGCGAATTCTACATGGCACAGGCTGATCTGACCGCTGCGATCTATGGCGGTGGCGACGGCGGTGGTGCTGGTGGAGAAGGCGCGACACTTGCCGCCGGTGGCGGCGCAGGACACTGAAAGGAACTGACATGTTGAACAGACGTCAATTACTCGGAGCCGGCGCGGCAGGTGCAACGCTGGTCTCTTCGAAAGCCTGGGGTCAAACCCTGAACATGGGTTTGCCCGAAGCCGCGCAGATGGACAGTGCGGCTACGGCGATCACGGCGCGTCCCAATTCCGGGCCGGACTACACACCTGTGGTCACATTGAACGGGTGGACCCTGCCGCACCGGATGAACAACGGGGTGAAAGAATTTCACCTCGTGGCCGAACCGGTAGAACGCGAGCTGGCCGATGGCATGATCGCGCATTTGTGGGGCTACAACGGCCAATCCACCGGCCCGACGATCGAAGCTGTCGAAGGCGACAGGGTGCGCATCTACGTCACCAATAAGCTGCCGGAAGGCACAACGGTACATTGGCACGGGCTGATTCTCCCCTCGGGCATGGATGGGGTCTCCGGGTTGAGCCATCCCAGCATCCCACCGGGCAAAACCTTCGTCTATGAATTCGACTTGGTGAAGTCCGGGACGTTCATGTACCACCCCCACGGCGATGAAATGACCCAGATGGCGATGGGGATGATGGGCATGTTCGTTGTCCACCCCAAGGATCCTACATTCATGCCGGTGGATCGTGATTTCCTGATCATGCTGAACGCTTTCGACATCGATCCAGGGACCTATGTACCCCGCATCATGACGATGACGGATTTCAACCTTTGGACCTGGAACAGCCGGATCTTCCCCGACATCGATCCGCTGGTCGTGAACAAGGGCGACCGGGTGCGAGTGCGGGTTGGGAACCTTACGATGACGAACCACCCGATCCATATGCACGGCTATGACTTCAAGGTCACATGCACGGATGGCGGCTGGGTGCCGCCTGAAGCACAGTGGCCGGAGGTGAGCATCGACATTCCCGTAGGTGCGATGCGCGCCTACGAATTCGTCGCCGATCATCTGGGAGATTGGGCGATCCATTGCCACAAATCGCACCATACGATGAACGCCATGGGCCATGACGTGCCGACGTTCATCGGGGTGAACAAGAAGCCGCTAACCCAGAAGATCCGTCAATTCCAGCCGGAATACATGCCCATGGGCATGTCCGGCATGGGGGACATGGCAAAAATGGAAATGCCGCTTCCCGACAATACCATCCCGATGATGACGGGCTGGGGTCCGTACGGACCCATCGAGATGGGCGGCATGTTTTCGGTCGTGAAGGTGCGGGACGGCATCGACGCGGACGATTACTCCGATCCCGGCTGGTACGAGAATCCTCCGGGCGAGATGGCCTACGAATGGACCGGCGAATTACCCGACTTTGCCTCCAACAACAGCCCCAAGACCATTCTCACGCCGAAACCAACCTCGAAGGGCTGAGCGGCCCTTCGTCATCTCCAACCAAACCAACCTACAGGACAATAAAATGAGAAATCTTCTTTTGACGACAAGCTTCGCGATCGCGCTATCCGCACCGGCCTTTGCTGCAGGTACACACGACGGCGGACATGGGGAGACCAAGCCAGCCGCAATGATGGTCGGCATGCCGGGTGACGCCGCCAAGGTGGATCGTACAATCGACGTCACTTTGCTCGAAAACGATGAGGGCCAGATGCTGATCGAGAGTGAGCCGATGGATATCAAGGAGGGCGAAACCATCCGCTTCAACATCACCAACAAGGGTGAGCTGGAGCATGAATTCGTCCTCGACACGGTAGAGCGTAATGCCGAGCATAAGATCGAAATGGCCAAGATGGACATGGAACATGACGATCCGAACCGTATTCGTCTCGATGCGGGCGCCTCGGGCGAGGTTGTGTGGACTTTCGCAAATTCTGGTACGTTCGAAGCGGCGTGCCTGATCCCTGGCCACTACGAATCCGGCATGCACCGTGAGGTCGCAGTCGGTGACCAGATGGCTCAGGCTGACGTGGAATACACGAGCGGGACCATCAAGAAAATCGACGCCAAAGCCGGCAAGGTCACAATTATCCACGGCCCTCTCGTCAACCTGGATATGCCCGCAATGACCATGGTGTTCCGCGCCGATGAGGCGATGGTGGCCAAGATGGCGGAAGGTCAGGACATCGAGTTCGTTGCCGACCGGGTCAAGGGTAAACTGACCGTCACGCAGATGAAGTAACTACTAACAATGGGGCCGGGGGTAAACACTCCGGCCCCATCGCTTTGAGGCTTGGCCCGAGCAAGCAAGAAGATCACAAAAAATCAAGCGCTACGGAGGTAGCCGAGCATGACGAATTTCCTGAGAACCTGCACCATCGCCCTTGCGCTTGTCCTTCCGGCTTTTTCAGTGGGCGCTTCCAGTGGCAAGGGCCAGCAGCCTCACGCGCGTGCATTCGAAGTGCCTGGCCATGATCCGATCGGGAGGCCCGGTGATGGCTCCTCAATCGACAGGACGATTGAATTGTCCATCAGGGAGACAGAAAGCGGCTACATGCTTTTCGAGCCGGACGCACTCCACATCGAGAGCGGTTCAGTTGTCCGCTTTTTGGTCAGCAATCTGGGCGGGCTGGAACACGAGTTTTTTCTCGGCTCCTTTGACGAGGTTGCAGAACACCAGCAGTGGATGCGCGAACATCCCGAAATGCAACATGACAACGCCAATTCAGTTTCGATCCCTAGTGGGCAAAATGCAGAGTTGATCTGGGAGTTCTCCGATATGACCAACTTGGAGTTCGTATGCTTGATCCCCGGCCACCGGGAAGCGGGCATGTGGGGCGTCATCATCGTGCACGATCACCTTGCGCCGAAATCCAAAGGTTAGACATTTTCAATGTCACTCTTGGATAGGTATCACCTGCTTGTACACGACATAGCTGCCGCCTTTGGGTACGACTACAACGATGTCACGCCAGACTGGGTGCACCCGTTCATTCATCTCATACTGGTCTTGGCCCCCGCGCTGCTGATCACCGTTGGCTCATATCTTGCTATTCGCGGCATTCTGAAGCTTTGGAAGTACCGCAGCACGCCTGCGATCCACCCAGAGCCCATACGAGGGCTCGAAGGAAGTCTTTTCAGCACCGTCTTGCGCTATTCAAGAAGGCAGCAGGCGTTGATGATCGTGGTTAGCCTCATCGCGATGCCTATACTCTATCTGACTTTGGAACTGCCAAAACAGATCGTAAACAACGCTCTGGATTCTGGCCGTTTCCCAGTTGCCGTTTTGGGACGAGACGTCGACCAGGTCGTTTTCCTCATGCTTCTTTGCGGTCTCTACCTTTTGGCTATTATCCTGAATGGGCTAAACAAATATGGCCTTAACGTCTTCAAAGGGTATGTCGCCGAGCGTTTTCTGCGGCGCTTCCGCCTGCTGGTCTATCGGCAATGGCGCAGCGATCCAGACTCCCAAAACCAGAGCGAAATCGTCCCTATTCTCGCGCAGGAAGTCGAGCCCATAGGTGGCTTTGCGGCAGATGTCCTTACGCTGCCAATCCTGCAAGGCGGTACGCTTTTGACGATCCTGTTTTTCATGTTCGTTCAGGACCCTGTCTTGGGTGCCGCAGCACTGACCGTACTGCCAATTCAGCTCGTGCTGCTGCCCAAGCTGCAGCGCCGGGTCAACGCGCTTTCGCGCACCAGGATCAAGGAAGTCCGACAGCTTGGCAGGCAGCTGAGCGATCAATTGCGCGAACGTCAGGTCAATCCTGCCGGGCTGCTCCCAGCGAGTGCAAGCTTCAGAGAGCTTGAGCACGTGCGCAGGAAGATCTTCCGCCTGAAGTTCTTCATCAAGGCCCTCAACAATTTTCTGACCGCGCTGACGCCATTCCTATTCTACTCTTTGGGTGGATATTTTGTCATCGAAGGTCGCATTACACTCGGCGCGTTGGTGGCCGTCCTGGCAGCACACAAGGACTTCTCGGCACCGCTGAAAGAGCTCTTCAGTTACTATCAGACGCTGGAAGACACGCGGATCCGGTACCAGGAAATCACGACCTTTTTCACTGGATCGATTCAGCGATCGGGGAAAGCTCAGGCAGACAACCCCAAGCTGGAAGAGGTCAGCCAATTCGAGGAAGCTACACTGAGTTACCCGGCTTTGTCTGTGAAGAGACAGGGGGCGATCGCAACATCATGAAGGAGTCTGATAGAATGAGATGTGCAGCGATATTTTTTGCTCTGGTCGCCGTTGCTGCGGCGGGATGGTATTTCAAGCAGCAGACCGACTCCCAAACGGGCACCCAAACCGGCGAAAGCATGGCGCTTCCCGCAGGCGCACTTGCAGCCGTCAATTTGCCCTCCAGTTTTACAGAGCAGGAGCAAATCGGCGCAAGCGCTTATGATGCGGTATGTGCCGCCTGCCACGGCCTGAACGGGCAAGGCCAGGATGGCATCGCTCCACCGCTTGTTCACAAAATCTATGAACCGAGCCACCACGGCGACATGGCGTTTGTCCTCGCGGCGCAAAATGGAGTTCGGGCGCATCATTGGAAATTTGGTAACATGCCAGCGGTTGAAGGCGTGACGCGATCAGATATTCTCGATATCGTGGCTTACATTCGTGTATTGCAGCGTGCCAACGGGATAAACTGAGCCGTTTCGACGGACAAAAGGGTGGGATTTGGTTCCCGATCAACTACCAATGGGTTCGCCGCAACATGGCCACGACTAGTGGGGATAATTCTCTGTATGAGTAAGTGTCTCGCTGCATCGATCCTGATCCTTGCTGCATTTTTCAGTTCTTTCCCTGCAACTCATGCCGAGGAAACCGCCCTCTTCAGATTGACCGACCGTGCAGCACCGGTCGGCATCAGTGCCCGTGAACCATCACTTGCAACCTTGCCGGATGGCCGGATCATATTGAGCTGGACAGAAGAAAACGGAGCCGAAGCGGAAGTTCGCATGGCCATACTCGATGGCAGTGAGTGGTCGGACGCTCGCACAATTCATAAATCGTCAAAGATTTACATCAACTGGGCCGATTTCCCATCGGTAGCGGTACTGGCCGATGGTGGACTGGCGGCACAATGGCTGAAACTGAATGGGGAAGGTGACTACCAGTATGACGTCAATATCGCTTTTTCCATGGATGAGGGCAGAAGCTGGACGGAACCGCTTATTCCGCACGATGACAGATCTCAACGCGAGCACGGTTTTGTTTCGTTAATTCCCGATCAGTTTGGCGGGTTGACGGCGCTGTGGCTGGATGGCCGGGAGTATGACAATCAGACAGAAGGCGAAAGCTTCGAGAATGCGATGCAGCTGCGCGCGCGACAGGTCGACTCTGACGGAGCGATGAAGCCAGAAAGCCTGTTGGACGCGCGCGCTTGTACTTGTTGTCAGACGTCCGCAGCGCGGACCGCCTCGGGCGATATCGTGGCGGTCTATCGTGATCGAACCGCCGAGGAAATCCGCGATATTTCGATTGTCCGATCTATCGGAGGGGAATGGACGCAACCCCTCACTGTTCACAACGACGGATGGGAAATTGCCGGCTGCCCCGTAAATGGCCCAGCCATTGATGCGATCGGCGACAAGGCAACCGTCATCTGGTTTACTGCAGCATCAGACGAACCGAGGGTTCGTATTGCCTTTTCGGACGATGGAGGAATGCATTTCGACGAACCGCTCCGCCTCGACCTCGGCGCGGCCTCGGGTCGGGTCGATGTTCTGCAAATGCTGGATGGAAGCGTTTTGGCACTCTGGATGGAATATGTGAGTGGCGGTGAGGCGATCGTTCTGTGCCATGTATCCCGTGGTACCGGATGCGCCGCGCCCCAGGCTCTCTACGTCAATCGGGGTGCTGGATCGGTCGGCTTTCCGCGAATGACACGCGGAGAAGCCGGTGCATTTGTGGCCTGGACCCAACCGACAGGAGCTTCAGACAGAAGCACCACAGTCCGCGTGGTCGAAGTTGCGCTGGCGCCATGAATTGCAGCGACCATTTGAATGTGCCCGTTCTTCCTTAATTCCGCTACACCTGCTCTGCGGCCCGGTCGAGAGGCCAATGATCCGCGGCGACAGTTTTCTTCAGGCTCCAGCCCTTGATGATACCGTAGACCGCCGGAATCACGATCAGGGTCAGTAAGGTGGACGACACCATCCCGCCGATCATCGGGACGGCGATGCGCTGCATGATTTCAGAGCCTGTGCCGTGCGCCCAAAGGATCGGCATCAGGCCCGCCATGATCGCTACAACCGTCATCATCTTGGGGCGCACTCGATCTACTGCACCCACCATGATCGCGGCGTAAAGTTCGTCGCGGGTCAGGTCCCGACCGTCCGCGCGGTCACGCGCTTCATTCAACGCCTGATCGAGATAGATCAACATGATCACCCCGGTTTCAGCCGCCACCCCGGCCAGCGCGATAAACCCGACGGCCACCGCAACTGACATATTGAAGCCCATGAACCACATGAGCCAGATGCCACCTACCAAAGCGAAGGGCAGCGACAGCATCACGATCAAGGTTTCCGTCAGGCGGCGGAAGTTTAGGTAAAGCAGCAGGAAGATCAGCGCCAGTGTCAGCGGCACAACGGTGGCCAGCCGCTGTTTCGCACGTTCAAGATATTCGAACTGGCCGCTCCAGCCCAGGGAATAGCCAGGTGGCAGGGTGACGGAGGTCGCGACTGCCGCTTGAGCTTCCGCCACGTAGCCGCCTAGATCGCGTCCGATGATATCGACGAAGATATAGACGGCAAGCTGTCCGTTTTCGGTCCGGATCGAAGTGGCGCCACGGGTGCGTTCGATGGTGGCCACATCTCCCAGCGGAATGGTGCCTCCGTCCGGCAGTGCAACCTGAACCTCACGCCCGATGGCCTCCGGATCTGACCTCAGGGTCGCCGGATAACGCACAGCGACGTCGTAGCGCTCGCGGCCCTCGACGGTCTGCGTGATCGCCTTGGCTCCCAGGGCCATGCCGATCACCTCTTGCACATCCTGCACCGACAGGCCGTAGCGGCCAAGCGCCGTACGGTCCGGGGTGATGTCGAGGTAATAGCCGCCGATCACCCGTTCGGCATAGGCGCTGGTCGTTCCGGGCACCGTGCGTACCACGGCTTCGACCTCGCGGGCGACCTTTTCCATCTCGGTCAGACTCGTGCCATAAACCTTGATGCCCACCGGCGTGCGGATACCGGTGGATAGCATGTCGATCCGGGCGCGGATCGGCATGGTCCAGGCGTTCGATACGCCGGGAAATTGCAGCGCGGCGTCCATTTCCTGCCGCAGGCTTTCGGTGGTGACACCGGGGCGCCACTCTGCCTCGGGTCGTAGCTGGATGATGGTTTCGAACATTTCAGTTGGCGCGGGGTCTGTGGCAGTCAATGCACGTCCCGCCTTGCCGAACACCGACAGCACATCGGGGAAGGTCTTGATGATGCGGTCCTGTGTTTGCATCAACTCTGCCGCCTTCGTCACAGACAAGCCGGGCAAAGTCGTCGGCATATACATCAAGGTGCCCTCGTTCAGGACAGGCATGAACTCCGACCCCAGCTGCCGCGCGGGCCAGATCGTAACGATCAAGGCGAACAGCGCCACGATGATGGTGAGGCTTTTGGCCTTCAGCACCGCGCGGATGATCGGGCGGTAGACGGCGATCAGCGCGCGATTCACCGGATTCCTGTGTTCAGGGATGATCCGGCCGCGCACGAAGACCACCATCAGCGCAGGCACCAGCGTCACCGACAGGAAAGCAGCCGCCGTCATCGAAAATGTCTTGGTATAGGCCAGGGGGCCGAACATGCGTCCCTCCTGTCCTTCCAATGCAAAGATCGGCAGGAAAGACACGGTAATGATCAGCAGACTAAAGAACAGCGCCGGGCCGACCTCGCTTGCGGCTTCGATCAGCACCTCGATGCGGGGCTTGTCGGGGGCGGCACGTTCCAGATGCTTGTGCGCGTTCTCGATCATCACGATGGCGGCGTCGATCATCGCGCCGATGGCAATCGCAATGCCGCCAAGGCTCATGATGTTGGCACCGATCCCGAGAAATTTCATTGCGGTGAACGCCATCAGCAGACCCACCGGCAGCATGATAATAGCCACAAGGGCAGAGCGGACGTGCAGCAGAAAAATGATCGTGACTCCGGCCACGACGAGACTTTCTTCGAGAAGCGTGGTTTTCAGCGTCTTGATCGCCGACAGGATCAGGTTGGACCTGTCATAGACCGGTACGATGTCGACCCCGTCAGGCAGGCTTTGAGCCACCACGCCCAGTTCTGATTTGGCGTTTTCGATCACATCCAGTGCATTGGCACCCACCCGTTGCAGCACGATGCCACTGGCGACCTCGCCCTCACCGTTCAACTCGGCGATGCCGCGGCGTTCATTGGGGACGATTTCGACCCGCGCGACATCTTTCAGGTTGATCGGCACCCCGCCGATACTGCGCAGGGTGATGTTGCCGATATCCTCGGTTCCCGCCAGATAGCCCCGCCCGCGCACCATGAATTCAAACTCGGACAGTTCGACCGTGCGCCCGCCGGTGTCCATGTTGCTTTCAGAGATCGCCTTGCCGATATCGGACAGAGTGATCCCCTGCGCCCGCATCCGCACCGGATCCAGAGTGACCGAGTATTGCTTGACGAAGCCGCCGACGCTGGCCACTTCGGACACGCCCTCGGCGCGGCTTGCACCATATCGGACGACCCAATCCTGCAACGACCGCAATTCCGCCAGCGACAGATTTTCCCCGGTGATCGCGTATTGGTAAACCCAGCCAACCCCGGTCGCATCAGGCCCAAGCGTGGGCGTCACGCCGTCGGGCAGCCGAGCGGCGGCGGCGTTGAGGTATTCCAGAACGCGGGACCGTGCCCAATAGGGGTCCACACCGTCCTCGAAGATAATGTAGACAAAGGAAATGCCGAAGAACGAAAACCCGCGCACGACGCGGGATCGCGGCACCGTAAGCATCGCCGAAGTCAGCGGATAGGTGACCTGATCCTCGACGACCTGCGGAGCCTGGCCCGGATAATCGGTCAGCACGATCACCTGCACGTCTGACAAATCGGGAATAGCGTCGATCGGCAAGTTGCGCAGTGACCAGACCCCTGCGGCGATGATCAGGGCCGTGGCGAAGAACACGAGAACAAGGTTGCGGGCGGACCATTCAATGACACGCGAGATCATTCGCCTGCCTCCGGGGCAGTCAGCGCAGCCAGGGCTGCATTCAGGTTGCTTTCCGCGTCGATCAAAAAGGTAGAGGTGGTGACAATGCGGTCGCCCTCCACAATGCCTTCAAGGATTTCCACCATCCCAGCTGCCTGCCGCCCCAGCACCACATCCTGCGGAGCGAATTTCCCCTCCCCCAGATCTCTGATCACCACCTGACGGTCGCCGGTGTCGATCACCGCCGTTTCCGGCACCTGCACCACGGGCGCACCGTCGCCCGTCGCCAAAGCCACATCAGCGAACATGTTGACAAGCAAGCGACCCTCAGGGTTGGACAGGTCGACGCGGACGCGTGCCGTCCGGGTCTGCATATCGACCTCAGGGTAGATCTTGTCGATAACGCCGCTGAAGGTCTCGCCCGGCAGGCCTGGAAAGGTGATCGTCGCAGCGTTTCCATCCGAAAGACCCGCGAGCGCAGATTCCGGCACGTCCGCGATGACCCAGACAACCGATGTATCGGCAATACGAAACAGCGTTTCTCCAGCCTCGGACATCATGCCTTCGACGGCCATTCGTTCCAGAACCACGCCCGACCGCGGTGCCATCAGGCTGATTTGCACCGGCGTACGCCTTTCCGCCGCGATCTTGTCGATCACTGACACGGGAACACCCAGGTTTGCCAGCCTTTGACGGCTGCCTTCCACGCGCCCTTCACCACTTCGCAGGTCCGAAACATACTGTGCGGCCGCCGAGACGATATCCGGAGAATAGAGCATCGCCAGCGGTTCGCCTGCTTCAACGATTGATCCGGTCGTTACATCCTCAACTTCTTCGATGAACGCATCCGCACGCAATGAAATGACGCTGACTCGACGGTCGTCCAGCGCGACGATCCCCGGCGCACGCACCGTTGTTGCCATGGGATCAAACACCGCAATTGACGTACGCACGCCCGTGCGTTGCAGCTTGCCGGGAGATACGGTCACTGATCCGGCATCGCTTGCCTCGTCGGCATAGACGGGCAGGTAGTCCATCCCCATGGAATCCAGCTTTGGCACCGGCGACGTATCAGGCAGGCCCATCGGGTGGCGGTAGTAGAGTAGGGTTCGTTCGACACTCTCTGCCTCTAGGGGCGTGATCGCCTCTGGATCAAACGATACGTCTTCGCTCGCCAGGACCGGTAAAAAGGACTTTCCATCGGCAGTCTCGGTCGGCGTAGCGGACCATTCGGCGAGACCGTCAGGGTGTCGGTAGTAGATGACCGGGCCTGTCGGCGTTCGGGTTGCGGCTGGCATTGCTTCAGCTTGCCGTCCCATCAGCGCGGTGAATTTCGTCTGCGCCACATTTGCCAGCATAGCAGGCGTCCAACCCTTGACGCCTGCCGCGAGGCCCGCCCATCCAGCCGCGCCGCCAACCACGCCGATAAGCACTAATTTGCCAAAGACGCTCATGGCAGCACCTCGAGCACGATTTGCGCCTGAACAGTTTCAGGTTCGCCCTGCACCTTGGCCGCAACGGAAAACCGCCAGTTTCCGTCCATCGTCAGATCGGCGGAAAAACGATATAGACCCGGCTCTTTGCCAGGCAGCGCCACGACTGTCGAAGTCATCGTCTCCATGCCGTCCGGCTCCATATCCAGCCTTGTAGCAAAGATGACGGCGCCTTCGACGGGCGCATTGGTCCGGGTATCAATCAGACGAAGCTCCAGAACCGCGCCGTCTCCGAAGGGATAGGTCGTTTCGATGAGAACGAGGTTGTAATCAGATGCAGCCGCCTGTGCCATCGGCACGGAGAGCTGGGTCGCGACCACGAGGGTCGCAAGAAAGGTGGGGATATAGCGGAGCATGATACGCCTATTTTGACGGGCAACAGGAACGCCAGCCATCGTATCGACCCTGAGTCTATACGTTACATCGGCGCGTGGATTTTGGTGCGAAAGGCACCTGACCCGTCATGCCTTGGGCGGTCTTTGAAGCCCAATGTCCGCATGTTGTCGGTGGGCTGCCGCCTCGGCCCGTGAGAACTCTGCGCTTCCGGGGCCCCGCAAGCTCGCTAGAGTTGCTCGTTCCAGCCCCAGCACAATCGGGGCTACCCGACATTGCATCGTCGAAATGCAAGCAGCATCGCATTCCGGCATGTCCGGGCAGTCATCTGGACAGCAATCGCTTTGCATGACCATCGAAGACCCTGAATCCACGCTTGAAATGGACGCATGGCCGATTTGCGCCAGAACAACGCCAATCAAAAGAGTAAGCAGAAAAAGGCGCGTTTTGAGTATCATCGGTCAGCTATGTTGGATTTCTGACAGACCAGCAATACACGTTTTGCTGAAATGGATAATTGACCGACTTCACGTTCAAATCGCGGACCCGCTAAAGCTTCAATCGCCTCAGCCTGAGAGCGTTTGCGATGACCGAGACTGAAGAAAGGCTCATCGCGGCTGCGGCGATCATTGGTGACATTAATAGGCCGAAGACCGGGTAGAGGACCCCTGCCGCGATTGGAACACCGAGCGTGTTATAGGCAAACGCCCAGAACAGGTTCTGGCGAATGTTGCGGATCGTCGCCACCGCCAGTGTCCGCGCCTTGACGATGCCGTTCAGATCCCCGCGCAACAGCGTGATGCCCGCACTTTCAACCGCCACGTCCGCGCCCGTACCCATGGCAAGGCCGACGTCCGCAGCGGCCAGGGCTGGCGCGTCGTTGACACCATCACCCGCCATCGCGACCTTTCTGCCTTCGGCGTGCAGCTCGTCCACCAGCGCCTTCTTATCTTCCGGCAGAACGCCGGCCCGAACCTCGTCGATTCCAAGCCGCTGCGCCACGGCCCTGGCGGTGCGTTCGTTGTCACCTGTCGCCATGATGATCCGCAGACCTGCCTCGTGCAGCACCTTGATGGCTTCGGCAGTCGACTCCTTGATCGGGTCGGCCACTGCGACGATGCCGGACAGCTTACCTTCAATGGCTACGAACATGGCGGTCTTACCCTCGGCCCGTAGAACATCTGCCGCTTCCTCCGCCGCAGATGTGTCGAGAGACATGTCGCGCATCATTGCGGTATTTCCAAGTGCGACAGCCCGCCCCAAGACAGTTCCGCGCACGCCTTTTCCGGTCACCGCCTCGAAGTTTTCGGCATTGCCGACCTTAATACCCTTCTCCTTCGCACCCTCCACGATGGCCTCCGCCAACGGGTGCTCCGAGCCTTTTTCCAGGGCGGCAGCTAGGGTTAGAATGGTTTCCTCGCTTTCGTCGCCCAGAGCGGCCACATCGGTCAGCTTCGGCTTCCCCTCGGTCAGGGTACCCGTCTTGTCCACGATCAGCGTATCGACCTTGGCCATGCGTTCCAGAGCTTCGGCGTCCTTGATCAGCACACCCGCCTGTGCACCGCGCCCCGCGGCCGTCGTGATCGAAATCGGGGTCGCCAGACCCAGAGCACAGGGGCAGGCGATGATCAGCACCGACACCGCCGAGGCAATGGCAAAGACCAGAGCAGGTTCGGGTCCGAAGCTCAGCCACGCGACGAATGCGAGCAGCGCGATCAGGACAACGGTCGGCACGAAGTAGGATGAGACCTTGTCGGCAAGACCCTGAATCGGCGCGCGGGACCTACGCGCGTTCGAAACCATCTCGACGATCTGGCTCAGCATCGTGTCGGCACCCACGCGCGCGGCCTCGATGACAAGGGATCCGTTCTTGTTGATCGTGCCGCCGGTGACGGTATCGCCGGGACCTTTTTCGACCGGCAGGGGTTCGCCGGTGATCATGCTCTCGTCGATGGACGACGTACCGTCCATGACCGTGGCGTCGACGGGGATCGCGTCGCCTGGGCGGACCCGCAGACGATCCCCCTCAACGATGTTTTCCAGCGGCGCGTCATACTCTGTGCCGTCGGGCAGGATACGTCGCGCGGTTTTCGGGGCCAGGTCGAGTAGTGCCCGAATGGCATCGCCGGTCCGTTCCCGCGCCCTCAGCTCCAGAACCTGCCCGACAAAAATCAGGGTGATGATGACAACGGCGGCCTCAAAGTAGGTGCCGACGCCCGCGCCCATCCGGTAGACCTCCGGAAACACGCCCGGAAGGAACGTAGCCACCAGCGAATAGATGTAGGCCGCACCGACACCGATGGCGATCAGTGTCCACATGTTGGGCGAGCGGTTCATGATCGACGCCCATCCCCGCTCGAAGAAGGGTTTCGCCGCCCATAGGACGATTGGTGTCGCCAACGCGAACTCGACATAGGTCGCCAGTTGATGCCCGATCCAGTCTCGGACGGGCAGACCGACCAACTCCCCCATGGTTAGGATGACCAGGGGAACGGCCGCGGCGGCACTGATCCACATGCGGCGGGTGAAGTCGGTCAGTTCCTGACTGGGTTCATCCGACGGTAACATCGGTTCCAGCGCCATGCCACAGATCGGGCAAGATCCGGGTTCATCACGTACGATATCAGGGTGCATCGGGCATGTATACTGCGCGCCTGCTTGTGACGTCATGCGACGATCCGATGCCTTGCCAGAGGCGTAGTAAACTGGATCAGCCTTGAACTTGGTATGGCACTTGTCGGAGCAGAAATAGAAAATTTCACCGTCATAATCTGCACGGCGTGCGTCCGGAGAAATTGTGACGGACATGCCGCACACCGGATCCACGGCATGATCCGACGACCGCTCTGACGCATCCTTGCCTACTATCTGATCCATTTCCCAGCCTTTCAAAAACTACACTGGGACCGCAAATAGTGCTTCCCGTAGATGGAAGGTCAAGTCCAATCGCCTCGCTGTCGCGCCCGAACAGTTCAGAGGAGGTACAGTGCTGATTGTGATGGCCTTAATCACAGAACATCCCAAGAAACTTCTTGAACCTCTAGCAACTGAAGCTCCTATCTTTGGCTCAACGCTTATTCTCAGAGGTTTCCCATGTCCCACGACGGTCCAGACACGCATCCGCACGGTCATCAGGATGATCGCAAAGACACAAAGGCTTGCTGTGGCCAGACGGCCGAAGACACCGCGCAGGTGGCAGCACCTCCACCATCCTCCGGACGCAGTTTTCGCGTTAACGGGCTGGATTGTGCGGAAGAGGTCGCGATCCTGAACAAGGTCGTCGGGCCGGAAGTCGGCGGCAGCGAGCATCTGGCCTTCGATGTGATCAACGGGCGCATGACCATCCTCAAAAGCGCCAAACCGCTCAGCGACGATAAGATCATCAAGATCGTCGGCTCGACCGGTATGAGCGCGAAGATGTGGGATGCCGAAAGCGCCGAAGCGGATCAGGCGGCGCATTTCGCACGTCAACGCCTCTTCACCGGACTCAGCGGCGGCTTCTGGGCCGCGGGGTTCCTTTACCACATCGTCGAGACGGGGGCGGGCGGCGCGCTGCGGCTCTTCTCCGGTCATGGCGAGACGTCTATGCCTCTGGTCGAGATGGGGCTGTTCATGCTGGCGGTGGTGTTCGGAGCCTGGCTGGTCGCCCCCAAAGCATGGTCCGCCGCGCGTAGATTGTCGCCTGACATGAACCTCCTGATGATCGTTGCCGTAGCCGGTGCGATCGGGCTGGGCGAGTTTTTCGAGGCGGCGACGGTCGCATTCTTCTTTGCTCTGTCCCTCGCTCTCGAATCCTGGAGCGTGGGGCGTGCGCGCAACGCGGTCTCGGCCCTGTTGGACCTGGCACCACCCACGGCGCGCGTCATTCGCGCCGACGGATCGGAGACCGATGTTCCTGCGGCTCAGGTTGCGATCGGTGACCGCTTCGTAGTGCGCGGCGGAGACCGCATCCCGCTCGACGGAGAGGTGACCGAGGGTCGCGGCGATGTCGATCAGGCTCCGATTACAGGGGAAAGCGCACTGGTCGCCAAGGAAACTGGCGACGAAGTCTATGCAGGGACGATCAACGGTGATGGCACGCTGACGGTCAGGGCCACCAAGGCCGCAGGCGATACCGTGCTATCGAAAATCATCCGCATGGTAGGCGATGCGCATTCGCGCCGGGCCGAGGTGGAGCAATGGGTCACGAAATTCGCCCGCATCTACACGCCCATCGTGATGGCGCTGGCGATTCTAATCGCCGTCGTTCCGCCGCTGCTGTTCGCGGGGGCATGGAATTACTGGTTCTACAATGCGCTGGTTCTTCTGGTAATCGCTTGCCCCTGTGCGCTCGTGATTTCTACGCCGGTCTCCATCGTCGCTTCGCTCGCGGCCTCGGCACGCAATGGCGTGCTGATCAAGGGCGGTGCCTATGTGGAGGCTCCGTCACGCCTGACAGCTCTGGCAATGGACAAGACCGGGACGATCACCATGGGAGAACCGGAGGTCGCGGGCCTGCATCCTTTAGGCGGCACGGTCGAACGCGACCTTCTGAGCGCCGCTGTCGCGTTGGAAGCCCGCTCTTCGCATCCTCTGGCGCGGGCCATCCTGGCGCGCGGCGAACGCGACGGGTTGAAGCAGTCGGCGGCTACCGACACCAAAACGGTGCCGGGCCGCGGTGTCGAGGGAACCTGGGAGGGTCAGCCCGTCTGGCTCGGCTCGGATCGATTTGCGACCGAGAAGGGGCTTGGCGAAGCGATCCCCCGCGACCTGCTGGAACGGATCGAAGGGGCTGGCAGCACACTCGTTGCCGTAGGCTCCGCGGACCGCCTGCTGGGCCTGATCGAACTGCGCGACCGCATCCGCCCGGATGCGAAGGTGGTCGTGGCACGCCTGCATGCCCAGGGCGTAAAAAAGATCATCATGCTGACCGGCGACAATGAACGCACGGCGCGCGCCGTGGCGGCGGAAGTCGGCATTGACGAGGTGCGCGCGGAACTGCTGCCCGAAGACAAAGTGACGGCAATCGAGGAACTCGTTGCCAACTATGATGTCGTGGCAATGATTGGCGACGGTGTGAACGATGCACCTGCCATGGCGCGGGCGCATTTCGCCATCGCCATGGGTGCGGTCGGATCGGATGCCGCCATTGAGACCGCCGATATCGCGCTGATGACGGACGACATCGCCAAGGTGCCATGGCTGATCGGGCATTCGCGCCGCACCATGAACGTCATCCATCAGAACATCGCAATTGCGCTTGCGACGAAGGCGCTGTTCGTCGGGCTGACAGCGTTCGGCATGGCAACAATGTGGGGTGCCATCGCTGCGGATGTCGGCGTTTCGCTACTGGTAGTCGCCAACGCGCTCAGGCTGCTCCGGGCCAAGAAGGACCGGCCGGACGGGTCCGGGGGAGAGCAAGTGGGAGAGAAGATGGCGCAGGGAGCCCTAGCCCACGGCCATTGATTGATCAGGCATACCGATACCGATATGAGTGGACAGGTAAAAAGATCGAGCGGACGACATGATGAAAACGACACGACGAACGGCACTCTTGGGCGGACTTGCACTTGGCCTTGCAGGGTGCGCCAGCAAATTCCGAACCTACGAGGGGCCCGAGGTCACCCGGTTGCAGATGTTCAAAGGTGACCGGAACCTGTTCCTGTTCGACAATACCTCGGTCCTGAAAGCCTACAGGATAGACCTCGGTTTCGCGCCCGAGGGGCCCAAGCGGTTCGAGGGTGACGGGAAAACGCCCGAAGGGGCTTATACCGTCGACCGACGCAATCCCGACAGTCTGTTCCATCTCTCCATCGGAATCTCTTATCCGAACGAGGCCGATATCGCCTTCGCCGCTGCACAGGGACGTGAGCCAGGCGGCGACATTTTCATCCATGGCGGGCCACGACCCGGGATCGACGCGATCAAGCCAGACTGGACGGCGGGTTGCATCGCGGTGTCGGACCGCGAAATTGAGGATATCTACGCGATGGTGCGGGACGGGACGCCAATCGACATATTCGCCTAGCGCCTATCCGGCCTTGGACGGCGGTTCATAGAACCCGTGCAAGAACGATCGAGGCGAACAACGCCAGGAGTCCGAATGCGATCGCGGAACTTGCCGCGTACTGGGCGATGTCCAGCCTGTTGCCGCCACGCTTCTTGGCGAGATATCCGCCCCATGCGGCGCCGGCCAATGCTCCGAAGATCACGATCACGGTGCCTTTTCCTTTCCAATAGTCAACCCAATGGCACCCGCGATGCACGCTGCCAAAACGAGCAGGAACATCATCTGCCCGTATTTCGCGAATGACGTGGCCGGGAGCGCAGCTGGCAAGCGGGCGTCCAAGAAGCCGGTCTCATCCAGCCCAAGGCGGGCGACGATGCGGCCGTACCCATCGATAACTGCTGAAATGCCCGTGTTGGCCGCGCGAACCATCGGCAGCCCCTCTTCGACCGCGCGCATCCTGGCAGAGGCCAGATGTTGCCGGGGACCGAGAGACGCACCGAACCAAGCGTCATTGGTGGCGTTGAATATCCAGTCCGGACGCGAAGCGGCGTCTACGACACGTCCCGGAAAAATCGCCTCGTAGCAGATCGAAAGGCCGACCGGAGATAAACCGGGTAGCTCAACGGTCTGAGGGCCGGGACCGGGAGTGAAGTCCCCAAGCCCAATTGTCAGTCGCTGGAGCGGAAGAAAACCCCGCAGGGGAACGTATTCCCCGAACGGCACGAGATGATGCTTGGCGTATCTCGTGACGATCCGTCCGGTCTGATCGACCGCGAGGATCGAATTTCTATAGCGTGTGCCAGTGCCGGCCGACTCGCGCGTCTGCGCACCGGTCAGAAGAACACGGCCCTCAGGCAGACGTTCGGCAATTTGATCCAACATTTCAGGATTCTCATCAAGATAACCGGGAAATGCACTTTCAGGCCAGAGAAGGACGTCGAAGCTGCCAGACTGCGCGGACAGGTCCAGATAGCGGGATATGTTCCGGTCGCGGAACGCGGGGTCCCATTTCTCCGTCTGAAGAATGTTTCCCTGAACGGTCCTGACGGTTGTGTCTGTTGGCGGTGTGGTGGCCATAAGGCGAACCGTACCGAGGGTTCCGGCACCCCCCACCACCGACATGAAAACAAATGCGGCGAACGCATTTTGCCGACGATTCCGCATGAGGAGCGTTACGGGCAGGACCGACAGCAGAACTGTGAGGAGGCCAAGTCCGTAGCTGCCAACCCATGCGGCCATTTGGCGTGGAATATCGTAGTCGGCCCACGTGTAGGCAATAAGGTTCCAGGGGAAGCCTGTCAGCATGGTGCCGCGCAGCCATTCCGAAACCGACCAGCAGACCGCGAAGATCAATGCGCCGGAGACACCTTTCGTCCTGCTCCATGCGAACGCTGCCATTGCCGCCGCTGGGAACAGCGCAAGGCCGGCGGCCAGTCCAGCCACCGCAGGAACGGCCATCCAGGCGAGCCGCTCCGGGTCGACGAAAAAGCTCTCCGCGATCCAGGACAATCCGAACAGGAAGTAGCCAACGCCGAACGCCCATCCGGCAAGTCCGGCCCGCATGCGGCTCTCTCCGACCGTGAGGAGATACAGCGCGCCAAACGCGACGGGCAAAAGCACCGGCATCGAGAATGGTGGCAGAGCGAGAACCGCCAAAGCGCCGAGGCCGAATGCACAGAATGTGAGGATGATACCTGACATTCCGGAAATGCGGAGAACAGTGATGCCGATTGAAATCACCGAGATCTATCTTGAGGTTTCGGACGCAGCGACCTTTTCGCGCCCCGAGAAGATCAGCAAAATCCCGACGCCGCAGACCACGAAGACATCCGCAAGGTTGAACGCTGGCCAATGCGCCGTTCCGAGATAGAAATCCAGAAAATCGGTCACCCCTCCAAAGCGAAGACGGTCCACGATATTCCCAAGAGCGCCGCCGATCACCATGCCGTAGGCAACCGCCTCGGCTGCCTGCGTTGCCCGGATCAGTGAAACGACGAGGAACAGAACGACGGCGGTGGCGACCAATGCAAGGACCCACCACGGCACATTTTGAAAGAACCCAAAGGTCACGCCGTAGTTGCGGTGGAAGATCAGGTTAAAGCCGGGGAATACAGCGACGCCGGTGGCGAGCGCTTCTGCGTTCGCAAGCACGAACGCCTTCGATGCCTGATCGGCGGCGAGCGCCGCGACAGCTGTACAAATGCCGATGGAACGAGTTGCCATGGATCACCCCAACCAGACATCGAGGAACAGCATGACGACGAGCCCGATCGCGAGCCCGGTCGTCGCCTGCTTCTGGTGGCCGCTGCGATGGGTTTCCGGGATGATCTCGTGACTGATGACGTAAAGCATCGCACCCGCCGCAAAAGCCAGACCCCAGGGCAGGAGAGGCTGCGCCACGACGATCACCGCGGCACCGAGAAAACCTGTGACGGGTTCGACCAGACCGGTCAGTGCCGCAATGCCAAAGGCGCGGCCCGCCGAGTATCGCTCGCCCAGTAGGGCGACTGCAACAGCCAGCCCTTCAGGCGCATTCTGCAATCCGATCCCGAGAGCGACGGGAAATCCGCCTGTAAAACCATCAGCTCCGAACGCAACGCCGACGGCCAAACCCTCCGGCGCATTGTGGATCGTGATGGCGATGATGAAGAGCCAGACACGGCGCAGCGAGACCGCCTCCGGGCCTTCGCGCCCGCTGCTGAAATGCTCATGCGGGATCATTTCGTTCATCATGGCGACCGCGCCCATGCCCATCAGGATCGCAGCACAGACGATCAGCGCCGGTATCGCGCCATCCCCGTATCGGCCCTCCGCTGCGTCGAGTGCCGGTATAATGAGAGAAAAGAAAGACGCGGCAAGCATGACCCCGGCGGCAAAGCCGAGCGAAATATCGCGCCATTTGCGTGAAGGGGTCTTGCCGAGAAGCACGGGCGTCGCCCCGACGGCGGTCATGAGACCGGCGGCCAGGCTGCCTAGAAAGCCCAGTGCGACTGGTGAGAGTGTTGTGATTTGCTCCACTTTAACTCGCCGGATAGGACGAAAAGATCTCAGTGGAGCCGTCGGATTTCACCAGAAAGACATCGTAGGCTTCGGCAGCGTCGCCGAAATCCATGCCGGGCGAGCCGATGGGCATGCCGGGCACGGCCAGGCCTATGGCATCGGGACGTTCTTCAAGCAGTCGAGTAATATCGGCTGGCGGAACGTGACCCTCGATGGTGTAGCCTTCGACGGTCGCCGTGTGACAGGAGAACATATCGACGGGAATACCGCGATCCATCTTCAGACGGATCAACGCCCCGCCCATATTCTCACCTTCAGGGGCAAAATCGGCCTCGGACAGCTTTTCCATCCAGGCAAGGCAACAACCGCAGCCGCGCGTCTTTCCGACGTGGATAGCGGTCTGGGCGGTCACGGCCGTCGCGGCAACAATCATGAGGGTCGCAGCCGCCAAGGTTTGAAACCTGTTTTTCATCGTAATTCCTGTCAAATTAGTCATGTGTCTTCGCGAAGAACGGTCACGAACCGTGTGCGCGTCGCTTCAAGGATTTCAGTGGCGTCCGCAGTGTCGAAATTTTCCACAGAGGCGAGCAATTCCTCCCCGAGCGGATCGATAGGTCGGCCGTCCACGCGCACTTCGTAGTGAAGGTTCGGAGCTGTCGCCGTGCCTGTCTCACCGACCTGGCCAATCGTTTCGCCCGCGACCACGCGGTTTCCGACGGCCAGACCCTCCGGCACAGCGCTGAGGTGCGCATAGCGGGTCATTGTGTCTGACCCGTGCGCGATCTCGACCACCCGGCCATACCCGCTCCGCCATCCGATGAAGGAGACCCGTCCGGGTGCGGTCGCTGCAATCGGTGTCCCCGCAGCGGCGGCATAATCGACACCTGTGTGCATCCGCAGATTGCCGTAGATCGGATGCTTGCGCTGCCCGAAGACCGACGACAGTCGTGCGCCTTCCACCGGCGGCGCGACCGTCCGCAGGATTTCATCATTCAAATAGACCGTTGCCCGCCCGCTGTCTTCGGCTGACCAGAGGATTTCGAAGCGGTCGTCGGCCAGATCGAGGGCCGCATAGGAGATTGACGGTTGACCGACCTCTGAACCATCGCGAAGGACGGTCTGACCCCAAAGAATATTCAGGGTCTCTCCGCCTTGAAGATCCCTGCGAAAGTCGACCGTTTCCCCGAGGATTTGTGCGAGATCGACGGCAAAACGGGCCGGGACGCCTGCTCGATCCAGCGAAGCGTAGATCGACCCGTTTACCAGCAGCTGGCTCGCACGCTCGACTGTCAACGCGCTCGGCGTTACCGTCCGACTCGCAATGGTGTCGTCCAGGGTGACTTCGATCCGCACACCGTCAACGACAGCCAACGTCACAACGGATGGCGTGCCGTCCGGGCGAAAGTCGACGCTGAGACGATGGCCCGGTCGAAGGCGGCGCAGGTCGTATTCAACCGTCAGTGCCAGTGCGACTTCGGTCCGTGTTTGCGCATCCATGTCCGCGAGAGAGAGAAGCACGTCCAATGTGTCACCCGCCTCGACCGTCGCCTCCCAAGGCGGCGTGGCGAGGGCCTGAACAAGCGCCATCAGATTATCTGGCTCGGCCCGTTCCAGTGCGGGAAACTCAGGCGGCTGAAAAGCGGCCGGAAGCATATTCGGCATCGTCTCGCCAGATGCGTTGACGCCTGGTCCATCGAGAGGTTCGGGTGGACTGTCCAAGGCTTCCGGAGCCTCGGAAAAGATGTACTCGGGCGGCGCCTCCAGGATCAAAGCCCGGCTCGCTATCGTGCTGACCGCTGCCGCGGCCATTGTCGTTCCCAGAACGATATGTCTCAGTTTCAAGATTCTGCCCTCTCGGTTCTGTTCTGCATCGCGCGCCTTATCTTCGGCACGGCGAATTCGCGTGGTTCGTGATAGTCGATGGTGGTGACGAAGCGACCTGTTGCATCGAACAAGAAAACACCCGCCGTGTGGTTCATCGTATATTCGCCGTTTTCCCCCTCAACCTTCTCATAGGTGACACGGAAACAGTCGGCGATGGCGGCGATCTGGTTGGGCGGGCCCGTCCATCCCTGAATCTGCGGATGGAAATACGAGACATACTCGGCCATGGTCTCGACCGTGTCGCGGTCCGGATCTACGGTGATGAAAACGGTATTCAGGTCTTCGGCGTCCGGCCCAATCTCGTCGAGCCATCCGGAAATGTCCGAGAGGGTCGTCGGGCAAACGTCGGGGCAATAGGTGAATCCGAAGAAGACCAGACTCGGCTCGCCGATGAGGGTTTCCGGGCCGACATCCCGACCATCCTGATCCGTCAGGCTGAATTCCATAGCAGTCAGCGGTAGAGACCGCTTGCCCGGCGCGGCGTCAGCGCCAGGCCCATCCACCTGCCACCAGCCGACAAACAGGGCGGCAAAGACCGCCGCCGCCCCGATCGCTGCGATTTTGGCCACCCTCATCATCAGCCGGATCAGCCTTCGGGGCCGCGTGCGCCGATGCCAAGGACCGGGACGGTGATTTCAAGCTCTGTTCCATCGGAAAAGAGCAGGGTCAGCGGAAAGGTCTCCCCCTCGACGAGCGGAGATTGCAGTTGCATGAGCATGGCGTGATATCCGCCGGGTTCAAGGGCGAACATACCCCCGGGCGGGATCACGATATCGTCCGCCGGAGCCATGCTGCTGACGCCGTCAGAATTGGTTCTGGTTTCGTGGATCGAAGCCATGCCGGAGATCTCCGCGCGAAGACCGATAAGGGAGATCGGATCGCTGCCCTCGTTCCGAACGGTCAGATAGGCCCCGCCGGGCCGCGACATTCCAAGGCTCGCGCGCGCCCAGGGGCTCTCGACCACAATCGATGCGTTCTCTGACAACTGCTGCGCTGAGGATGCCATTGGCAAGCCCATCAGAAGGGCGACAGACAGGCTCTGGATTGCCTTTGCGAAGGTTTTGAACACGTTGGGTCTCCTGTTCGTTCTAGTTTGTTGCCGCAGCCTCGACTTCGGCTTGGACGAGCGACAAGAGCTGCTCCGCACTGAACTCTGGCAAAGGCTTACCGTTGACGAAGAACGTCGGTGTGCCCTGAATTCCGACAGCTTCGACGTCGGCCCGGTCCTGATTGAGGACGCCGACGATGCTGGGTGACATGATCTGATTTGCGGCGGCTTCTGTGTCCAAGCCCGCCGCTCCGGCGATCTCCATGATGCGCTCCGCTGCCGGAGCGCCGTGAGAGGCCCAGGCGGGCTGATTTTCAAGCAGCGCTTCCAGCACGGGAACAAAAACGTCCTGCAACCGGGCCGCTTCCAGCACCTTGATTGCCAGCTCGGACCCCTCGCCGTGGAACGGAGTGTAGCGCATGACGACGCGCACATCGTCGGGGTATTGCGTCAGTATCTGCTTCACGATGGGATGGAAGGCGCGGCAGGCCTCGCAGGCCGGGTCGAAGAACTCCACGATGGTCACTGGCGCATCCTCACGCCCGAGTATGGGAGAATAGGACCGAACAAGACGATCCTGTTGTTCCAGCGGAGCGGCTGTCGCCACCGGGGTCGGATCGGGGCGCGATACGAACCAGACACCAGCCACGAAAACGGCCAGTACCAGAGTGAGTATCGCGAGCAGAAGTGTCTTTCGGTTCATATTGATATCCGTCGAAGTTGAATGAGAAGGACAAGGATTGCCCCGAACGTCAGCAGGGAGAGCAGAGGGATTGGCAGGCCAAGGATCAGCATCGCGTCATCGGTGCAGGATGGCCCGGACGCCGTGCAGGGGACGATCGGCGCCGGCACGATCCCTGCGTAAAGCAGGGAATGGTAAAGGGCGACGGCACCACCCAGAACCGCGAGCGGCGCGGCATAGCGCCAGATCGAGAGGTCGGCGCGCCACGCCGCCACCCCGAGGATGATCGCGAGCGGAAACATGAAGGCACGCTGGAACCAGCACAGATTGCAGGGGGTCTGCCCCAGAACCTCTCCGATGAAGAGCACGGCAAGCGACGCGGACAAGGCGACGAACCATGCCGCGAAGAGGAAAGCCACCGGGCTCGCGGCGCTTGGCGTTGCGTCTGGGCTAGCTGTCACGCGCCGATCCTTTCGCGAAGATCAGTAACGATCAGTCCGGGTTCCTCGTCGTATTCGTAGATGCGGACAAATTCGCTTTCCGGATCGAAGAGAAGGAAGGACGACGTATGCCCCATCGTATAGCCGTCGGGCGCCGAGGCTTCCTCGATCTTCTGGTAGTAGATCTTGAAGGTCTCGGCAGTGCGTTCGATTTGGTCCGGCGGTCCGCTCAACCCAAGGATCCCCTGACCAAACTGGGGAACGTAGTTGGCCAGAGCACTTGGCGTATCCCTTTCCGGGTCAACCGTGATGAACAGGGGCTGGACGGCGGAATTTTGGGTGCCGAGCTCGTCCATGACCTGCGCGATGGTTGCGAGCCCCATGGGACACACGTCGGGGCAGTTCGCAAATCCGAAAAAGACGAGCATCCAGCGCCCTCGGAAATCCTCGTCGGTCTGCACCATACCGGTATGGTCCGTCAGCTCAAAATCCGCAGTGAAACTCTCGGCCTCAGGATCAACACGCGCGGCGACCGGTCCCTGATTGCGTTCAGTCATCCAAAGCGTGGCTGACACCGCCGCAGCGACAACCACTGCCGACCAGAGAACTATCCGGACCTTCTTCATTGCTTGCGCTACCCACCTGTTCAGTTTGTCTGTGCGCGGGATACAAGCTACAGCAGATAGAGGTTCAAGCGAAAAGTTACTTTTTGTTGTCCGAAGTCACGCCAAAGTGAAACCTTTGTCTTTTCAATGGAGTTGTCTCTTCAGTAAGCTACAGTCTTTGTAGATTGAAGGATCGCACATGCTGGCAATTGGAACACTCTCGCGGAGAACCGGAACCAAGGTTCAGACGATCCGCTACTACGAAGAAATCGGTTTGATGAACGAGGCCGGAAGGACCGCAGGCGGCCAGCGCCGTTACTTTGAAAAGGACCTCGACCGGCTGGCTTTCATCCGGCACTCACGCCAGCTCGGATTTTCGCTCGACTCCATCCGGGAGCTGCTGGACCTCTCGGACAACCCGTCCCAATCCTGCGCGGAGGCGGATTCGATCGCGCGTCGGCAACTCCACCAAGTCGAACAGCGGATCAAGCGTCTGCAAGCGCTTAAGAAGGAATTGAAACGCATGGTCGCCGAATGCGACGGTGACAGCGTTGCGGAGTGCAAGGTTCTGGAGGTCCTTCGAGACCATGCGGAATGTCTGACCGAGCACGACGAGATTGGGGCTTGAACGTCGCAATTGCCTATCCGCTAGCTGCTGTCGCAGAGATCAGCGGGTGTTTCGCTATCTGGGCGTGGTGGCGTCTTGGGGCATCACCGCTCTGGCTCGCACCCGGCATAT
The DNA here is from genome assembly GCF_027213915.1 of Sulfitobacter sp. G21635-S1. Classification (NCBI taxonomy): domain Bacteria; kingdom Pseudomonadati; phylum Pseudomonadota; class Alphaproteobacteria; order Rhodobacterales; family Roseobacteraceae; genus Sulfitobacter; species Sulfitobacter sp. G21635-S1. The sequence continues at coordinate 65,271 of NZ_JAPWGV010000031.1, forward strand.
TCGCGCTCGCGCTTTTCGGCTGGTTGCTGGCGCAGGTCGAAACCAGCGCAGCGGGCCGCGCTTTCGCAGCCTACGGCGGCATCTACATCGGGGCCTCCATGCTCTGGATGTGGTTCGTCGAGGGCCAGCGACCTGACAGATGGGACTTCATAGGGACGTCTATCTGTTTGATCGGTGCCGCGATTATTCTTTCGGTGCCGAGAGAGACGTAGATAAATTCTCTTGGATCTACAGTCGCTAGAGGTTCTATATATCTTTTTGATAGCGGCATCCGAAGAGGGCGTTTCTGCCCCCTTTCTTAGAAATCGGAAGGTTTGCCAGTTCGATGGTCGAAAGCGAATTCAGCGGGAAGAATGAAAAAGAGCGCCAGACGCTCTGGATTGTTCTCGGTCTCAATCTCGCAATCGCTGCGGGGTTCTTCGCCACGGGAGCTATCGGCGATTCCAGCGCCCTGATCGCCAATGGTCTCGACAACACATCCGACAGCCTCGTCTATGGCATCAGCCTACTGGCCTTGTCCCGGTCGTCGAAGTGGAAGCGGGGTGCCGCGAACGTATCCGGCGGATTGCTTCTGATCTTTGCGGTTGGCATTCTGATTGACGCTTGGCGGCGCTATGTCGGCGGTTCCGAACCGCTCGGAACTCTGATGATCGCAATGTCGCTGATCGCTGCGGTCGTCAACCTCGCCTGCATCTGGCTGCTCGGGCGACTGAAGGAACCGGACGTGAACATCCGGGCCGCCAACACCTTCAGCCTCAACGATTTCGCATCGAACGGCGGCATCCTGATCGCGGGCGGTCTCGTTTGGTGGTTGGGCAGCAACTGGCCCGACCTCGTTGTCGGGGTCGCGGTGGCTGGCATCGCGGCGTGGGGCGGCATAGGCATCCTGCGGGACGCGCATGACGAGCATCACAAGGCAGTTCACAATCACCAACCAGAATAGTCTCTCGCGTCGCGACAAGATAAAGGTTGAAGCTACAGTGACTGTAGAAACTATCATCTCTGTATAGTTGATTCTAGGAAACGCTCATGACCCCTGTTGACCCGCTGCTTTCGTCGACGCCACTCTTGGATTTCAGGCATCCTTCACTTGCCGCTCTGATCGCCGACCGGGGGTGGGGAACCTTGCCGTTGCATGATCGAATTGGTGCAATCTACGACTTCGTGCGAAACGAGATCGACTTTGGCTATAACCGCGCCGACGACATTCCTGCCTCTGAAGTACTCGACGACAGGTATGGACAATGCAACACGAAGGGAACGCTGCTGATGGCGCTTCTACGCGCTGTCGGCGTAAGATGCCGCTTGCACGGCTTCACAATCCACAAAGCGTTGCAACGGGGCGTCGTGCCTGAACTGATCTATCCGATCGCACCCGCAGAAATCCTCCACTCATGGATCGAGGTCGAGACCGAGGCAGGATGGGTCGATCTTGAGGGCTTCATCCTCGACACACCCTTCCTGTTGGCCCTGCAGCGGTCGTTTCCCGAGACACGGTCCCTATGCGGCTACGGTGCCGGGACCGACTGCTTGAGCGCACCGCCAGTCGGATGGACGGGGGAGAGTACATATATCCAGAAGACCGGCATCGCCCGCGATTTTGGAACATTCGATAATCCTGACATGTTTTATGAGCACCATCGTCAGGCGTTTGGCCCCCTGCGCGACTGGATCTATCGGCACCTCATTCGCCATTGGATGAATGCCCGCGTCAGGGCGATCCGCGCTGGTCGTTTGCCAAGCGTTCCAGGGCTCAGCCGGCCAAACCACGGCCATGAGGAGGCTTCTCGTGCCGCATGATCATGCCCATATGGAGCCTAAAGAAGGCGACCGGCGGGTTGCCATTGCCATCTGGGCAAACGGCCTCCTGACGGTCGCGCAGATTGTCGGCGGGATACTATCCGGCAGCCTCGCGCTGATCGCGGATGCCATCCACAACTTCTCCGACATGGCGTCGCTCGTCATCGCATTCGGCGCGCGCAAGATCGCGCGCCGCCCGGCCGATGCGAAAATGACCTTCGGATATGGCAGGGTCGAGATCGTCGCCGCGCTTATCAATTATACCTCGCTGATCATCATCGGCCTTTATCTGGTCTATGAGGGCGCGATGCGGTTTGTTGATCCGCCCGAAGTCGCGGGTTGGACCGTGGTCATCCTGGGCAGTGTGGCGCTGTTCATCGATACCCTCACCGCGTGGCTGACCTATTCGATGCAGAAAGGCAGCGTGAACATCCGGGCGCTGTTCCTCCACAACCTCAGCGATGCGCTGGCGTCTGTGGCCGTGATCGTCGGTGGCGTTCTCATCCTTCTCTACGATGTCCGCTGGGTTGATCCGGCGATCACCATCGGGATTGCCGCCTATATCCTCTGGCTCGCCTTCAGCGAGATCGGTGGCCCGATCCGCACCCTGATGTTGGGAAGCCCGCCCGATATCGACACGGACAAGGTTATCGCGGCCGTGGAGGACGTGGACGGAGTCGAGGAAGTTCATCACGCACATTTCTGGCAGATGCAGGAGCATCGTGCGGCGCTCGATACCCACGTCGTAATCGCCGAGGACCGCTGGGATGACCTCGAAAACATCAAGACGGCAATCAAGACCCGCCTCGACGAGGAATTCGGGATCGACCACTCAACGCTGGAGTTTGAACGCTCAGCGACCAAACATCGGGACGCACACAGGTATGGTCATGGGTGACCTCAAAACCGTGGTTCTCGTGCTGGGTTGTGCGGCCAATCTGTTGCTGGTCGCGGGTATACTCTGGTCCATGTTCCAACCGGAGCGACGAGTCTGGCCGCCGATTCACTCTACAGGAGCCCACAAGATTGTCGTCTGGGGACTTACGTGCGTCGGCTTCGGATCTGCCATCGTTTTGGCTCTGCTAGAATGGGGTGAGCTCGACTTCCCATGGATCATACGTTGGGGTCTAGGGCTTTGTCTGATCGTTCTGGGCAATGCCGTTGTCTGGTCCGGTGTGATGCAACTTGGGATGGCGGCGACGAGTGGTGATGAAGGCGTTCTGCGGACCCGTGGCCTTTACCGGTTCTCCCGCAATCCTCAGTATGTGGCTGACATGGCGATCCTCATCGGGATCGGACTGCTCTCCGCCTCGATCCTCGCGTGGCCAGTGATTATCACCGGCGTTACTGCATTGGCACTCGCGCCCTTCGCTGAAGAGCGCTGGTTGATTGATCGCTACGGGGAAGCTTACCGAGGCTACCTCCGCACAACCCGCAGGTTTCTCTGACAGCATAAGGACAGCTGATCTCACGGCTTTGTGAGTGGCAGCCTGTTGAAGCTCTAGTGGGTGGAGGTCCGAGAATAGTCCAAACAGATAAAATTTGAGGTTTTCATGATGAAACGAGCGAACGACATGTCAGTCACGCGCAGGGCTGCGCTCCTGGGGGCCGCCGCAAGCGGCTTGGTTCTCGGAACCGGCAGGGGAGTGGCACAGACAAACGAGGGTCTGGCGACACCGGCGGTGCGAAGCAATATTTCCGGGTTTAGGGTTGCGTCCTGGCAAGATCATTTTGACAACCTGCGGAATGGCGCGATTCTCTGCGACATTGACTCCCGCGCGGTGCAGTTCTGGTCGGAAGACGAAAACGTCTACAAGCTTTACCCCTCCAGCGTCCCTCTTACGGAGGAGTTGACGCGGCGCGGTTACACCGAAATCGTTCGCAAGGTGGATGGCCCGAGCTGGCGACCTACGCCGTCGATGAAGGAGCGCAATCCCGAATGGCCGGATTTCGTTGGCCCTGGCCCCGACAATCCCCTTGGAACACACGCCCTTTATCTGTCATGGCAGTACTACCGCGTTCACGGCACAGGTGACACGCGCAAGATCGGTCGACAATCGTCGAACGGCTGCATCGGCCTCTACAACGAACATATCGAAGAGTTGTTTGGATTAGCCGAGGTTGGTACTCAGGTTAAGTTGTTCTAAGGGCGGAAATTTTAAATATGCGAATTCATCTTGGCTTACTTCTCCCAGCAGCGTTTTTGTTGGGAGCGTGTTCCGCTTCTATTCCTGGCGGGCCCGACACTGCACAAAACAGACCACTGCCGGATGCAGTCGTCGCTATGGCCGCAACGGGTCAGGATCTTCAGTCCGCGCGCCTTTTGCCGGAAGACGGCTGCTACTGGTATCTGCACAACGGTCCCGTGGAAGTTACCCTGGTGCCGCTCCGAACCCCTCGCGGAAATCCGATTTGTACCGCGCCGGCGGCCTAGCGGGGTTCAGTAATCCGAAGTGCTCCCCGGCTAGGATAAACTCCCGTCACTTTCCCTGACCGATGGTGCTTTGGTACACGGCCTCAGCTTCCCGCAGTGACACTGTCCTCGGCCGAGTAGAGGAAAGCCGTCGAACCAATATCGACGTTGGGATAAAGCTCGTTTATGTGCGCCATGACCATTCTGACGCAGCCGGAACTTGCACGACCGCCAATGCTTCTCGGCTGTGGCGTACCGTGAATGCGGAGATAAGTGTCCCGGTCGCCGAGAAAGAGATAGAGAGCTCGCGACCCAAGCGCATTCTTAGGTCCGGGCTCCATACCGTCGGCGATATCAGCGTAGAGTTCTGGGTCGCGGTCGATCATGTTCTGCGTCGGCTGCCAATGCGGCCATCTGACTTTACGCTTGATCGTGTATGTACCTGGTTCGTACAGATCACCACGAGCAATGGCGACGCCATAGCGCATGGCAGTCCCGCCCTCCTCGATCTGATAAAGGTAGCGCGCAACCGCATCGACATGAATGTCGCCCGGTGTCAGCCGGTCTTTCGCGGCCACCCGGGTCGGGAGAAACCGCGGATGTAAGCCCCAGGGGTTCGAGGTTGCCGGGTCAAAGCCGGGCGGCGTCACCTGTGCGTCCCAGGCAACCTTCTGCGATTCGGTCGGCCAGGTATTTGCCAGCACCGGGCTGGCAACCGGAGCAGAAAAGAGGGCGGCGGTGGTCATCACGAAATGTCGTCTAGTCAGCATACTATACTCTTCCAGCTTTGTCTGGCGAATGCCGTGACACGAGAAACGGCGTTTGATGTACCATAGAACCTCTACCAACTAGAGCTTCAAGGAGTTTCTTCTGACACAGATTGATTGCTCGGCTTCTACATCTTGTCGCGTGGTCGATGGCGATTATTCGAGCACTTAATATAAATTACAGTCGTATTTTACATAAACTTCATTACCAGATTTTCAGCGCGTTTTTGGGCAAGTACAGTTGCGGGTTGGAAACTCTACCTCACCCCATTGCGCCGTTTTTGCAGAGCCGCAACGCTTGCATCGAAGTCCAGC
>NZ_JAPWGV010000032.1:0-67263 GCF_027213915.1 Sulfitobacter sp. G21635-S1
AAGGGAGGCGCTCCGAATGCGCGTCTCAATGCGCCCTCCCAGGCTCGGGCGCGGCCCTTCGTTCGAAAACGTAACGCTGAGCGCAGAAGAACGATTTACCTCCGGCGGCAGCCGTTTCCGGGTTTGTCAGCAATCTGAGGGCGCCCACGGGCGCCCTCATGCGATTCATGGATTGCAGGCGGGCCTTGTCACGGCCTGCATAACATCGGGGGGCTTTGCCCCGGGCGCTCTGAGTATTGCTGGCATGAAGAAGCGGGCAGGCCCCGGGCCCGTCAGCGGCGGTGGCGCGCCATGTCGGGCAGGGCGATATTGGCCACCTGTTCGGCAATCGGATCGTTGCCCAGCGGGTGTTGCTCCGGCCTGAATTCTTCGGGGTCGCGCAGTTTCTGCCAGTGACCGCCTAGGTAGATCTCCAGCCCCGAAAAGCGCGCCTTGTATCCCATCTTGGGGCTGCCGGGGACCCAGTAGCCCAGGTAGACATAAGGCAGACCCGCGGCGCGGGCGATCTCGATGTGATCGAGGATGATGTAATTGCCCAGCCCGTTGCGGGGAAGCTCGGGAGAGTAGAAGGAATAGACCATGCTGACGCCATCGGCCAGCACATCGGTCAGGCAGACCCCGGCCAGTTCACCGGTTTCGGGATCGACATATTCGATCACCCGGCTGCGGATCGGCGTTTCCTCGATCATCGCGGCAAATTCGAAGATGTCCATGTCCGCCATGCCGCCGTCCGCATGGCGGCTGTCCAGATAGCGGCGGAACAGGGCGTATTGGTCTTCTGTCGCCCAGGGCGAGGTGGCGCGGCGCACCAGATGCCGGTTGCGCTTCAGGGTACGTTTCTGACCCTTCGAGGGTTTGAAAGCGGTCACGTCGATCCGTGCGGAAAGGCAGGAGGCGCAATCGGCGCAGGAGGGACGGTAGAGCACATTCTGCGAGCGGCGAAACCCCTGTGCCGACAGGCTGTCATTCAGCTCTGTCGCGGTGTCACCCTGCAGTGCCGTGAACAATTTCCGCTCCATCCTGTTCTCAAGATAGGGACAGGGTTGCGGCGCGGTCACATAGAACTGCGGTGTGATCGGAAGACTGTGGCGCATGGAGATCCTTTGGTTGACGAAATGATAACCAAGGTCCTGTCACGCGCCAAGGGGACATTTAATAAAATGGTAAAGAGTCGCCCAGTGTCATGTGCGCCGGTTCAGCGGCACGGTGCCCAGCAGCATATCGGTCAGCCCCTGCCGGCGTGCGGAGGTGATCATGAGCACGACGGAGATCAGTTGCAGCGGGGCCATGGCAACCGAAACCGTATAGCCCAGCGTATGCATGAAGGCGGTGCCGCCGTCGAAGGGCAGGTCGCGCCCGTCGCGCAGTTCCATCCCCACCAGGCGCATCCCCCAGGTCGCAGAGCCGCCCGCGAGGGTGGCCAGCCGGTAGAGGAAGCCGATCACCAGGATCAGCGCGGGGAAAAAGAACACACCGGTAAAGGCGGTGAAGGGCAGCACCAGCAGGCACAGCGCAACAATCAGGATGCTGTCCACCACCCAGGCAAAAAAGCGCTTTGCAAGGATGCCGTCGTAGAATTCCGGCTGGTCGAAGGGATCGGGTGTCATTGCTGGTCCTGTGGCGGGCAAAGGCCCCCGGCAGGCGGCGGGGGCGGGAGAGGGAAGGTTGTCGGCCCGGTGTCCGGGCCGACCCGTGATGCGTCAGGCCTCTGCCGGGCCGTCGTTGCGCTTGGCGCGTTCGTCCATGAACTGGTCGAACTCGGCCTTGTCCTTGGCTTCGCGCAGCCGCTCCAGGAAGGATTCGAAGTTGGTCTGCTCTTCCTCAAGACGGCGCAGCGTGTCCGCCTTGTAGGCGTCGAACGCGGCATTGCCGGTGTTGCGGGTGGTCATCATCGTGCGTTTGCTGCGCTTGGCGCAGGAGGGGCCGGAAAACATGCGTTTGCTCCAGATCATGTACATAAGAAGGGCGAGGCCGACAGGCCAGAAGAAGATGAAGCCAAGCACCATCGCGGCGATCCAGGCACCTTTGCCCTTGTCGTCCAGCCAGCCCTCGGTCCGGGCGAACCAGTTCTGGCGGGTGCCGTAGCTAGAAGTTTCGGTCATGGTCGTCATGTGACAAGCCTTTCTGGTGGTAAGGCCTGACTGCGGCCTCGGGATCAAAAGGTCTTATGTGAATGCCTTTTACATCAACCAAGATGGGCATTGCCGCGATTCGTACAAGAGGGTATGTGAAGACTTTTTACATTTTCTCTGAAATCTGTTGGAAATCAGCGGCTTGCGCGCCAGAAATCTGGAGCATTTCTTGTGGTGTAAGCCGGAAAACGTGATGAGGCGTGCCCGCTGCGGCCCAGATTTCGGGGAAATCCAGCAGCCGCCGGTCAAACCACATGCGGCAGGGATTGAGGTGCCCGACCGGGGAAACGCCGCCGATGGCAAAGCCGGTCTGCGCCCGGATCAGCGCCGCATCCGCCTTGCCCAGGGGTTCTCCGGCCAGGGCGGTGGCGGCGGCAAGATCGACCTGATTGCCACCGGCCGTGATGAAAACCACCACATCGCCGGAGGTTTCGCCCCGCAATGCGATGGATTTCGCGATCTGGTCGATCTCGCATCCCACGGCAGCGGCCGCATCGGCGGCGGTGCGGGCCAGTTCGGTTTCACGGATCTCGGCGGGGACGCCGGCAGCCTCAAGGGCGGCGCGGACTCTTTTCAGGCTCTTGCTCATGGGCGCAGACTGTCGCAAAGCTGGGGCCATGACAAGTACGCTCGAAGCCCGTGTCACCCGATGCCCGCGACCCCATGATCCGGGCCGGGTCGATGATATAAAGGCGCTGGTGGGCGACCTGCCGCCGCGGCTGCGCGAGCTTGCTGTCGGGGCCGGGGCCTCTGCGCCCTATCTGGCGGGACTGCTGGAAAAGGAGCGTGACTGGCTGGCCGATGCCGTTGCGGACCCGGAGGCGGCGGTGCGCGCGGTGATCCGGGGCGCGGGTGAGCTGGCTCCGGAGGGGCTGGCAGACGGGTTGCGGCAGGGCAAGCGGCGCGTGGCGCTGATGGCGGCGCTGGCCGATCTGGGCGGCGCCTGGGCGTTGGAGCAGGTGACAGGCGCGCTGACCGATTATGCCGATGCGGCCTGTGCCGCCGCATTGCATGCGGGGCTGGTGGTGCAGGTCAAACGCGGCAAGCTGCCCGGGGTGACCCTGGACGATCTGGGGGATTCAGGCGGCATGGTGGTGCTGGCCATGGGCAAGATGGGCGCCCATGAGCTGAATTATTCTTCTGACATCGACCTGATTTGCCTGTTTGACGAAACCCGGTTCGACCCGGAGGTGTTTCACGATGCCCGCAGCGCATTTGTGCGCGCAACCCGGGCGATGGCGGCCACGCTCAGCGATCTGACCGGGCAGGGCTATGTGTTCCGGACCGATCTGCGGCTGCGGCCCGATCCTTCGGTGACCCCGGTGTGTCTGGGGATGGAAGCGGCGGAACGCTATTACGAATCCCTTGGCCGGACCTGGGAACGCGCAGCCTATATCAAGGCGCGCCCCTGTGCGGGGGATGTGAAGGCGGGCGAGCGTTTCCTTGCGGATCTGCGGCCCTTCGTCTGGCGCAGGCATCTGGACTTTGCCGCCATTCAGGATGCCCATGACATGCGTCTGGCAATCCGCGAGCACAAGGGGCTGGGCGGGCCGATCACCCTGCCGGGGCACAACATGAAACTGGGCCGGGGCGGCATCCGGGAGATCGAGTTCTTTACCCAGACCCGGCAGTTGATTGCAGGCGGGCGCGACCCCGATCTGCGCCAGCGCGGCACCTGTGCGGGGCTGAAGGTGCTGGCCGAAAAGGGCTGGGTGCCGCAGGAGGTCGCCGAAACCCTGACCGACCATTACCGCGCCCACCGCACGGTGGAGCACCGGTTGCAGATGGTGCGCGACGCCCAGACCCATGAGCTGCCGGGATCGGAAGAGGGATTTGCGCGGCTGGCGGCGATGATGGACATGGATGTACCGGCGCTGGAGCAAGACCTGCACCGCCGCCTCAGCGCGGTGCATGAAATGACCGAAGGCTTCTTTGCCGCCTCGCGCAAGGGTGCGGATCAGCCCGGCGCGCCCCATGCCTTCGACAGTACGATCCTTGACCGCTGGCCCAGCTATCCCGCGCTGCGCTCTGTCCGGGGGGCGGAAATCTTTGAACGTCTCAAGCCCGAATTGCTGGCGCGGCTGGCCGATGCGGCCAAGCCGGACGAAGCCTTGCTGGCCTTTGACGGTTTCCTGGCCGGGCTGCCTGCGGGGGTGCAGCTGTTTTCCCTGCTCAGGGCCAATCCGCAGCTGGCGGACCTGCTGATCGACGTGGTCAGCACCTCACCGGCGCTGGCCGCGCATCTGTCGCGCAATGCGCAGGTGCTGGATGCGGTGATCGGCGGCGATTTCTTCAGCGACTGGCCGGGGGCGGAGGCGCTGGGAGAAGCCCTGTCCGAGGTACTGGCCCGCGAACCGGATTACGAGGCGCGGCTGGACGGCACCCGCCGCTGGGCCCGCGAATGGCATTTCCGCATCGGGGTGCATCTGCTGCGCGGTCTGACCGATGCGCAGACGGCGGGCCGCCAATATGCCGATCTGGCCCGCGCGGTTCTATCCGCGCTCTGGCCGGTGGTGGTCGCGCAGTTTGCGGAACGCTACGGCCCGCCGCCGGGGCGGGGTGCCGTGATCCTTGGCATGGGGTCGCTGGGGGCAGGGCGGCTGACCGCGACCTCCGACCTGGACCTGCTGGTGATCTATGATGCCCAGGGGCAGGAGACCTCGGAAGGGCCGCGTCAGCTCGCCTCGCGCAGCTATTACGCGCGGCTGACCCAGGCCATGGTCACGGCGATGACCGCGCCGATGTCGCAGGGCAAGCTTTACGAGATCGACATGCGCCTGCGCCCCTCGGGCAATCAGGGGCCGGTGGCCACCTCGCTGGCCAGCTTTGACAGCTATCAGCGGTCAGAGGCCTGGGTCTGGGAACATCTGGCCCTGACCCGCGCCGATGTGGTGGCGGGGCCTTCCGATCTGGCGGCGGCGGTTCATGCGCTGCGCGACGACATCCTCGCCCGGCCCACCAAGCGCGACAGGGCGCTGGCCGAAGTGGCCGAGATGCGCAGCCGGATCGCCCAGGCCAAGGCCCCCGCAGGCCCTTGGGACGCCAAGATCGGGCCGGGCCGGTTGCAGGACATCGAATTGCTGGCACAGGCAGGCGCCCTGCTGGCCGGGACCACCGCGCGCCATATCCCCGACGGGCTGACCGCCGCCTGCACCGTGGGGCTGATCGACAAGCAGGAGGCCGAGACCCTGAAACAGGCCTACACCCGCTGCTGGGCGCTGCAATGCGCGGGCCGCCTGCTCTCGGCTGAGCCACTGGGAGAGGAAACGCTGGGTCAGGCCGGTGCGGGTTTTCTGGCCCGGACATTGAATGCACCCGATCTGGCTGCCCTTGAGGAAAAGATCATCGGCACCTATGACGCGGCGGCGGCGGTGATCGACCGCGCCCTTTCGGGACCAGAAGGGAATGAAAGCGCATGAGCAAGGCAAAAGGCACGACAGAGGACCCCAAGGCATTGATTCACGAAAGCTATCAGATCGAAGGGATCACCCTGTCCGAATGCCGCTCGATCTTTCTGGACTGGGCGCTCAGCCTGCCGCTGGAAGAGGACACGGGTGCTGCGATCAAGACCCTGCTGGAACGCTACGGCGATGACGCGCCCGATCACCCCATGTCGCAGGTGCTGCGCGAGGGGCAGGGCGGCATGACAGCGCCCCGGCGCCGGGGCGGCTGGCGCGGCCGCACGCGCAACTAGCCGCCGATTTACAGCCGAACCATCCCCTGTAGAGACGGAAAACCGCCACCTGTTGTCAGCTATGCCGCACAGGCTTGCTTTCGTAACGACCGTGAGCGGCGATTCTTGGACAGCGCGACGAACGGCGGGAGGGAGCCCGGAGTGACGTGAAGCGCAAGCCGGGCCAGCGCCTGCCCGGGGTGGGCGATACTGACCTATGTTCATGCCACTTAATTTCTCAACCGTGATGAACCCCATCGAGGGAATACCCAGCCTCACCAAATCGCCTACCCGTCATGCCAAAGGCATGCCGACGATCAAGGGCGCACCTTCGGTGCGACCGGCGGGCAGGCGATGGCCCGGCGCCTTCGGCTTGTTCCGGGCCTGGGTGCCACTGATTTACGGCAGCAAAGTCCGCGTATCGGGCACCTGACCTGCTCAGTCCGGACCGCCGCTCTTAACGCGCCTGATATTGACTGAGGATGTCGCTACCGCCGCCGAATGGCCCCATTATCAATGACGTTTCGACTAAAACGTGCCTCAATCTGAGGCGAATGTCCCTCAACGCCACAGTGGGCGGCCCTGCGTTGCCCCGAAGGAGGACTTGATGAAGACCTTGAAAATCATTGCCGCGATTGGCCTGGGTGCCCTTGTTTCTGCCTGTTCGTCCGTGCCGGACCTCGCCAGCCGCAACGCGCCCTTCGAAGCGACACCGCAACTGGCCTTTCAACAACCCGCGCCGGATGCGGGGGGGCAGATGGTCCTGCCGCAATCGCTTCAGGTCACTGCCATCAATGTGCGGGTGCCGGAAAGCCTCAAGGTCTCCGAGGCGAACCTCTTTTACCCCAGTGCCGATATCGTCTGGCGCGGTGAGCCGATCGGCAACCGCCACGCACAGGTACAGAAGATCTTTGAACAGGCCTTTCTGCACGGCACCAAAGACATGAAAGGCACGGTGGACGTGGTGCTGGATGTCGAGGTGACCCGTTTCCATTCGGTCACGGAAAAGACCCGCTACAGCATCGGCGGTGTCCACAACATGGAATTCAAACTGACTGTCCGTTCCGCGGAAACCGGTCTGCCGCTGGCCCCGACCCGGGAGGTGGAGGCGAACCTCCGCGCATTTGGCGGCAAGCAGGCGATTGATGCCGACCGCCGCGGTCAGACCCAGAAAGTGCGGGTCAGCGGCTATCTGGCCCAAGTGATCCGCCAGGAGCTGGCCAGGCCCTCGGTGTAAGCTGGCGGGGCATGTATCCGGGCCCCATGAATTCCGGGCTTTCACTGGCAGCGGTAAAGCACTAGACGGGGCGCTATGACAGCGCCCCTTTCCCCATCCCGCCCCTCAGACGCAGCACCTTCGGGTGATCTGCCTGTCGTGAGGCTTTTGCCCAAGGCCAATGCCCGTGCCATCCGCCACGGCTTTCCCTGGGTCTATGCAAACGAATTGGTCACCGACCGCCGCACCCGCAAGCTGGACCCAGGCACGCTGGCCCTGCTGGAAGACAACGAGCGGCAGCCGATGGGGCTGGTGTCGGTCAACCCGAATTCCAAGATCATCGCACGGGTGCTTGACCGCGATCCGGCGGCTGTCATCGACCAGCGCTGGTTCGAAGGGCATATCACCCGCGCCCTGCATCTGCGCGCGCGGATGTTCGATGCGCCGTTCTACCGCCTGATCCATGCGGAGGCGGATGGCCTGCCCGGCGTGGTGATCGACCGTTTCGGCGACACCTGCGTGGTGCAACCCAACGCGGCCTGGGCCGAGGCCCTGCTGGAGCCGCTGTGCGCGGCCCTGATTGCCGTGACCGGCGTGACCCATGTGCTCAAGAACGCCGCCGGACGCACCCGTGCGCTGGAAGGGCTGGACGATGTGAACGCGGTGCTGGCGGGCAGCGCGCCGACCGGCCCGGTGCCGGTGCAGATGAACGGTGCGATCTATCTGGCCGACCTCACGGGCGGGCAAAAGACCGGCATCTTCTATGACCAGCGGCCCAACCATGCCTTTGCGGCCAGCCTGTCCCGTGGCGCACGTGTCCTTGATGTCTTTGCCCATGTGGGCGGCTTCTCCCTCGCCGCGCTCGAGGCGGGTGCGCAGAGCGCGCTGGCGGTGGATGGATCGGCCCCGGCGCTGGAACTGGCGCAGGGCGGGGCCGAGGCCGCAGGCCTTGCCGACCGCTTCCAGACCCGGCAGGGCGATGCCTTTGACGTGCTGACCGATTTGCGCGCGGAAGGGGCCGAATTCGATGTGGTGATCTGCGACCCGCCGGCATTTGCACCGGCGCGCCCCGCGCTGGAGGCGGGGCTGCGCGCCTATGAGCGCATCGCGCGGCTGGCCGCACCACTGGTGGCCGAGAATGGCATCCTGGGCCTTTGTTCCTGCTCTCACGCCGCCGACCTGTCGCAGTTCCGCGTGGCGAGCGTGCGCGGCATCGGCCGCGCGGGGCGCAAGGGTGTGTTGCTGCACACCGGTTTTGCCGGGCCGGACCATCCGCAATTGCCGCAACTGGCCGAAAGCGGCTACCTGAAATCGCTCTTCTTCCGGCTCTGATGCGGGTGCTGATCGACACCTGCGTGCTTTATCCGACGGTGATGCGCGAAATGGTGTTGGGCGCGGCGGCTCAGGGATTGTATGAGCCGGTCTGGTCGGCCCGCATCCTTGAGGAATGGGCCCGCGCCGCCATCAAGCTGGGGCCGGCAGGCGAAGCCCAGGCGCGCGCCGAAATCGCCCTGCTGCGCCGCGACTGGCCAGCGGCGGAACGGCCTCCGGCCCCCGGCATTGCCGCGCGGCTCTGGCTGCCGGACGCGGATGACATCCATGTTTTGGCGGTCGCGGTGGCGGCAAGTGCCGATGCGATCATGACCCTGAATGCAAAGGATTTTCCCAGGGGAACCCTGGCCGGGGAAGGGCTGGACAGGATCGACCCGGATCACTTCCTGACAAGGCTCTGGACGGATCACCCGGGCAAGATCACCACTGTGGCAGGCCATGTCCTGCAGACCGCAAGGGCGCTGTCGGGCGAAGCATGGGAGATGCGGGCGCTGCTGAAAAAGGCGCGACTGCCGCGTCTGGCCAAGGCGCTGACCCGGTAGCGGGGGCGGAATTTTCAAAAATTCCGGCACGAAAAATTCAAATTTTTCGGCTCTGTCTCAGCTGTTCCAGCGGGATTCCAGCTTTTGCAGCGCGGCGATGCGTTCGTCGGTCCTGGGGTGGCTCAACAGCCATGCCGGCGCGCTGCCATGGTTGCTTTGGGTCAGGGCTTCCAGCTTGCGAAACAGCGAGATCTGCGGCGCAACGCCGATCCCGGCCTTGGTCAGCAGGGCGGCGGCATAGGCGTCCGCCTCATATTCATCGCCCCGCGACAGGCGCGCCGCCAGCAGCGTGGTGATCATATTGGCGAGCCAGACGCCAACGAATGGAATGAACCGGCCCAGCACCATCGCCAGCACCGTGCGGATGGCATTCTGGCCGGAAAAGTCGATCATCCGCCGCCGGGAATGCCCCAGCGCCACATGGCCCAGCTCATGCGCGATCACCGATGCGATCTCTTCGGCAGAAACCTCGCCCGAGCGGAACTTGTTGTAGAACCCGCGGGTGATGAAAATGCGCCCGTCCGGTGCGGCCAGCCCGTTCACCGGCTCGATCTCGTAGATATGCACCTTGATCTGCGGCAGATCGAGCGCGCGGGCCAGCCTGTTGCTGACCTCCTTCAGGGCCGGATCGGCCAGCCGCGTCGATCGCGCATCCAGTTCCCGCGCCGTGCGCCAGCTGGAAAAGCGGTACATCGCCAGCGCATAGAGAATGGCCAGAAGGATGGGAAGGACACGGATCATGCAATCAATATGGGGGCGGGCGGCGCGGGGGCAAGCGGTTTGTCGGTATCATGCCGCGCCCCGCCGGGTCTTACCACGCCACCGGCATCGCCGTGGGGCCGCGAAAGGCCCAGCCCCGGAAGGGCACCGGCCCGGTCAGCCGCAGGCCCGGCAGCGCCTCGAACAGCAGCGGCAGGACCACCTGGGTGATCAGGCAGCGCGCGGCGGCCGCCCCGGCGCAGAAATGCGGCCCGGCGCCAAAGGGGATGGCCGCAGCGGTGTCGCGGGTGATGTCAAAATCTTCTGGCCGGTCAAAATGCGCCTCGTCCCGCCCGGCAGAGGAAAACATCAAAAAGACCCGGTCGCCGGGATCAAACCGCACCGCGCCCACCCGGTCCTCGCGCGCAACGATCCGGGGCGACATGCCGATGGGGCTGATCCAGCGCGCGTATTCTGCAAAGGCCTCCTGCCAGCTGTTCTGGCCGCGACGGATGCGCTGCAACTGGTCGGGATGGGTCAAGAGCGCCCAGGCGATGCCCGCGATTGCATCGCGCGGCTCGTTCTGGCCGCCGGAAATCACCAGCTTGATATTGGCGCGCAGGCTGTCCATCGGCAGGCCCGCCTCCTGCTGAACCGCAAGGGCGCTCATCGGGGCAGGGCTGGCGAAGGCCCTGTCGATATGGCTGTCGATCAGCGCCGTGGCCGCGTGACAGCGCGCCTCCACCCCGGCATCACCGGTGTAATTCGCGCAGCCGTCGATCATGTGCTGGCTGACCCGGTCCATTTCCGAGCAGGACATTTCCGCCAGCCCGGTGATGGCGATCAGCGCCGAGGCCGAGACCGGCATGGCATAATCCGTCACCAGGTCACAGGAGCCGCGCGGTGCGAGATCCGCAAGGATGCGCCGGGCCGAGGCTTCAAAGACCGGGGCCCAATGCTGTGCCACGGTGCGCGGGCTGAGCGCGGGAAACAGCGCGCGCCGCTCCGCCTGATGGTCGGCCCCGTCCTTGCGCATCATGTTCTCACCCATGAGACGGGTCATCAGCCCATCCGGCTGCCGGGAGGAAAACACCTCGATCCGCTTTTCCTCGCGGTGGATGTCATCGCGCCGGGTCAGCAGGGTTGCATCCAGTTCCGGCACATAGGCGATGGGGGCCTCATGCCGCATACGCGCGAGTATGGGATAGGGATCAGCGGCAAAGCTGGCCGGGTCGAGGGAGAAGACGGGCGCATTGGACATGGCACGATCCTAGGGCAGACCGATGCCCCAGCCAATTGTAATCCAGCCAATTGCTAAGACGCGGGGTGCAATGACGTGGGGCGCCCGGCTTGCGCCGGGCGAGAGCGTCAGGCCAGTCTGGCGTCCATCGTGATCTCAGCCGTCAGCAGTTTGGAAATCGGGCAATTCTCCTTGGCGGTTTTGGCCGCTTCGGCAAATTGGTCTTCCGTTGCATTCGGAATGGTCGCGGTCACGTCCAGATGCACCTTGGGAATGTGAAACCCGCCGTCCTTCTGCTCCAGAGAGACGGTCGCCCTGGTCTCGATGCTGTCGGCGACAAGGTCATGCCCTTCAAGCACCATGGAAAGCGCCATGGAGAAACAGGAGGCATGGGCCGCCCCGATCAGCTCTTCGGGGTTGGTGCCCTTGCCGTCCTCGAAGCGGGTGTTGAAGCCATAGGGCTGATCCGCCAGCACGCCGGTCTGGGTGGAAACAAACCCCTTGCCTGTCTTCAGATTGCCGGACCATTTTGCCGAACCTGATTTCTTGATTGCCATGATATCGTCCTTTCAAATCTATGCGCCGGACCAACGCGCCGATGCGGATTGCGTTCCGTATGAG
This sequence comes from Sulfitobacter sp. G21635-S1, assembly GCF_027213915.1. NCBI lineage: Bacteria > Pseudomonadati > Pseudomonadota > Alphaproteobacteria > Rhodobacterales > Roseobacteraceae > Sulfitobacter > Sulfitobacter sp. G21635-S1. The sequence continues at coordinate 11,456 of NZ_JAPWGV010000032.1, forward strand.
GTACAGCGGGGAAGGAGAAAGTGAAGGACGGGCGAAACACGGGCGATGGGAGATGTCGATCAAGTTAAAGCATCACTGTAACTTATTTATTTAATACTCAGAAATATATAGAAAATATATCATTCCTGAGGCTTTTTCTGCCCCTTCGATACAGGCGCGCAGCCCGTGCACCAAAAGCGCCGCCTCAGCGCGCCATGGTCTTGATCCCGCGCGACAGGCCTTCAAGGGTCATGGGCACCATCGCCTCGGGGCCGAAAATCTCTCGGATCATGGAGATCGACTGGGTGTAGGGCCAGTATTTCTCCGGCACCGGGTTGATCCACAGATTGCTTTGCCACTGATCACGCGCACGGGTCAGCCATGTGGCGCCGCTTTCGGCGTTCCAATGTTCATTGGCGCCGCCCGGATAGGCGATTTCATAGGGCGACATGGAGGCGTCGCCAACGAAAATGCATTTGTAATCAGGGCCATAGGTGCGCAGGATCTCATGGGTGCTCAGCTGTGCATCCCAGCGCCGGCGGTTGTCCTTCCACACGCCTTCATAAAGGCAGTTGTGAAAGTAGAAATATTCAAAATGCTTGAACTCCGCCTTGGCCGCGCTGAATAGCTCCTGCACCACCTTTACATGCGGGTCCATGGAACCGCCCACGTCGAGAAACAGCAGCACCTTGACCGCATTGCGCCGCTCGGGGCGGGTTTTCACATCCAGATAGCCATGTTCTGCCGTGGCGCGGATGGTGCCGTTCAGGTCCAGCTCCTCCTCCGCGCCGTCACGGGCCCAGCGGCGCAGGCGTTTCAGGGCCACCTTGATGTTGCGCGTGCCCAGTTCGACATTGTCGTCCAGGTTGCGGAATTCGCGTTTGTCCCAGACCTTGGTCGCGCGCTGGTGGCGGCTTTCCTTCTGGCCGATGCGCACCCCTTCGGGGTTGTAGCCATAGGCCCCGAAGGGCGAGGTGCCCGCGGTGCCGACCCATTTGTTGCCCCCCTGATGGCGGCCTTTTTGTTCCTCAAGACGTTTCTTGAGCGTTTCCATCAGCTTGTCGAAGCCTCCCAAAGCTTCGATCTCGGCTTTCTCGGCCTCGGTCAGGTGCTTTTCCGCCATCTTTTCCAGCCAGTCGCGCGGGATGTCGACAGCTTCAAGAACGTCGTCCAAACTGATGTTTTCCAAGCCTTTGAAGGCTGCGGCAAAGGCCTGGTCGAACTTGTCGATGTTCCGTTCGTCCTTCACCATCGACACCCGCGCGAGGTAGTAGAACGCCTCGACGTCATAGGTCGCGATTCCGGCTGCCATGCCGTCCAGGAACGCCAGGAATTCCCGCATCGAGACGGGCACCTTATGGGCGCGCAGCTGGTCGAAGAAGGGCAGGAACATCCGTCAGCCCATCATCATGCGGTCAACAATGACGGTCAGGATCATGCCGACAATCAGGAAGGCAATGCCATAGCCTGCCGCGTATTGTGCGATGTCCTTGCGGTTGCCCGCCCGCCTGCGCGCGGTCAGCCCGCCGATCAGGGCCCCGACAAGCGCCAAAACGATTGCGATCATATTCTTCCGCCCGTGGTTACGAGCCTTTCAGCGGGTTCAGCGAAGCGATCTCGCGCAGCTTGGCCCGCACGGCCCAATCTGGCCCAAACCCGTAGCGCGCCCAGCCCACACTGTCCAGCCTGACGCCACTGGCCTCTGTGGGGCGGTTCTCCAGTTCCAGCGCCTCTGCGCGCAGCAACAACAGGGTGGCGAGCAAAGCGGCATTCTCCGACTGGATCGCCGTGTCCACATGTGGGGCGATCAGCCGCAGGGCGCGGTTGCCGTCGCCCTTGGTGATGGCATAGGCCGCCACTTGGGTGGCGACATAGGCCCGGTGCAGCCGGGTGCCCGGCGACATCGCATAATAGCGGTCGGCAATCAGATAATGTTTCTGGGCCATTTCCGCATCGCTGGCCTGCATGACACGGCCCATGGCGTAATGGGCAAAGGCGCGGCGGTGGTCCTGCCAGCCCATCGCACCGGCAATCCGGATCGCTTCCCGTGCCGCGGCCTGACGCCTGGCAAAAGAGACCGAGCGCCCGCCCAGCGCGGTCTGGATCGCCTTGCTCCATTCCGTGGGGGTGCGGGTAGCGAAGCGCGCCCTGGCCTGGGCACCGCGCGGATTGATGCGCGCCAGGATCGCGGGCAGGGCGGCGGCCACCTGGCCCCGTGTCATCCCCGAGCGCAGCGCGGGATCGTAATAGGCGCGCAGGATCAGCATGTCGAAACCCGTCAGCACCGTATGGACATTGTCGTCGTTGAAGACGGAATCGGGCAGGCGGTAGAGATCGTTCAGCGGCCCCAGCGCCTGCGCCAGTTCCTCGTGCAGGCAATCGCGCACCTCTTGCGGGCTGGCATCGTTCGGCAGGAAAATCGCGATCTTTTCGCGGGTTTTCAGCAGGGTCCAGTTGGTCTTGGCCTGCCTGCGGGCGCTGCGGTATTCGTCAATTGTGGTGACATTGGGGGCCACGAAACAGGCCGCCTGGGGCAGAACCCGGCGGATGTCCTCGCGGCTGACGGCCTGGATGGTGATATTCGCATCGCCTGAACGGGCCTCGCGGATGTCGATTTTTGCCTCGCTGCGCAGACGCGCCATCAGCTTTCTGAGATCGGGCAGCAAGGTGGGTGGGGGGCTGCCCGCAACCCGCAGCGAAATCGGTGTTTCAAAGCGGGTCAGCACCGGCAGGCTGCGGCCGCTTTCCATCTGGAAGGACAGTTCGATGAAATCCAGGGCAAGATCGTTGTTCGACCGCACCGGCGCTTCGGGCAGGCTGGTTGCAAAGCTCTTCATTGGCGGCAGGCTGCTGGCCGACGTGTCAAATGCGGCGCGGGTGGCGACATCGGGGTTGGAAGCAGGGACGCAGGCGTTCAACAGCAATACGAGCGGCAGGAAAATGCGACCCCTCACAGAAAGAACCCTTGTCCGAACAAGGGGTTGGAGAATATCTGTTGGTCTGGCGTCGCGGCGGATGCCTGCGCCGACTGAGCGGTTCTGCTGTTCATCTGTGCCTGCCTGCACTTTTTGTTCTGTCGATCTGAGGCCTTTTCACCTTCTGACCCGACTTGAGTAGGGAGCAATTGAGGCAAAATGGAGGCAAAGCCGACAGTTTGGGGCAGGCGCGCGCATTGTGGCTTTCAGGTCAGCACGCGGGGCCGGGCGGTTAGCGGCGGCGCAGGCCGCCGGCCGCCGGCGTTCAGCGTTGCGCGCGCGCCATGAAGGCAAGCCGTTCGAACAGATGCACGTCCTGCTCGTTCTTCAGCAGGGCGCCATGCAGCTTGGGCAGCGCGCTGCTGCCGTCCTTCCTGAGGTCCTCGGCATCCATGTCCTCGGCCAGCAGCAGTTTCAGCCAGTCCAGCACTTCGGAGGTGGAGGGTTTCTTTTTCAGACCGGCCTGATCGCGGATTTCGTAGAACTGCGTCAGCGCGGTGGTCAGCAGGTTCTGCTTGATCCCCGGGTGATGCACCTCGACGATCTTTTTCAGCGTCTCCATCTCGGGGAAGCGGATGTAGTGAAAGAAACAGCGGCGCAGAAAGGCGTCGGGCAGTTCCTTTTCATTGTTCGAGGTGATGATGACGATCGGGCGCTGGCGGGCCTTGATCGTCTCGCCCGTCTCGTAGACATAGAACTCCATCTTGTCGAGTTCCTGCAGCAGGTCGTTGGGGAATTCGATGTCGGCCTTGTCGATCTCGTCAATCAGCAGCACCACCTTTTCATCGGCCTCGAAGGCCTCCCAGAGCTTGCCCTTGCGGATGTAGTTCCTGACGTCATGCACCCGCTCTTCGCCCAGCTGGCTGTCGCGCAACCGGCTGACCGCATCGTATTCGTAAAGCCCTTGTTGCGCCCTTGTGGTCGACTTGATGTTCCATTCGATCATCCGCAGCCCCAGCGCGGAAGAGACCTGCAGCGCCAGTTCCGTCTTGCCGGTTCCGGGTTCACCCTTGACCAGCAGGGGGCGTTCCAATGTCACGGCGGCATTGACCGCGATGGTCAGATCGTCCGTGGCGACGTAATCGGCGGTGCCTTGAAATTTCATTTGCTTTCAATCCTCTGTGATCCGGAGCTTGGCTTGAAGTCTTTAACCAAGAATCAAAAGGATTGTGTAGTGACAAAACTGAAAGGCTGAGGTAGACGCTGCGGCAGGGAGCGTTCTCGGGGAGATAAGTCTCACATGCTCAGTCTAAAAACACTTGAGGGACAATCGATGAAACAGGAAGTTTTCCTGCCGGATAATTATTCGCCGGCTGAAGATGAACCATTCATGAATGACAAGCAGCTGGAATATTTTCGTCGCAAGCTGCTGAACTGGAAATCCGAATTGCTGGCAGGCAGCCGCGACACCATCGAAGGGTTGCAGGACGGCACAAGGAACATTCCGGACGTGGCCGACCGGGCAAGCGAAGAGACCGACCGCGCGCTTGAATTGCGCACGCGTGACCGTGCGCGCAAGCTGGTGGGCAAGATCGACGCGGCCCTGCGCCGGATCGACGAGGGGGAGTTCGGCTATTGCTCGGTGACGGGCGAACCGATCTCGCTCAAGCGGCTGGATGCGCGGCCCATCGCGACGATGAGCCTGGAAGCGCAGGAAAAGCACGAGCGCCGCGAAAAGGTGCACCGCGACGATTGAGCGGGGCGCCAAAGCAGGCAATCCAATCCGCCGGGGCAAATGCCCCGGCGTTTTCATATGAGGCGGGATGCGGATTTCAAATGCCATTGTGATCGGTGCCGGGATCGGCGGGCTGGCGGCCGCTGCGGCCCTGGCACGGCGCGGTGTTGCGGTGACGCTGCTGGAGCAGGCCGACAGGCTGGGCGAAGTCGGCGCGGGCCTGCAGGTCAGCCCCAATGGCATGGCGGTCCTGCGGGCCCTGGGGCTGGAGCCGGAGCTGCGCCGCAAACAGGCGGTGGCGGGCCGCGCGGTTGTGCTGCAGACCGAGACCGGCCGCGAGGTGGCGCGGCTGGACCTTGCGCGCCTGCGCCCCGACCAGCCCTATTGCTTTTTGCACCGTGCCGATCTGGTCGACATGCTGGCCGGTCTGGCCCGGCGCGCCAATGTCAGCTTTGAATTCGGCGCGAAAGTGGCAAGCGTGCGGCCCGGCACCCTGCCGCAGGTGCAGCTTGCCGGGGGCGGCACAAGGCGCGCAGAGGTGGTGGTGGCCGCGGATGGCATCCATTCCGTCGCGCGTTCTGTCCTGAACGGGGCGGACAAGGCGGCTTTCACCGGGCAGGTGGCCTGGCGCGCTTTGGTGCCGAACCATATGGGCCACCCGGCAGAGGCGCATGTGGCCATGGGGCCGGGCCGCCATCTGGTCAGCTATCCGATCCGGGGCGCAAGCCAGGTGAACCTTGTCGCGGTCGAGGAGCGTGACAGCTGGGCGGCGGAGGGCTGGAACCATGCGGATGCGCCCGCGCATCTGCGCGCCGCCTTTGACGGGTTTTCCGGGCAGGCCGCAGAGATGATCGCGGCGGTGCGCGAGGTGACCCTTTGGGGGTTGCATCAGCATCCCGTGGCGGCGCATTGGCATCAGGACGGGATTGTCCTGCTGGGGGATGCCGCCCATCCGACGCTGCCGTTTCTGGCCCAGGGGGCCAATATGGCGCTGGAAGACGCCTGGGTTCTGGCCGAGGCGCTGACCGGGCGCGGGCAGGCGGGTCTGGCCTCTTATCAGGCGGCACGGCAACCCCGGGTGCGCCGGGTGATCGCTGCGGCCTCACGCAATGCCTGGCGCTATCATCTGCGTCCGGGGCCTGTCCGCAGTGCTGCGCATCTGGGTCTCGGTCTGGTCAGCCGCCTGGCACCGGGCCTGATGGTTGGCGGATTTGACTGGCTTTACGGGCATGACGTGACCCGGGCGTGATCTGAAGGACTGCGCTGCGCGCAGATTACATTATGGATTTTTGCTGCGGGATGGATCTTCGCTGCGGGCCCACCATCCCAGGAAAGTCTGGCGCCGCCCTTGATTGATCTCTTTCATGGCACCATCCGCCCGTCTTCCCAAGCACAATAGCCGTCTCCCCCTGCGGGGGCCCCTCGGCGATTGTGCTTGGCAATCCGGCCGTCTGGCGCCCTGACGTGCTCAAGCAAGGGCGGCGCCAGACCAGGGATGTCAGCGGGTCAGACCTGGGTCTTTGACCGTTGCAGCATGCCAAAAAGATCGCGGGGATCGTCGGGGTCTGCCAGCAGGTCCAGGGGTTGGAAAAATCCGGTGCCCGCGATCTGGTCGCGGATGTAGCGCAGGGCGGAAAAATCCTCGATCGCGAAGCCGACGCTGTCAAAAAGCGTGATCTGGCGGTCATCGGTCCGGCCCTGGGCCTGGCCGGTCAGCACCTGCCAGATTTCCGTCACCGGGTGGTCGGGGGCAAGTTGCTGGATTTCGCCTTCGATCCGGGTCTGTTCGGGGTATTCAACGAAGATCCCCGCCCGCTGCAGGATCGCCGGGGCCAGTTCGGTCTTGCCCGGGCAATCGCCGCCGATGGCGTTGATATGCACGCCGCTGCCGATCATGTTGTCGGTCAGGATGGTGGCATATTGCTTGTCTGCCGTGCAGGTGGTGATGATCTGTGCGCCCAGCATCGCCTCTTCGGCGCTGGCGCAGGAAACCACCGTGATCCCCTGGCCCGCAAGGTTGGCGGCGCATTTGCGGGTTGCGGCGGGGTCGATGTCGTATAGACGCACCTCGTCCACGCCGGCGATGGCCTTCATCGCGAGGCTCTGGAACTCCGACTGGGCGCCATTGCCGATCATCGCCATCACATGCGCGCCTTTCGGCGCCAGCAGCCGCGCCACCAGCGCCGAGGTGGCGGCGGTGCGCAGGGCGGTGAGCAATGTCATCTCGCTGAGCAGAACCGGATAGCCCGAGGCCACATCGGCCAGCAGGCCGAAGGCGGTCACGGTTTGCAGCCCGTCCCTGGTGTTGCCGGGGTGGCCGTTGACGTATTTGAAGCCGTAATCCTCGCCATCCGAGGTGGGCATCAGTTCGATCACACCTTTCTCCGAATGGCTGGCCACGCGCGGGGTCTTGTCGAAAAGCTCCCAGCGCCGGAAGTCAGCCTCGATATAGGCGGCGAGACCCTTGAGCATCTCCTCCACGCCGATGTGGTGGATCAGCTTCATCATGTGATCGACGGATACGAAAGGCACCAGCGCCTTGTCAGAGGGGGTCATCATGATCTGTTCCTTCAATAGGCGCGGTTGGGACGGTCGAAGACGCGGCGGCCCAGGGCCGAGGCGGCGAGATCCACCATCAGGGTTGCGGTCTTGCCGCGTTCGTCGAGGAAGGGGTTCAGTTCCACCAGGTCGAGCGAGGTCATCAAACCGCTGTCGTGCAGCATTTCCATGACAAGGTGGCCTTCGCGCACGGTGGCGCCGCCCGGCACCGTGGTGCCGACGGCCGGGGCCACCGCGGGGTCGAGGAAATCCACGTCGAGGGAGACATGCAGCAACCCGTTTGCCGCGGCCACCCGGTCGAGGAAGGCCTGCAGCGGGCGGGCGATGCCGCTTTCGTCGATCTCGCGCATGTCCACATGGGTGATGGCGCTGTCCTGCAGGGCGGCGCGTTCTGCCGCATCGACGGAGCGCAACCCGATGATGGCGACGTTTTCCTCGGGCAGCGGGGTGCCGATCTCGGGAAAGCCGTCAAACCCCTTGCGCCCGGTGACATAGCCCAGCGGGGTGCCATGCAGGTTGCCGCTGTCGCTGGTCTCGGGGGTATGAAAGTCGCTGTGCGCGTCGAGCCAGAGCACGAAGAGCGGGCGCGCGGCCTTGCGGGCATGGCGCATCACCCCCAGCACAGAGCCCAGCGAGAGCGCGTGATCGCCGCCCAGGAAGATCGGCAGCCCGTCCTGCATCGCCGCTTCGGCGGCATCGGCAAGGCTTTGCGTCCAGGCGATGGTGGCGTCAAGTTCCACCAGCTTGGGATGTGGTCTGGCGGTAAAGGGGGCGGGGGCGACATTGCCCCGGTCGCTGACCTCATGGCCCAGATCGCGGAGCGCCTGGGGCAGGCCCGCGGTGCGGTAGGCGTCGGGGCCCATCAGACAGCCCTTGCTGCGTTTGCCGGAATCCATCGGTGCGCCGATCAGAATGCAGTTGCGTGTGGTCATGTGGAGGGTCCTTTGCTGTTGATCTGGAGATACCCCGCCGAACGGGGTGTGGACAACTGGGCAAACTGGCCGTATTGAGCCACATATGATCATTGTGGGAAGTCGAAATGGACAAAACGGATGAGCGCCTGATCGCGGCCCTGCGCCATGACGCGCGTGCGGCGCTGTCGGACCTTGCCACCACGCTGAACCTGTCGCGCACCACGGTCCGGGCACGGATCGCGAAACTGCGCGAGAGCGGAGAGATCATCGGTTTCACCGTGGTGACCCGCGCGGATGTCGCCCGCGACCCGGTGCGCGGCATGATGATGATCGGGATCGAGGGGCGCGGCACCGAACGGATCACCCGGCAGCTTGGCAGCATGCGCCAGGTCCGCGCGGTGCACAGCACCAATGGCCGTTGGGATGTGATCGTGGAAATCGGCAGCGAGACGCTGGAGGATTTCGACGCGGCGCTGACCCAGATCAGGCGGCTGGACGGTGTGGTGGCGAGCGAGACCAGCCTGTTTCTGAAAACCCGGAAATCAGGCTGAACGGCGGGCTGCGGCAATCCAGATCGCGGTCAGGCCCAGGGAGATGACGGCATTCCAGCCTGCCATCGACAGGCCTGCCAATTGCCAGACAACCTCGTCGCACATGACAACGCCCATGGGGCCGTCCATCGACAGCAGGTCGCCGCCGGTCATGGTGCCCAGGTCCATGCCACCCCCGGTGCAGGAGGAGGGACCGGGCCACCAGCCCCATTCGACACCTGCGTGATAGGCGCCGATGCCTGCGGTCGTGGCGGCGGCCAGCGCGCCCAGCCAGGCCAGCAGACGGTGCCCGCCCGCCAGCAGCGCCACCCCGATCAGGATGGCCGCCGCATGGGGCCAGCGTTGCCACAGGCACAGCTTGCAGGGGGCCAGCCCGCCCAGGTGCTGAAATCCGAAGGCGCCCAGCAGCAGGGCGGCGGAGCCGAGCGTGGCCAGCAGGATCAGGGTTTTCCGGGTCATATGTACCTCACGAGGACAAAGGCGCCGACCAGCAGCAGGATAAACAGGCTGAACATCAGGCCAAGCCTGCGTTCGATGAATGCCCGCACCGGCGCGCCGAATTTCCACAGCAGCGCCGCCACGATGAAGAACCGCAAACCCCGCGCCAGGATCGAGGTGGCGATGAACGTGCCCAGCGGCATGCCGGTCCAGCCGGACATGATGGTGATCACCTTGTAGGGGAAGGGGGTGACGCCGGCGGTCAGCACCGCCCAGAACCCCAGGTCGTTGAACCGTTCGGAGAATTCGGCCATCGCCTCGGCCTTGCCCATAGCAGCAAGGATCGGCTCGCCCAGGGTTTCAAAGGCAAATGCGCCGATGGCATAGCCCAGCAGCCCGCCCAGCACCGAGGCCACCAGCGCGACAAAGGCGATCAGGAAGGCGCGGTTGGGCCGTGCGATGATCATCGGGATCATCAGGATGTCGGGTGGGATCGGGAAGACCGAACTTTCAATGAAAGCGACAAAAGCCAGCGCCCAGAGCGCATGGCGATGCTGGGCCAGGCTCAGCGTCCAGTCATAAAGGCGTTGGATCATTTCGTAAGGCCCGATCACTCGTCTGCCCTGCAACATCATGTGGCGGGGCCGGGGTCAAGGGCCTTGGGCGCACAAAGACCCTTGCCGCCACTTCAAGTGCAAGTTAAAGCAATCGCCGTGTGCCCGAGTGGTGGAATGGTAGACACGACGGATTCAAAATCCGTTGCCGCAAGGCGTGCCGGTTCAAGTCCGGCCTCGGGTACCATCCAATTGGATAAGAACATGGGTTCTGACGGGACCCGCCAATGCCCTGTATCGACATTGCGCGTGGCGGCATGTTTTGGCCTCAATGCCCGGTCTTTGAGAATTTGATTCGACCTTTCCCGGGGCGGATCGGTTGAATCCAGCACCAGTTCCGGCCATTGAGCTTGATTGGTTCCCCCCCGAAAACAACCCGACGACAACCTTGGCGAGAATTGGGCGAAGGTGCGATGATTTTCCGGGCGATGTGATTGTTTCTGGATTCTGCACAATGAGGGCGCGTTTTGCAGGCGGCGTTTTCGCGGAGCGCGCGGCGGCCCCTTATTAATATGAGATATGCCGGTGCTGGCACTGCTGTACCTGGAAACAATCAGGCCTCACTTTTCGGAAAATCTTGGTAAAACAGGGCCGTAAATTGGACTCAAGATGGGCGATCCAAACATATTTCGAACATTTTTCACTTTGTTCGCGTAAAGACAGCAGGTATCTAAGTCTTGCCCAACTGGGGGGCAAAGTCTGTAGGTCACGGGGGCGGCCGCACTTTTGCGCATCTGTTTGATGCGGGAGACGTGTGTACGCCGCGACGTTTGCGAATGTATTCACGACAGGATCATGACGTGCATGATCCGTGCCGTCTGCTGCGGTTCTCCCCATTTATGGAGCATTGGTGTGTGTCGCCCTGACCGGAGGCTTTGCTGACGGGGGTGAGTGAGTTGCTCGGAGTAAGATGAAGATGAACCGTGTGCCAAGGCCACAGATCAATCCCACGGCGTCCGCAGGACGCATTGCTTCGTATGCGGCTGAACTGCCCCACACGCAATCTGCACCATTTTCCAGACCGGCCGCGCTGCGCGCCGCGCGTCGCAACGCTTAGGAGATTACACCATGATTAGAACGCTTGACTTCAATCCATTCGCCGCAGGCACCGTCATCGACGACGAGTATGAAGGCGTGACCATCTCCGCAACCGGCGGCTCCGGCCAGGCCATGGTCTTTGACAGTGCCAACCCGACAGGCGGTGACGAGGACCTCGCCTCCGATACGCTGGGCGGTGTGCTGATCATCTCCGAAGACGGCGACAGCAGCGACCCCGATGACAACGCCACCGGCGGCAGCATCTTCTTTGATTTCGACAACGCCGTGCGGATGAAGTCGATCACCCTCAAGGACATCGAGGAAACCGGCGGCGAAGGCACACGGCTGATCTTTTACAACGAAGCGGGCGATGTCATCGAGAACCAGTTTGTCGAGCCGACAGGTGACGGCGGCGAAGTGACCCTTCAGCTCTTCGTGCCCGGCACGTTCCGCTGCGAAGTCCGCTTTCCCGGTTCCGGCGCGGTGGACAATGTGACCTTCGATGACCCCGGCTTCGGCGGCGGCGACAACGATGATCCCGACGCGGTTGATGACACGCTGATCCTGGACGAGGACACCACCGACACGGTGAACGTCCTGACCAACGATACCGATCCGAATGGTGATCCGCTGACCGTGACCTCGGCAGAAAGCCCCGATGGCGTGGTGACCTTCACGCCCGATGGCGAGGTGACATTCACCCCGAATGAAAACTTCAACGGGCCGACCACGATCACCTATACCGTTTCCGACGGCAATGGCGGCACCGACACGGGCACCGTGAATGTCACCGTGAACCCGGTGAACGATGCGCCGGTTGCGGTGGACGATACCGCCACGACCGACTTCGAGACACCGGTTGTCATCGACCTGCTGGGCAATGACACCGACGTGGACAATACCAACGACGAGCTGACGCTGGTCGATCCGACGGTCCCCGCCGAACAGGGCACGCTTGTCGACAACGGCGACGGCACTGTCACCTTCACACCCGCCGACGGTTTTACCGGCCCGGCGACCATCACCTACACCGTGCGTGATCCCGAAGGTCTGACCGACGCGGGCACCGCCACGGTCACAGTGGGCGCGGGTCCGCTGCTGGACGGCTACGTGGACGGCGACGACGATGGCAACATGATTGACGAGGATTACCTGGGCGATCCCGATGGCGACCGCGTCAACGACCCCGATGCGATCCTGCCGGGCACCGGACCGGACGACGATTATGTCCGCGCGGGCGGCGGTGACGACACTGTTGTCACAGGTCAGGGCAACGACACCGTCGAAGGCGGTGACGGCGATGACAACATCGACACCGGCAATGGTGATCTGGCACCCGATCTGGGCTATCCTTTCGCGGCGACCGATCCGCTGGGCTATGACCCCGATGCGGATCCGGAAAACGACCGTGACTATGTGGACGGCGGTGACGGCAACGACACCATCCGCACCGGCGATGACCGCGACACCATCTTTGGCGGTGCCGGTAACGACGACATCAACGGCGGCATCGACGACGACGTCATCGACGGCGGCACCGGCGACGACCGGATTGTCGGCGGCGAAGGCAACGACAGCATCCTGGGCGGTGCCGGCAACGACACGATCTATGCGGGCAACGACCCCGACCTGATCCCCGATGTGGTCAACATCACCGACGAGGACACCGGCGGCGTTTCGCCCGACCGGAACCCCGACAACGGCATGGACACTGTCAACGGCGGTGCCGGCGATGACGTGATCTATGGTGCCGACGACCGCGACTCGCTGTCCGGCGGCTCCGGCGACGATTACATCGACGGCCAGATCGACGATGACATCATCGACGGCAACACCGGCAATGACACCTTGCTGGGCGGCCAGGGCGACGACAGCGTTTCCGGCGGGCAGGGCGATGACCTGCTTGAAGGCGGCATCGGCAATGACACCCTGCGCGGCAACCGTGACAACGACACGCTGATGGGTGGTGACGGCGACGACAGCCTTGATGGCGGCGGCGAAGACGACGAGCTTTATGGCGGCGACGGCGACGACAACATGATGGGTGGCCAGGGCGACGACCTTCTGGACGGCGGCGCGGGCAATGACACGATGACCGGCGGTGCGGGTCAGGACACCTTTGTCAACGTCAACGCAGGCGATGTGGTCGACGGCGGCTCCGGCCCGGTGGACAACGATACGCTCGACCTGCGCGGCTCAACCGCGCCGGGCGGCAGCTTCAGCATCACCTACACGTCGGCAGACCGGGAAGACGGCATCGTCAACTACCTTGATGCGGACGGCAACGACGCAGGCCAGCTGGTGTTCGAGGAAATCGAGAACATCATCCCCTGTTTCACCCCCGGCACAAAGATCGCCACACCCAAGGGTGAGCGCCGTGTCGAGGAGCTGCAGGTGGGCGACCGCGTGATCACCCGTGACAACGGCATCCAGGTCATCCGCTGGGTCGGCAAGCGCGACATGAGCGCCGCCGAATTCGAAAAGGCGGTCCACCTGAAGCCGGTCCTGATCCGTCAGGGCGCGCTTGGCAACGATCTGCCCGAGCGTGACATGATGGTCTCTCCGAACCACCGCGTTCTGATCGCCAACGACAAGACAGCGCTCTACTTTGAAGAGCGTGAGGTTCTGGTCGCGGCCAAGCACCTGACCGGCATGGAAGGGGTGGATGTCGTGGATGTGTCCTCGACCACCTATGTGCACATCATGTTCGATCAGCACGAGGTCATCCTGTCGGATGGCGCCTGGACCGAGAGCTTCCAGCCTGGCGACATGTCGCTGGCAGGTATCGGCGACGCACAGCGCCAGGAGATCCTGGAATTGTTCCCGGAGCTGGCGACACAGAACGGCATCGACGCCTATGCGTCGGCCCGCCGGTCGCTGAAGAAGCACGAAGCCCAGCTTCTGACCAAGTAACAAGTTAATCCCCAGAAAATCGTGCGGTCCCTTCGGGGGCCGCACAACCGGAATATGCAGCTGCTGTTTTGACCCCGGTCAGAGAGCACGGGGAAGCGGAGTGGGCAACCACTCCGCTTTTTCTTTTGCCGGGTGACGGCGCGCCCGTTGCCGGGTATCGGTGGGGCATGGAAAAGGACAACGAACTTCTGGCCGAACTGACCACCTGCGAGGAATTGGTCTGGGACGCCCTGGTCGAGGGGGATATCGCCACCGACGAAAAGATGTTGCATGCCGATTTCCTTGGCGTCTATTCGACCGGTTTCGCGACCAGGGACGAGCACAGCGGGCAATTGGATGACGGTCCGACGGTCACCCGCTACAAGCTGACCGGGCACCGGGTGATGCGGCTGGGCCGCGATCACGCGGTCCTGTGCTATCGCGCCGATTTTCTGCGGGCCGGGCAGCAGGCGTCAGAGGCCATGTATGTCAGTTCGATCTGGCAACGCGGGCCGGACGGCTGGCGCAATGTCTTTTCGCAGGACACGACAGCGCGTGAGTGAAGCTCTCTGCTGTTGAGCGCCAGGTGACTTTGGCTGTGACGTCGTCAGCTGATCCGAAGCGGGAAACCGGACCTGTCGAATGCCAAGCATTTCCGACCCGACCGGACATTTGGCGCGGTATGGGTGAAGGTCAGGTGAGCGGGACTTTGCTGCCATCAAACATGAGCACCCAGGCCCGGAACAAGCCGAAGGCGCCGGGCCATCGCCTGCCCGCCCGTCGCACCAAAGGTGCGCCGTTGATCTCGGCATGCCTTCGGCATGACGGGTAGGTGATTTGGTGAGGCTAGTTGTTCCCTCGTTAGGATTCATCAAGGTTGAGAAATAAAGTGGCATGAGCCAAGGTCAGTATCGCCCACCCCGGGCAGGCGCTGGCCCGGCTTGCGTCTCATATCACTCCGGACTCAATCCCGCCGGTCGCTGCATTTTTCACAAATGACCACTTAGCCCCTGCCTCCCATCGGACATAACGCCGCGCTCCGGGCCAGCGATGTGACCCAGCGACGTTCCACCGCTGCTGCCTGAACCCGCAACCGCGTGTCAGAGCGCGCCGCCCTTGTCCCGCCGCGCGCGCCAGTCTGCCCAGGCCTCCGGCGTATCCAGATCCAGCCGGGCGCGACTGCCGGGCAGGGGGATCAGCACGACACGTTCCCTGACCTGCGCCACCACCTCGCGCCCACCGCTGTCGCCGGTCAGCCTGGCCAGCGCCGGGAAGAGGTCTGATCTGAACACGATCGGATGGCCGGGCGCGCCTTCTGCCGTTGCGCCGCGCCAGATCAGGGCGGGGCCCTCCGTATCAACCGCATCGGCAACCTTTGCCAGATCCTGCACTGTCAGATCCGGCAGGTCGCCCAGCAGAACCATCGCACAGATGGCCCCATCGGGCAGGGCGGCGATACCGGCGCGCAGGCTGGCGTTCATGCCTTCCGCCGCATCCGGGACGGGCAGGGCCTGCAGGTCAAGCCCCGCCAGCGCCGCATATCTTGGGTGTGGTGAAGGCGGCAGGGCCACAATGACCGGACCACAGCCCAGCGCCAGCGCCTTGCCCGCCTGAAGGCGCAGCAGGGGTGTTCCATCCACCGTTTCCAGCAGCTTGTCGCGCCCCTGCATCCGGGTCGATCCGCCCGCGGCAAGGATGATGATCGGCATCAGATGATCCATCGGGTCATCCTAGGGCCGTCCGGCGCCGAGCGCCATCCCGTCAGCCGCGCATGCGGTCCCCGTCGGGATCGAACAGCGCCGTGGTGATCAGCCTCGCGGGGCGCATCTGGCCCAGGATTTCGATCTCCACCTTCAGCCCTTCCGCGATCCGCCCGCGCGGGACAAAGCCCATGGCGACGGAGGTGCCGGTGAAATGCGAATAGCCCCCCGATGTGCAGAACCCCACAACCGCACCATCCAGCCAGATCGGCTCGTAGCCCTGCACATCCGCGTCTTCGGCCTCCACGTCGAAGGCCACAAGCTGCCGCGCGGGCGGTGTTGCCCTTTCCGCCTCTGCCGGGGCGCGGCCGATGAAATCCACGTTCTTCTTCCAGGAAATGAACCGGTCCAGCCCGGTTTCCGCCGCCGTGTAATCGGGCGAGAATTCCGACATCCAGGAGCCAAAGAACTTGTCCAGCCGCAGCGACATCATCGCACGCATGCCAAAGGGCACCATGCCATGCACCTGTCCTGCCGCCCAGAGCACCGACCACAGCGCGCGCTGGTCCATCGGGTCGCAATAGATCTCGAACCCCAGATCGCCGGTATAGCTGACCCGCTGCACGATACAGGCGGTCTGGCCCACGGTCATCTGCCAGACGTCCAGGAACTTCATGCCGCTGACATCTGTGCGGGTGCAGGCCTGCAGCACCGCGCGCGCCTTTGGTCCCGCAATCTGGAAACCGGTGCGCTTGTCAGAGATGTTCTGAACGTCAACACCGTCTTCCAGATGATTGATAAACCACCGATAATGGAATTCCTGTGACCCGTAGGAGGCGGTCAGCTGGAAGGTCTGCGCATCCAGGCAGGAGATGGTGAAATCGCCGATCAGCTTGCCCTTTTCCGACAGCATCGGGGTCAGCGACAAGCGGCCCTGCGCCGGGACGCGGCCCGCCATGATCCGGTCCAGCCAGGCGCGGGCCCGTGGCCCGGTGACCAGGAATTTGCCAAAGTTCTGCACCTCGTTGATGCCCACCCCGTTGCGCACCGCCAGCACCTCGCGCGTGGTGGCGCCAAAGGCATCCGAGCGGCGGAAGGACGGGGTTTCATAGGTCGGCTCATCGCCCGTGGCGAAGTAATTGGCGACCTCAAGCCCGAACTGCTGGCCCCAGACCGCGCCCATCCCGGTAAAGATGTCGTACATCGGCGTGGTGCGGTGCGGCCGGGCGGCGGGCAGTTCTTCGTTCGGGTAGGAGACGGAAAAGCGTTTCTGATAGTTCTCGATCACCTTGGGCAGGGTGTAGCCCGGCGTGATCCATTTGCCAAAGCGCGCCACATCCATCGCCATCACATCGCGCTCCGGCTCGCCCTCGATCATCCATTGCGCCAGGGTCAGGCCCACGCCACCACCCTGGCTGAAGCCCGCCATGACGCCGCAGGCGGACCAGTAGTTGCGCATTCCGGGCACCGGGCCGACCAGCGGGTTGCCATCGGGGGCAAAGGTGAAGGGGCCGTGAATCACGTTCTTGACGCCTGCGCGTTCCAGGTCGGGGAAACGGCGGTAGGCAAAGGTGATGCTGTCCTCGATCTTGTCGAAATCGTCCTGCAACAGGTCCTGACCAAAGGACCAGGGCGTGCCATCCACCGACCAGGGGCGGCAGGTCTGCTCGTAGAACCCGATGCAAAGGCCCCGGCCTTCCTGCCGCAGATAGCTTTCGCCTGCCGGGTCCATCACATGGGGATGTTCCTTGCCGTCCTGCATCATCTCAACGATCAGCGGCACTTCCTCGGTCACCAGGTACTGGTGCTCCATCGGGTGCAGCGGGAAGTAGACGCCCGCCATCGCGCCAACCTCGCGCGCCCAGAGGCCACCAGCGTTCACGACGTGTTCGGCGTGGATGGTGCCCTTGTCCGTGACCACGTCCCAGGTGCCATCGGGGCGCTGGTTGGTTTCCCTGACCATGCAATGGGTCTCGATTGTTGCGCCGCCCATCCGTGCGGCGCGGGCATAGGCATGGGTGGTGCCGGAGGGGTCGAGGTGACCGTCCAGCGGGTCATAAAGCCCGCCGATGATGCCGTCGATATTGGTGACGGGGGCGATCTTTGCGATCTCCTCCGGTGTCACGATCTCGGTGTCCAGGCCCATGAAACGGTGCTTGGCCCGTTCGGCCAGCAACATGTCGAAACGGTCCTGGTTGTCGGCAAGGGTCACGCCGCCCACGTGGTGCAGCCCGCAGGACATGCCGGTGATTTCTTCCAGTTCCTTGTAGAGCCGGATGGTATAGCCCTGAAGTGCTGCCATATTGGTGTCGCCGTTCAGCGTGTGAAACCCGCCCGCCGCGTGCCATGTTGACCCCGAGGTCAGCTCTGACCGCTCCACCAGCATGACATCCGACCATCCCAGTTTGGTCAGGTGGTAGAGGCAAGAAGCGCCGACGACGCCGCCGCCGATGATCAGGACACGGGTGGTGGTTTGCATGGGAAAACTCCGGTTGGATTTTGCCACAGATTGGCGGGCTGCGGAAAACACCTCTGGTCCGTTAACGACAGATCATGTCGCGCGCGGTCGGATTGCCCGGGGTTGGTTTCGAATCCGCGACCGGCTTGTTTCGCGCAGCACCGCTATGGACCTTCGCGCAGCCGTGCTAGATCATGCCGCATGGATCTTTCCGCATTGACCCCCAGGACCATTCTACGACGGGCCCGCTCCTATACCCGCAAGCTCTGGGTCCGTGTTGTGATCATGGGGCTGATGTCCTTTGTGGCGCTGGGGCTGACGCAGCTGATCGAAGGGTTCGTGCCGGATGAGATTGCGACCATGCTGCACGGGGATGCGGCGGATCGGCTGCTGAACATCATCGCCAATGCCATGCTGGCGGTGACCACATTCTCGCTGACGGTCATGGTATCGGTCTATCGCGCGTCTTCGACCCAATGGACCCCGCGGGTGCACCGCCTGATCCTGGAGGACCCGACGACCCAGAATACCCTGGCGGTTTTCATCGGCGCCTATGTCTATGCGCTGGTGGCGATCATCCTGCGCGAACTCGGGGTCTATGTGGATGACCGCGCCTTTGTGTTGTTTCTCATGACGGTTCTGGTGCTGGCGGTGATCGTGATCTACCTGATCCGCTGGGTCCTGCACCTGCAGACATTCGGCAGCCTGATGGATGTGACCCGCCAGATCGAGACGGTGACCGTTTCGGGGTTCAGGGAGCGGTTGCAGAACCCCTGTCTGGGTGCAAATGCCCTGACAGGTGACATCCCCGAGGGGGCGGAAAAGGTGCTGGCCACCGAAAGCGGATATATCCAGCACGTCTATCCCGAAGCGCTGCACCAGACCGCGGCGGAGCAGGGCGCGCGCATCTATTTTCTGCGCAACATCGGCGATTATGTTTTCATCAACGAACCGCTTGTTGCGGTGATCTATGACAAGCAGGACGCTGACAGCGAAGCGGTGGAAAAGGCGGTGCGCGATTGCATCGTGCTGGGCGATCTGCGGACCTATGACCAGGACCCGCGCTTTGGCCTAGTGGTGATGGGGGAAGTCGCCTCCAAGGCGCTGTCGCCGGGGGTCAACGACCCCGGCACCGCCATCGACGTGATCGGGCGCATCGGGCGGATCCTGTCGCTCTACAAGGATGAAGAGGCCAAGGACCGCGAAGACGAAGTGCTTGATTCGCTTTATTTCCCGCCGCTGGACCCCGGCGACCTGATCGAGGACGGCTTTGGCGCGCTGGCACGGGACGGGGTGCAGATTGTCGAGGTGCAGCAGCGCCTGCAGAAAGCCCTGAGTGGATTGATGCGGCACCCCGATGCGGGGCTGAGCCGCGCGGCCAGGGAGGCGGCGGTTCTGCATCTGCGCCGTGCGGTGCAGGCGATCCCCTTCGGGCCGGATCAGGACCGTGTACTGGCCTCTGCCTGTGCCGAGGTGCGCGCGGCAGTCTCAAAGGTCGACGATTAAAAAGTTAACAAAAGGTTAACCAAAAAACTCACCGCGTGTTATCGAAGGATCTCTTGGAGAGATCGGGATATTTTCATGTTTGTGGTTCGGGCACTGCTTCTAACGGTCACTGTCGTCATGCTTGCAGCGGCAGGACCAATGTCGGTTCCGAAGATACCCGCTGCTGATTTCCTGAGTGTGTTGAACTCCTTGAACGGAAAAGCACCGATGAATGCGGCCTGTTGCAAGGTCTGTTCAAAGGGCAAGGCCTGCGGCGATTCCTGCATCAGCCGCTCATATACATGCCGCAAAGGGGTCGGTTGCGCCTGCGACGGTTAAGAAATCCGGATCCCTCGGGCGTCGAATTATATTCGAGCGACGACAGATGTCGCTTTCTGGCAATCAGCCCGATGCAAGCGCGTAGAGGTTGTGAATAACGCAACCCAATTCAGGACTTATCATGCGCACCCATGCCCAGGCCGTCGTCATCGGGGGCGGCGTTATCGGCTGCTCGATCCTTTACCACCTGACCAAGCTGGGCTGGACGGATGTGGTGCTGCTGGAACGCTCCGAACTGACCTCGGGCAGTACATGGCATGCGGCGGCTAACATTCACGGGCTGCACGACAACAACAACATCACCCGGATCCAGAACTACACGATGGATCTCTATAACGCGCTGGAGGCCGAGACGGGCCAGAGCTGTGGCGTGTTCCAGCCCGGATCGCTTTATCTGGCGCAGACCGAGGCGCGGGAACACCAGCTGCGCCTGCAGGCGGCCAAGGCGAAATATTATGGCCTGCCGTTCCGCGAGATCGACCGCGCCGAGGCAGAGGCGCTGCATCCGCTGGTCGATTTCGATGGCATCCGCTGCATCATGTACGAGGAAAACGGCGGCAACGTGGACCCTTCCGGCGTGACAAACGCCTATGCCGTGGGGGCGCGGCAGAACGGGGCCGAGATCATCCGCTTTTGCCCCGTCACCGGCACCGAGCAGCAACCGGATGGCAGCTGGATCGTGCGCACGCAGAAGGGGGACATCGCGACACAATGGGTGGTGAATGCCGCCGGTCTCTGGGGGCGCGAGGTGGCGGCGCTTGCGGGGCTCAAACTGCCGCTGCAACCGACCGAGCACCAGTATTTTGTTACCGAAACCATTGCGGAGATTGCCGGGATGGAGCGCCGCCTGCCGTCGGTCGCGGACCGCGATGGCGAATATTACCTGCGGCAGGAGGGCAAGGGCCTGCTGGTCGGTGCTTACGAGAAGGATATGCGCTACTGGGCCGAGGACGGGACCCCGCAGGGGTTCGGCCACGAGCTGTTTGCCGATGATCTGGAGCGGATCGAACCCAACATGATGCGCGCGATTGCGCGGGTGCCTGCGGTGGGCGCGGCGGGGATCAAGCGGGTGATCAACGGCCCGATGATCTGGTCGCCGGATTCCAACGTGCTGTTCGGCCCGGTGCCGGAACTGCGCAATTACTTCTGCTGCAACGGCATCATTCCGGGATTCTCGCAATCCGGCGGCATGGGGCTTTTGGCCGCCGACTGGATCGTCACCGGCGAAACCCGCTATGACATGTTCGCCTGGGACATGGCGCGCTTTGGCGACTGGGCCGATGCCGCCTTTACCCGGGCGCGGGTGGGCGACCAATATGCCAACCGGTTCAAGATTCACTTCCCAAACGAGGAACGCAGCGCGGGCCGCCCCATGCGGATGCGCCCGGCCTATCAGATGCAGCGTGACCTGGGCGCGGTCTTTGGCCTGAACTACGGCTGGGAACATCCGCTGTACTACGGCCAGCCCGTCGGGGCAGAGGATGAAACCCACGGGTTCACCCGGCAGGGCTGGTGGGCGCAGGTGGGCCGCGAGGCGCGGATGCTGCGCGAGCATGCGGGCATCATCGACATTTCGAACTTTGCCAAATACCGCTGCAAGGGGCCGGGGGCGGAAAGCTGGCTGAACGCGGTTTTTGCCAATACCATGCCCCGGGCTGTGGGTCGGTCCTGCCTGACCCCGCTGATCGGCACGCGGGGCGGGATCGCCGGGGATTTCACCGTGACCCGGCTGTCGGAAGATGAATTCTGGATCATCGGCTCCGGCATGGCCGAACGCTATCACCAGCGGTTCTTTGGCGCGCTGCCCTTGCCGGAGGGCACCACATTCGACAGCCTGACGGTGGATGTCTGCGGCTTCAACGTCGCAGGACCGAAATCGCGCGATCTGTTGCAAAAGCTGACCAATACCGCGCTGGCGACGCCTGATTTCCCCTTCATGCGGTCGAAATGGATCACCCTGGCGGGGATCGAGGTGCTGGCGCTGCGGGTGTCCTTTACCGGCGATCTGGGCTGGGAGCTGCATTGCGCCGCTGCCGATCAGGCGCGCCTGTTGCAGGCGCTGCTGGACGCGGGCCGCGACATCGGCGCAGGCCCTGTCGGCAGCCGCGCGCTGATGTCGCTGCGGATCGAGAAAGGATATGGCTCCTGGAGCCGCGAATATTCGCCGGAATACTGGCCGCAGGAGGTCGGGCTGGACCGGCTGTGCAAGACCGGCAAGGATTTCCTGAACAAGGAGGCGGTCATGCTGACCCTGGCCAGGCCCGCGCGGGAGCATCTGGTGATCCTGGAACTGGATGCCGGTCAGACCGATGCCTCCAACGCGGATGCGAGTGGGGGGGAGCCGATCTTCATGGATGGCAAGGGCATCGGGCGGGTGACCTCGGGCGCCTATGGCTATTCGGTGGGCAAGTCGCTGGCGCTGGGGTTCCTCCGCGATGCGGGACCGGGTGATGTGGTGGAGGTGATGGTGCTGGGCCAACCGCACCGCGCGACGGTGCTGGCGGAACCGCCCTTTGACCCCGCAGGTGCCCGGCTGCGGGCGTAAGACAGGCGCATTCGAATTCTTCGAAGAATTCGGTCCGGAGTTTTTGAAAACTCCGGGGTCGGCAGGAAGGTCACTTTCCCCACGGCAGCAGATCGTCCCGCGCCACGAACCGCAGTACGGATGCCCGAAGGCCGGGGGGCACACGCATCGGCCGCGCATTCGAATTCTTCGAAGAATTCGGTCCGGAGTTTTTGAAAACTCCGGAACCCGCGGTCAGCCGCCCGATTTTTCCAGTACCAGAAAGGTCATCATGCCCAGGGGCGGCAGATCGTCCTGTTTCACGATCCGCAACGCAGGCTGCTGCAGCACGGTTTCGACCCGGAAATCGGAATGCCAGCCCAGCGTGTCGGCAAAAGGCGCCGTGAGCCGCTCGATCGCACCCAACACGCCGTCCTCGCGGGTGAAATGATTGGTGATCACCACCTGGCCGCCGGGTTTCAGCACCCGGACGATCTCGGTCATCACCCGCTCGGGTTCGGGCACCACCGAGAGCACATGCATTGCCGCAACCGTGTCGAAGGAAGCATCGGGAAAGTCGAGGTGCCGCGCATCCATCTGCCGCAGCGCCGCCACATGGTCGAGCGCCTTTTCCTTCACCCGCACTTGCGCCTTTTCCAGCATATCGTCGGAAAAATCGATCCCCGTGACCGCCAGATGGCCCCCGTATTGCTGAAGCGACAGCCCCGTGCCCACGCCAACCTCCAGCACGCTGCCGTTGCGTGCGTTGATATGGGCGACAGCCCGGCGGCGGCCCGCCTGGGTGATGGCGCCGAAGGTCCGGTCATAGATCGGGGCCCATCGGGCATAGGAACGGGTAACTGCGTCAAGATCCATCTTTTCTGTCCTTTCGGGAAGGGGTGGGCAGCCCGGCGATCAGGGTCAAGATCACCGTGGCGATATAGGCAAGGCAGAGCATCACCAGGGTGATCCATGCATAGGTGAGAAGCGCAGCCGCCAGCAGGACGGCGGTGAGCGTCACATAAGGCACCTGCGCGCGGCTGACGCGCAGCGCCTTGACCGACCAGGTCGGCACACGGCTGATCATCAGCAGGCCGATCACCACCATGTGCAGGCAGATCACCAGGTCGGGCAGCAGCGGCCCATTGGCGAAGGCAAAGGAGATCGAGAGCGGCAGCAGCACCAGCAGCGCGGCGGCGGGCGAGGGGATGCCGGTGAAATACCCCGGCGGCACTTTCGGATTGGCGGCCTGCGGTTCACGCGATGCCACGTTGAACCGTGCCAGCCGCAGCACGCAGCAGATCGCAAAGAACAGCACCGCCAGCCAGGCGGCGCTGCGCACGTCCTGCAGCGCCCAGAAGTAGAGCACCAGCGGCGGGGCGACGCCGAAGTTCACGAAATCGGCAAGCGAATCCAGCTCGGCCCCCATCTTGCTGTCGCTCTTGAGCAGCCGCGCCAGATGCCCGTCCACCCCGTCGAGCACGCAGGCCGCCACGATCAGCTGCACCGCCAGCACGTAATTGCCCTGCACGCCAAAGCGGATCGCCGAAAGGCCCGCGCAGATCGCCGTGACGGTGAGGATGTTGGGCAAGAGCTGCAGCAGCGAAAAATCGCGCGGTCCGGAGGATTGCGGATCGCTCATGCCGCTGTGGTCCCGGCAAGGCCGGCCATCTGCACCGCTCCGGACAGGATCGCGCAGCGCTTTTCGCCGCCGCCGCATATCCGCCTCAAGAAGTTGCCCGATATGGTCATTGTGCCCGTCCCTAGACTCACGGGTGCAGACCTATATCGTTCTGCGGCAAGAGCAAGTCTCATCCGCCGCCGATTTCCAAATGCCGCCGATCGGGGCCTTACAACGGCCTGATCTTGAGCTGCGTGATCCGGTTGCCGTCGCGCGCCATCACCTCGAAGCGGAATCCGTGGAAGGAAAACACCTGACCCGGCGTCGGGATCATCTGCGCCTCGTGAATCACCAGCCCTGCCAGCGTATTCGCCTCGTCATCGGGCAGGGACCAGTCGGTGGCGCGGTTCAGGTCGCGGATCGTCATGGCGCCATCGACGTAATAGTGACCGTCCTCGCCCGGGGCCAGCAGATGTTCACCGTCGGGGTCGAATTCATCGGTGATCTCGCCCACGATCTCTTCCAGAATATCCTCCAGCGTGATCAGCCCCTGAAGCGAGCCATATTCATCCACCACCAGCGCAAAATGCGTGCGGCGGCGCAGGAACTGGCGCATCTGTTCGTCCAGGGTCGAGGTTTCGGGCACGAAATAGGGTTTCATCGCCACGGTGGAGACATCGAAGTTCTTCAGCGCCGATGCATCGCCGTCGGGCCCGCCGATCAGTTTGTACATCGCGCGCAGCAGGTCCTTGGCGTGAATCACACCGATGATGTTCTCCTGATCGTCGCGATAGACGGGCAGGCGGGTGTGGTTGGATTCCAGACATTGCTGGAGGATTTCCTGCGGCGGCATGTCCGCGTCGATCATCTCGATCCCCGAACGGTGCAGCATGATCTCTTCCACCGCCCGCTCGCGCAGGTCGAGCGCGCCCAAGATACGGTCGCGGTCTTCCTTTTCAACCACCCCTTCGGAATGGCCCAGCTGCAACGCGCCCGCGATCTCCTCGCGCACCGCAAGGATGTTGCTGTCGGGGTCCACCGTCACCCCCAAGAGCCGCAGCACCCCGCGCACAAAGAAGCGCACCGCAGAGACCATCGGTGAAAACACCAGCACCACCAGCGCGATCGGGCGCGACACCAGCGCGGCGGCGGTTTCGGCGTTGGTGATCGCATAGGTCTTGGGCAGCACCTCGGAAAAGACCAGCACCAGCAGGGTCATCACCAGCGTGGCCAGCGCCACGCCGCTTTCCCCGAACAACCGGGTGAAGAGCGCGGTGGCCAGAGAGGCCGCCAGGATGTTGACCAGGTTGTTGCCCAGCAGGACAGAACCGATCAGCCTTTCATTGTCTTCCGTGATTTTCAGCGCCCGTTCCGCGCCGCGCGATCCCTTGTCCGCCTGCGCCCGCAGCTTTCCGCGCGAGGCGGCGGTCAGCGCCGTCTCGGATCCCGAAAAGAACCCCGAAAGAACAAGGAGGAGCAGAATGATGCTGCAGCTGATCCAGAATGCGCCATCGAACAGAGTCGTGCCGGTTTCCATTTCGGTTGGTATCCATATGATGTGTCTGTCGGACTATGATGATCCGCCATGCCCCATTCAAGGGCAGGAGGCAAGATTGGGCAATAAACGCCATCAGAACCTTGGAGACCGGAACGGCGCGCTGCTGCTGTTTGGCGGGCCCTATTCCAATCTGAACGCCACCCAGGCCCTGCTGGGCGCAGCACGGGAGCGGGGCATTGCCGCTGCGCAGATGATCTGCACCGGGGACGTGGTGGCCTATTGCGCGGCCCCGTTTGAGACCATCGAGGTGATCCGCGCGGCGGAAATCGCAGTGGTTGCGGGCAATTGCGAGCAGCAACTGGCCGCAGGCGCAGCCGATTGCGGCTGCGGGTTCGAGGCGGGCACGACCTGTGATCTGCTGGCTGCCGGCTGGTACGCATTTGCCTCGGCCCGTGTTGCGCCCGCCCAGCGCGGCTGGATGGCGGCGCTGCCGGACATCATCACATTTCACCATCAGGGCGCGCGCTATGGCGTGATCCATGGCGGTGTGACGGATGTGGCGCGTTTTGTCTGGCCGACCAGCCCCGACGAGGTCCTTGCCGAAGAATGGCGCGCGGCCGAGGAAGTGGTGGGGCCGCTTGATCACATCATCAGCGGACATTGCGGCCTGCCTTTCATCCGCGACACGCCACGGGGCCGCTGGATCAACCCGGGCGTGATCGGCATGCCGCCCCATGACGGGGCGCAGATGACGCGCTATGGGGTGCTGGACGGGGGCGAGGTG
The DNA here is from genome assembly GCF_027213915.1 of Sulfitobacter sp. G21635-S1. NCBI lineage: Bacteria > Pseudomonadati > Pseudomonadota > Alphaproteobacteria > Rhodobacterales > Roseobacteraceae > Sulfitobacter > Sulfitobacter sp. G21635-S1. Next base: position 37,479 of record NZ_JAPWGV010000032.1, read on the forward strand.
ACGCTGCACCGCCTGCGCTATGACGCCGGGGGAGAAGCCGCGCGGATGCAGGCCGCAGGGCTGACCCAGGGCTATGACCGCGCGCTGCTGACCGGTTATTGGCCGTCCGAAGATATCTTGCCCAGTGCCCTGCGCGTGCCGTCCTTCGCCAGCGGGTGATGCTCCAGCACCAGTTCCGACAGGCGTTCTTCCAGCACATGGGTATAGATTTCGGTGGTGGCGACATCGGCATGGCCCAGCATGGTCTGGATCGCGCGCAGGTCGGCACCATTGGCGAGCAGATGCGTGGCAAAGGCGTGACGCAGGGTATGCGGCGTGACCTTGGCCGGATTCACGCCGCCCGCGACCGCGAATTCCTTGATCAACAGGTAGAACCGGTGCCGGGTCAGATGGCCCAGCTTGCCGCGCGAGGGGAACAGGAACCGCGAGGTCGGCAGCCGTTTGGCGCGTGCCTCTTCGTCCAGCCTGTCGCGCAGCACCAGCCATTCGGCCAGCGCCGTGCGGGCAGGCGGTGACAGCGGCACCATGCGTTCCTTGCCGCCCTTGCCCATGATCAGCAGCAGGCGCGGATCGCCACGGGTGGCGGTAATCGGCAGGCTGACCAGCTCGCTGACCCGCATGCCGGTGGCGTAAAGCAGCTCCATCAGGCAGGTGTTGCGGCATTGGTCGGACTGCGACCGGCCAGAGGCGCGCGCCGCTTCCAGCAAGGCATCGACCTCCGCTTCGCTCAGGATCTTGGGCAGGCGCTTATCCTGGCCGGGACCGGAAATCTGGATCGCCGGATTGTCGCTGCGCAGCCCTTCCTCAAAGGCAAAGCGGTAAAGTTGCTTGATCGCCGACAGCCGCCGCGCGCGGGTGGATTTGGCCAGCCCCTGTGCATCGCAATGGACCAGATAATCCTCTACCGAGCCGCGTGTCGCAGAGGCGAAATCGAGCCCCTTGCGGGCCAGATATCCGTCGAAGTCCTTGAGATCGCGGCCATAGGCCAGCTGGGTGTTGGTGGCAGCGCCCAATTCGGCGGCCTGCGCTTCGAGAAAGGTTGAAATCCAGTGAAAGGTCGGCGTTTGCATCGGCTCAACGCTCCAGCAGGAGGGATTGGAGGGCGGCGCGCCGGGCGGTGTCTTCCAGCCCCAGCGCCCGCAGGGTGGCCAGCGCATCACGCATCGCGGTGGTGTCGCCCTGCGCGCCTTTTTGCAACATGGCAAGGACCTGAAGGATCACTTCGCCCAGGCGGTTGTCACGCGCCGCACCCACCAGATTTTCGCGTGGCGGCGCGCCGTTGAAGGCATCATGGATCGCACCGGGCAGGGCGCCTTCCGGCCTGGTGGCCGGGGCCTCGCCACGCGCGATGGCGCGCAGCAGGGCGGTATTGGCAATGTCCCTGGAGGGGTCGGCCGCCGCGGCCTCATATATCGGGGACAACATGCAGATGTCGAATGCGATCCGTGCCGCACGCCCTTCGAGGGCGATCTTGGACAGGTCCTCGGCAAAGAGGGTGGCAAATGCGACCTCAAGCCCGGCTTCCTGCATGCCGATCCAGACCGCAGGCAATGTCTTGGTCACCGCATCGGGGCTGCCGGTGGCCAGGGCGGTCTCGAACCGTTGCAGGTCGCGGACGCGGTCCCAGACCCCGCCGGAGGCGGCAGGCGCGCGGTCGGTGTAGAGGCCCAGCAACCGGTTGTCGGGCAGCGCACCGGCGCGGGTCAGACGCTCTGCCGCCTCAAGCTGCGCCTTCCATCCGGCGATATCGCGCAGATCGGCCACCGCATAGGGGCGGGGCAGGGTGCCGGTGGGCATCGGCTCACCAATGGTCTCAAACAATCGAAAGCTCAGCGGGTCCATGCCGCGCGGGGTCGGCAAGGGCGGCGCCCCTTCAAAACCTTCCGGGTGCAGGAAGCGGTCCAGCAGGGCAAGCTGTTCCTGCGGCAGCAACCCCAGTGCCTGCGCAGAGCCAAAGGTCAGCGCCGCATTGTCCCAGTTGCTTGCGCGGGCGGCACAAAAGATGCGTGTGCCGTAGTTGCGTGTCAGATGGGGCGACTGGCCCAGCACGTCACAGGCGCGGTCCTCGGTTCCGGTCAGCAGGCTGATGTCCATCCAGAGGTCGAAATGCTCCGGCGAGGTGGTCACACCGGCCTGTTCGATCAGCGACAGGGCAGGGTCCAGCGCCCCCAGCCGCAGCAGCTTGCGCACCCGGGCAAGGGCCAGCTCATTGCCTGCCTGGGCATCGCCCTGCGGCGCAAAGGCCTCGGCAAGCAGAACGGTATAGAGCAGGGATTGCGCGGCGGGCAGGCGCAGTTCCGGCAGGTCTTCGATCTGGTCGATCAGGTCTTTCGCGGTGCTGCCCAACCAGAGATTTTGCGGCAGGCCGGTCACCGTGTTGGGCACCAGCCCGATGGCCCGGGGCGAGCCCATGCCCAGGGGCGAGACCGTGACCTTGGGCGGCAGCGCGGTTTTGGCCACCGGCGCTTCGTTCGGGTTGGCCTTGTTCGGCTGACGGCGCGCCACAGGTTGCGGTGTGGCCTGGGTGCCGAGCCAGTCAATCACCGACAGCGGCGATTCCTGCGCCTGTGTCTGGGCCGCAGCCGGACCCGTGGCAACCGCCGCGCAAAAAAGCAGCGCACCAAGGGTACGTGCTTGCCTGATTTCCGCCATCATGAGCCTATTGCCCGGAAAGAGTGACAGGTTCACGCATTTCTACCTGAGGTGGTGCGAACTCCGCGCCGAAGAACGGACCGATATAGGCATAGCCAGCCAGCCCGATAAATCCGACAATTAGTAGGAATATCAAAAACTTGATCAATCTGCCCATGAATTCTGCCTGCTCGGTTTCCGATTTGTTATGCAATCTATATATGGCCTTTTCGACAAGATCACGTCATTCAAGGCATAATGAGTGGAATTGAGCAAACCATGGCCGACGGCGAAGGGAAACATCAGGGGTATCGTCTGAAAAAGACAGTTGTTCTGGTGGGGATGATGGGCGCGGGCAAGACGGCCGTGGGCCGTGCGGTTGCCGCGCGGCTTGGTGTGCCCTTCCTCGACAGCGATGCGGAAATCGAGGCCGCAGCCAACCTCAGCGTGCCCGAGATTTTCCAGCGCGACGGCGAGGCGTTCTTTCGCAAGCGTGAATCCGAGGTGATCGCGCGGTTGCTCAGGCAGGAGCGCTGCATCCTGTCCACCGGCGGCGGGGCGTTCCTGGCGGAAAGCAACCGCGAGATGATCTCGCGCGATGGTGTCTCGCTCTGGCTGAATGCGGATCTGCCCCTGCTCTGGCAGCGCGTGCGCCACAAGGAAAGCCGCCCGCTTTTGCGCACGCCAAATCCCTATGCAACCCTGGCCGAAATCTATCGTGCGCGGGTGCCTGTTTATGAAAAGGCGGATATTTCAGTCACTTGCCAGCCGTCGTTAAGTATCGAAGCGATGGCGTCGCGGGTGATTGCGGCCCTGGCCGAACAGCCCGATGTCCTGGAGAATCAAGATGCGTGAAACCGTGAATGTTGCCCTTCCGGGGCGGGCCTATGACGTTGTGATCGGGCCGGGCCTGCTGCAGGAGGCCGGTGCGATGATCGCGCCGCTGCTGGGGCGGCCGCATGTCACGGTGATCTCGGATGAAACGGTGGCGGGGCTGCATCTGGACAGCCTGCGGGCCGGTCTTGCGGCGCAGGGCATCACGATGGAGGCGCTGGAACTGCCGCCAGGCGAGGGGACCAAGAACTGGGATAACCTGATCCGCTGCACCGAATGGCTGCTGACCCGGAAGGTCGAGCGGCGCGATGTCGTGATTGCATTCGGCGGCGGGGTGATCGGCGATCTGGTGGGTTTTGCCGCAGCCATCCTGCGGCGCGGGGTGCGCTTTGTGCAGATCCCCACTTCGCTGCTGTCGCAGGTGGACAGTTCGGTGGGGGGCAAGACCGGGATCAACACGGGTCATGGCAAGAACCTTGTCGGCGCGTTTCACCAGCCGACGCTGGTGCTGGCCGATACCGCCCTGCTGGACACGCTGACCCCCCGCGATTTCCTGGCCGGTTATGGCGAGGTCGTGAAATATGGCCTGCTGGGGGATGCGGATTTCTTCAGCTGGCTGGAGGCGCAGGGGCCGGCACTTGCCCGTGGCGACGGCGCAGGCCGCGTGACCGCTGTGCGCCGGTCGGTGCAGATGAAGGCCGATATCGTCATCCGCGACGAGACGGAGCAGGGCGACCGGGCGCTGCTGAACCTTGGCCATACCTTCTGTCATGCGCTGGAGGCCGCCACCGGCTATGGCAACCGGCTGATGCACGGCGAGGGGGTCGCGATCGGCTGTGCCATGGCCTTCGAACTCTCCGCACGGCTGGGCCTTTGCCCGCAGGAAGATCCCAGCCGGGTGCGCGCGCATCTCAAGGCGATGGGGATGAAGACGGATCTGGCCGAAATTGACGGCGAACTGCCAGGGGCCGACGCGCTGCTGGACCTGATGGGGCAGGACAAGAAGGTGAAGGACGGCAAGCTGCACTTTGTACTGGCGCGCGGGATCGGTGATGCTTTTGTCACCAGTGACGTGCCGCGTGACAAGGTGCTTGCACTTTTGCAAGATGCGGTGGCCGCCCGATAAGTCGGGACGTTAAGGTCGGCGCAATACCATCGCCGTCTTGCCCTCGGCGGAAAAACCGCAGGCTTCATAGAAGCCCACCGCATCGCGCCCGACACCCGTCATCAGCATGATCTTATAGGCATTTGCGGCCCAGGCGGTGTCGATCACCGCCGCCATCACCCTGCGGCCGAACCCTTGCCCCTGACAGGTGGCAAGCGTCACCACATTCTCGACTACAGCGTTTCGGGATAAACTTGAAACATCCCGCGTCACTTTTCGCGTTCGACCGAAGGGAGAGGCAGCGAACAAGTGATTCAGGTATATCCCGAAACGCTTTAGCGCATAGGGCCGGGCGTTCCAGACCACATTGGGCAGCAGGTGCAGGGTTGCCATTGCCACCAGCCGGTCCCCCGCAAAGGCGCCCAGCACCTGCGTGCCGGGATGGTCGATCACCGGGCCGAATGCCGCCGGGTCCGATGCCTTGGGCCCGACGGTCAGTTCATTGTAAAGCGTCAGAGCCTGCGCCGCGTCCGCCCGATCCAGCATGCGGACAACGGCATCTGTCATCAGAACGGGATTTCGTCGTCGAGGTCGCGCGAACCGCCGCCACCGCCAGCACCACCGCCGCTGCTGCCGCCGGAGGAGGGGCCGCTGTCGTAACCGCCGCCGTCATAGCCGCCGTAATCCCCGCCAGAGGAGGAACCGCCACCGCCATATCCGCCGCCTGAACCGCCGCCGTCGCGACCGTCCAGCATGGTCAGCGTGCTGCCGAATCCCTGCAGGACAACTTCGGTGGAATAGCGGTCCTGGCCCGACTGGTCCTGCCATTTGCGGGTCTGCAACTGGCCTTCGATATACACTTTTGACCCTTTTTTCAGGTATTGCTCGGCAATGCGCACCAAACCTTCCTGAAAGATGGCCACCGAATGCCATTCGGTCTTTTCGCGGCGCTCGCCGGTATTGCGGTCCTTCCAGGTTTCCGATGTGGCGATCCGCAGGTTGCAGACCTTGCCACCGTTCTGGAACGATCGCACTTCGGGATCGCGCCCCAGGTTACCGATAAGGATCACTTTGTTCACTGAGCCGGCCATATTGCCCCCTTTATTGTCGCAGCTTGTGTCGCACGCCCGATTGCGAATCCGCAAGGGGCCGTTGGTCGCTTATAAACTGGCTGGATCATGGTTAACATCAGGTTTCCGCCCCTAGGTCGTGTTGACACTCATCTTCGCCCACCCGCGCGAGACGGATTTTGCCGCTGGCGCCCTGATGTGAGCGCAGCAATGTGATCATTGGAAGTGAACATCCGGGATGGCAGAGGCAAAATCCGCCGCGCCCCGCAGGGGTTTCGCCAAAATTGCCCATTTCTGCGTTAAGAGAGCTTGAAATAGCTGGCTATTCCTGCGCTCTCTTGCCTGGAACTGAGCAATTTTGGACTGAAACGGGTGGGCGACAATGAATGTCAACACGACCTAGGCCTCTGTTCCCCGTGTTCGAACGGCAGGAAGATTGCAGACAATTGAAGCTGTTGACCTCCTGTTAATTCCTTTGGCCCAAGGTGCCAGCGGGGCGTTATGGGAATGAGGGAACAATGCACGGTCTTATCAACCGCAGCATCCAGAACTACATCTGCGACAGTTTCGGCGCGCACAGGTGGGACGATGTCGTGCGGCATGCCGGAATGGCATTCAACAATTTCGAGGCGATGCTGACCTATGAGGACAGTCTGACTCATGCCGTTCTGGACGCGCTGGTCGATGTCACCCGGCGCAGCCGCAGTGACCTGCTTGAGGATTTCGGGACGTTCCTTGTGGCGAACCCCAAGTTTGAAGGGGTGCGCCGGCTGTTGCGCTTCGGGGGTGTCAGCTTTGAGGATTTTCTGCATTCGCTCGATGACCTGCCGGACCGGGCGCGGCTGGCGGTGCCGGACCTGCACCTGCCGCAGATCGAATTGCGCGCCGTGGGGGAGGGCAGATACAGCCTGATCTGCAGGTCGCCCCTGGCCGGCTTTGCCCATCTGATGATGGGTGTCCTGCGCGCCATGGCCGATGACTACGGCGCGCTGGCGCTGCTTGAGCCGACCGGCTCGGAGAAGGGGATTGAAACCCTTTCGATCTCGCTGATCGAACCGGATTTCGCCGAAGGGCGGGCCTTTGAACTGGGGGCACGGGCGCAATGACGGGGCAGGGCGGCGCATCGGTGCTGGATATCCTGTGTCCCATGCATCTTGTGATCAACGCGACGGGGCATATCACCCATGCCGGGCCGACCGCCCGCAAGCTGGCCGGGGACAGTCCCATGGTCGGTGCCCGCTTTCTGGAGGTCTTTGCCGTCAACCGGCCACGCGCCGTTGCCAGCATGGCAGACCTGCGGCGGTCCGGTGGTACGAAACTGCATCTTGAAACGCGCGCCGCGCCGCGGACCAGGCTCAAGGCGGTGCTGGTCCCCTTGCCGGAGGGGGAGGGCAAGATGATCGTGAACCTGTCCTTCGGCATCTCCATCGTGGACGGCGTGCGGGATTATGCGCTCAGCAATGCCGATTTCGCCGCCACGGACCTGGCCATCGAAATGCTCTACCTGATCGAGGCAAAGACAGCGGCGATGGATGAATCCCGCCGTCTCAACCTGCGCCTGCAGGGGGCCAAGATCGCGGCGGAGCAGGAGGCCGATACCGATGCGCTGACCGGCCTTGGCAACCGGCGCGCGCTGAACAATGTGCTGACGCGCATGGTGGCGGGCCGGGTGCCCTTTGCCGTCATGCAGATCGACCTGGATTATTTCAAATCCGTCAATGACACCCTGGGCCATGCGGCGGGCGATCATGTCCTGCAGACCGTTGCGCAGATCATGGTCGAGGAAACCCGCAACAAGGACACGGTGGCGCGGGTCGGCGGGGATGAATTCACCGTCGTGCTTGTGGATGTGCGCGATGCCGACATCCTGCGCCGCGTGGGCCGGCGCATCATCGACCGGCTGGAGGAACCGATTGCCTACAGCGGCCACCTCTGCCGGATTTCCGCCAGCATCGGCACCGTCTGGATTCAATCCGGCATCAGCCCGGCAATGGAAAAGCTGATGGATGACGCGGATGTCGCACTTTATGCGTCCAAACATGCCGGGCGCGCCCGCCAGACCATATATGACCCATCGCTGCGTGAGACTGCGGGGCAGGGTGCCGCGCAGGGCGCCGGGGGTCAACAGCCCGCCTGAGGTCTTTCGCCGCCACAGATGCGCCAAAACCACGGCGGATGCAGGCGGGTCATGGACCCAAGCGCGGGGCTGTCGTATCACCCCATGCATGAAAACACCGCTCCATATCCTGCGCCGTGTCCTGCAGCGTGCCGCCGAACGCCGCCGCCGGGCGCGGTTCGCGGCCTCCCTGCGCCATATCCACGGGCCAAAGGTGCTGGAGACCGGCAAGGACGAGGTGATTGCCATCGTGCTGGTGCGCAACGGCAGCTACTACCTTGACGCCTTTCTCGACCATTACCGCAGCATCGGCATCCGGCATTTCGTCTTCATCGACAACGGATCGACCGACGATACGCTGACCCGGATCGCGGCAGAACCGGATACGGTGATCGACCAATGCACCCTGCCGCTGGCCGGCTACGAGGACCTGCTGCGCGCCTATCCGGCCCGGACCTACGGGCAGAATCGCTGGTGCCTCTATGTCGATATGGACGAGATCCTGGATTTCCAGGGGGCCACGACCCACGGCATCCGTGCGCTGACCACCTATATGCAGGCGCGGGGCCATACCGCGATGGTGGCGCAGATGCTTGAGATGTTCCCCAAGGCGCCGCTGTCGCAGGTGGCCGATCTGCCCTATGACCGTGTGCTGCGCGATTTTGTCTATTACGACATCAGCCAGATCACCCGCCATGACTACCACAGCCCCGAGATCGCCTTTTCCGACCTGCTGCGCGACAACCGGACTGCCAGCGACGCGGTCAAATTCTGCTTTGGCGGGGTGCGGGGCAAGGTGTTTGGCGAGAACTGCTGCCTGACCAAACATCCGCTGATCTTCAACGGGCCGGGGGTCACGCCCGCGCCGCATCCGCATCTGTCGATGGGGGTGACGGTGTCGGATGTGACAGCGGTGATCCAGCATTACAAGTTTGCCAACAATCCGCTGGCCCGCGATGCGGCGTCGCTGGCCTCGGGCGATCTGGCCCATGGCGAGGACGCGGCCCGCGCCAGAGTGCTGTCGGACAGTCCCGATGTGAGCCTGTTTTCGCTGGATGCGCGGCGCTGGAACCGGGTGGAACTGCTGGCCCGTGCGGGCTTTACCGTGACAACGCAGGATTATGCCGACCACCTGGCGGACCTGTCGCCGTGAAGGTCGCGGCGATTGTCATCGGCCGCAACGAAGGGGCACGGCTGATGGCCTGCCTCGATGCGCTTTCGGGCCGGGCCGATCCGGTGATCTATGTGGATTCGGGCTCAACCGATGGCTCCGTCGCGGCGGCGCAGGCGCGTGGCGCACAGGTGATCGCGCTGGACATGACGCAGCCCTTCACCGCCGCGCGGGCGCGCAACGCAGGGCTGGCGGCGCTGCCAGCCGATGCCGATCTGGTGCAGCTGCTGGATGGCGATTGCGTCTTGCGCGACGGCTGGATCGAGACGGCCCGCGCCTTTCTGGCCGACCATCCGCAGGCCGCCGTGGCCTGTGGCCGCCGCCGTGAACGTCATCCGGAGGCCAGCATCTACAACGCGCTGATCGACGCGGAATGGGACACCGCCCCGGGACAGGCCAAAGCCTGCGGCGGCGACGCCCTGATGCGTGTAACTGCCCTGCGCGCGGTGGGCGGCTACCGCGACAGTCTGATCGCGGGGGAGGAGCCGGAGCTTTGCGTCCGCCTGCGCGCCGCCGGATGGCAGGTCTGGCGGCTGGATGCGGAAATGACCTGGCATGATGCGGACATCACCCGCTTCGGCCAATGGTGGAAACGCAGCCGCCGGGCCGGTCATGCCTTTGCCGAGGGCGCGGCGCTGCATGGCGCCCCGCCGGAGCGTCACTGGGTGACCGAGACCCGGCGCGCGCTGATCTGGGGCGCGGGCCTGCCGCTGACGGTCCTGGTGCTGGCGGTACTTGTGACGCCCTGGGCGCTGCTCCTGCTGCTGGTCTATCCCTTGCAGGTGCTGCGGCTGTCGCGGCGCGGCGGGGTGGTTCAGGCGGTGTTCACCGTGCTGGGCAAGTTCCCCGAGGCGCAGGGCGCGCTGCAATACCTTCTGGGCCGCCGCAAGGGCCGGATCATCGAATACAAATGACCCCGGCCCTCAGCGCTGGCGCAGCGCCTGCACCACAAGGCCGGGCAGGATCGCGAAACATTTCGCATAGCGCGGCACCATCCGGCGCGGGGCCTGCAGCGCCCGCCACAGCCATTCCAGCGCCAGCATCCGCATGACCCGCGGCGCGCGGACCTGATGACCTGAGAGGAAATCCAGCCCCGCCCCGATGGAGGCAAAGCCGACCCCCGGCGCCTTTTCGCGGCCCAGGGCGGCAAACAGCTCCTGTTTCGGCGCGCCCAGCGCGATGAAACACAGGCCCGCGCCAGAGGCGGCAAGTTCCGCCAGCAGCGCTTCGGCAGCGGCACCCTGCGGATCGAACCCATAGGCCGGGGCGTGGATGTGGACAACCTCCAGACCCACCGTGCGGCCGGTCAACGCCTGCGCCGCCCCTTGCAGCGCCGCGTCGCTGCTGCCGATCAGCGAAATCTTGGTCCCCATCTCCGCCGCGAGGGCGCAAAGCGGCAGGATCATGTCGGAACCGGGCATGAGCTCGACCGGCTGTCCCGCCAGTTTCGACAGCCAGACGATGGGGCGGCCATCGGCCACCACCATGTCATGGGCGCGGTAGGCCGACAGAAAGGCCGGATCACGGGGCAGTTTGGTCAGGTGATCAAGGTTCAGGGTGGCCAGCGCGAATCCGTCGCGGGCGCTGAATTTTTCCCTGACTGCGCGAAACAATCCCGCGCGTGTCGGCACATTGACCGCGACTTCGGCCGGGGGCGTGCCAAATTTCACACGTCACCTGCCCAAGCGCAGCACGGGGCGCCCTGGGGCCATGCCGAATTCACTGATATATTTCCATTCATTAACAATGCCTTGCGGGGTTCGTCCGGATCAATTCTACAGGTTTTGCCAAATCTACCCAGATGACAGGGCGCGGGCCAGATGGTAATTTACCTGCTCTATTCCCTCACGCGACCTCAGGACACGCCCCGACCCCATGCCCAACGGCCTTGCCTATCTGATGCTGCTGATCTGGCCGATGGTCTGCCTGATCCTGTTCCGCACCCAGAAACTGGAGCGGGCGCTGATCTGGTCGATCCTGGGGGGATATCTGTTTCTGCCGCCACTGGCGGAGTTCAATCTGCCGCTGGTCCCGGCAATGGACAAGACCTCGATCCCCAATCTGAGCGTGCTGCTGATCCTGCTGTTCGGGGTGAAACACCACCGGGTGGCCCTCTGGCCCGATGCGCGGCTGGCGCAGCTGCTGACGGTGGGGCTGGTGCTCTCGGCCATCCCGACGGTGCTGACCAACGGCGATCCGATCATTTTCGAGGTGCTGCGCAATACCGACCCGATCGTCTTTGTGGTGGATCAACTGCCGGGGCAATCGGTGCGCGACATCGGGTCGGTGCTGATCGCGCAAGTGCTGAGCCTGGTGCCCTTCCTGCTGGCACGCCAGTTTCTGGCGACAGAGGGCGGGCTGCGCGAACTGCTGACGGCGCTGATGGTCGGGACATTGATCTATTCCGTGCCCTCGCTGATCGAAATCCGCCTCAGCCCGCAGATGAACGTCTGGATCTACGGCTTCTTCCAGCATTCCTTCGAACAGATGATGCGCGACGGCGGGTTCAGACCCATCGTCTTCCTGCCGCATGGGTTGTGGCTGGCGCTGTTTGTCTGCACCGGGCTGATTGCCGCAGCCGGTCTGGCGCGGGTGGCCGAACCGGAACGAAAGCTGCGGGCCTTCTGCGTGGTGGCCTATCTCGCGGTGCTGCTCATCCTGTGCAAAAGCCTTGCGTCGCTGGCCTATGGCATGGCGCTGACCCCGCTGGTGCTGTTTGCACCGCTGCGCTGGCAGATCCGGCTGGCGCTGCTCTTTGCCGTGGTTGCGGTGGTCTATCCGATGTTGCGCAATTTCCAGCTGATCCCGCTGGACGCGATCATCGCCCAGGCCGAGGCGATCAACCCCGCCCGCGCGCAATCGCTGGAATACCGTTTCAACAACGAGGAACAATTGCTGGCGCGGGCGGCGGAAAAGCCCCTGTTCGGCTGGGGCGGCTGGGGCCGCAGCCTGATCCGCGACGGCGAAACCGGGCAGATCCTGTCAATCCCCGATGGCCGCTGGATCATCATCTTCGGCACCTTCGGCTGGCTGGGGTACATCTGCGAATTCGGCCTGCTGGCCCTGCCGCTGGCGATGCTGGCGCTCTACATGCGGCGGCAGGGGGAGGCGGCGCTGTCGCCGCTGGTGGCGCCCTTGTGCCTGATCCTGGGGATCACCATGGTGGACATGCTGCTGAACGCCACGCTGACGCCACTGACCTGGCTCACCGCAGGCGCGCTTCTGGGGCATGCGGAACGCCTGATGCCGCGAGGGGTCGCGGCGCCGCGCCATGCGCTGGGACAAACGGCGATGTCCCCGAACCGCCCGGAGGGCAAGCGCACCGTGCTTTGATCCGGGGCAAAACCACCGATTCTGGCAAATATGGCGCGACTGTTTCCGCCTGCGGCAAAATTCCCCGGACAGCCTGTCGATTGTTGTGCTAAATAAGGCCTGAGAACCGTCGAACTTGCTGCAAAACCTCTTAAAAATATGAATGTTCGATGAAATGGGGCATAAAAATGCCGTAATTGCCCTGTTGAAACGCCCGGTATTTCAGAACTCGAATATGGGGCCCAGATCTGTCGCGCTTTCAGGTATGGGAAGTTTGAAAATGAGCACGTCTAAAAACCGCAGCCTGACCGGTGACGACATCGCCATTGTCGGCATGTCCGTGAATGTCCCCGGTGCCGCCAGTGTTGACGCCTATTGGGCGAACCTGCGCGATGGGGTGGAAAGCATCCGCCGCCTGTCGGAGCAGGAGCTGCTGGAGGCGGGCGAAAGCCCCGAAACCATCGCCCGCAAGAACTACGTGCCAGCCGCCGCCGTCCTGGACGGATTCGAGACATTCGATCCCGATTTCTTCGGCTTTTCCCCCAAGGATGCGGCCATTCTCGATCCCCAGCACCGCAAGTTCCTCGAAGTGGCATGGGAAGCGATGGAACAGGCGGGCCATCCGCCTGAAACGATTCCCGGCGACATCGGCGTCTATGCGGGCTGCGGCATGGGCAGCTATTTCTATTTCAACATCTGCTCCAACCCCGATCTGGTGGACGATGTGGGCATGTTCCTGCTGCGCCACACCGGCAACGACAAGGATTTCCTGTCCACCCGCGTCAGCCATGTGTTCGACCTCAAGGGGCCGTCGATCAATCTGCAAACCGCCTGTTCCACCTCGCTGGTCGCGATCCACTACGCCTGTGCCGCCCTGCGCGCGGGCGAGGTGGACATGGCGCTGGCGGGCGGTGTCACCATCGAACTGCCGCAGGGGCGGGGGTATCTCTTCAAGGAAAACGAAATCCTGTCGCCGGACGGGCATTGCCATGCCTTCGACCACCGGGCGCAGGGCACCGTCTTCGGCTCCGGCGCGGGCTGCGTGGCGCTGCGCAGGCTCAGCGATGCAGTGGCGGACGGCGATCACATCTGGGCGGTGATCAAGGGGTCGGCGGTGAACAACGATGGCGCGGCCAAGGCCGGCTACCTGGCCCCCTCGGTCGATGGCCAGACGGCGGCAATCACGGCGGCGCTGGATGCCGCAGGTGTCGCGGCGCAAAGCATCGGCATGGTCGAATGCCACGGCACCGGCACCTATCTGGGTGACCCGATCGAGGTCGCGGCACTGACCGAAGCCTACCGGAGCGAGACCGACGCCACCGATTTCTGCCGCATCGGATCGGTCAAGACCAACATCGGCCATCTGGATACCGCCGCCGGGGTCGCAGGCTTTGCCAAGGCCGCGCTGGCCCTGCATCACAAGCAGATCCCGCCCTCCCTGGGCTACGAGGCACCAAACCCCGCGATCCCCTTCGCGGGCAGCCCTTTCCGCGTCAACGACCAGCTGACCGACTGGGCCGCCGGCGACACCCCGCGCCGCGCCGCGATCAACGCGCTGGGCGTGGGCGGCACCAATGCCCATGCGATCATCGAGGAAGCACCGGAACGCGCCGCCTCGGACGCCAGCGACTGGCCGTTCCAGCCGCTGGTGATTTCGGGCCATAGCAAGGCGGCACTGGATGCCAATACCACCGCCCTTGTCGCCCATCTGCGCGCCCATCCGGAACAGCCCCTGGCCGATGTGGCCTTCACGCTCAAACAGGGCCGCCGCGCCTTTGACAAGCGCAGGGTGGTGGTGGCCGAAACCGCGGCACAGGCCGCCGACCTGCTGGAGGCAGGCGATGGCCGCCGCGTCTTTACCCATGATGCGCTGGGCGAGAACCCCGAAGTGGTCTTCATGTTCCCCGGCGGCGGCGCGCAATATGCCGGCATGGCGCGCGATCTGTACGAGACGGAGCCGGTCTTTGCCGAGTGGATGGACCGGGGTCTGGCGCATCTGCAGCCGCAACTGGATTATGACATCCGCGCGCTCTGGCTGCCCGAGGCCGCTCAGCTGCAGGCCGCCGACGAGACGCTGAAAAAACCTTCCGTGCAATTGCCGCTGATCGCCATCACCGAATATGCGCTGGCGCGGCTCTGGATGTCCTGGGGCGTGAAACCCGCCGCCATGGTGGGCCATTCCATGGGCGAGAACGTCGCGGCCTGTCTGGCAGGGGTGATGACATTCGAGAACCTGATCGACCTGGTCCTGCTGCGCGGACGATTGTTCGACGAGGTGCCCGCAGGTGGCATGCTGTCGATCTCGGCCCCGCTGGCGGTGATCGAACCGCTGCTGGGTGACGATCTGGACATCGCATCGGTGAACGCGGCAGAGCTTATTGCCGTCTCCGGCCCGCAGGCGGCGCTGGATGCCATGCAGCAGCGGCTGACCGGTGCCGGGCTGGACCACCGGCGCATCGCCATCGACATCGCCGCGCACAGCCGGATGCTGGAGGGTATCCTGGATCGCTACCGCGCCTTCCTTGCGGGCCTGAACCTGCAGGCGCCGCAGATGCCCTTTGCCTCCAACCGCACGGGCGAGATGATCACCGCCGCACAGGCCACCGACCCCGATTACTGGGTCGCGCAGCTGCGCAATACGGTGAATTTCGCCGATTGCATCAGCACGCTGAGCGCCGCGCGCAAACGGGTCTATCTGGAGGTCGGCCCCGGCAAGGCGCTGTCCTCGCTTGCGATGATGCATCCCGATGTCGGCGTGGGGCAGGTGATGTCATCGCTGCGGCACCCCGAACAGAAAATCGCCGATGATGTCTATTTCATCTCCGTTTTCGCGCGGCTCTGGGCCTGCGGCGTCACTGCCGACTGGTCGCAGATCTGGGGCGGGGCGCGGCGCAACCGGGTGCTGCTGCCGACCTATCAGTTCCAGCGCGCCCGCTTTTTCATCGAACCGGGCAAGGCGGTCAGCGCCGCACCCGCGCCCGTGCTGACACGGGCCGATGACATTGCCGATTGGGGGGCGGTGCCCACATGGCGGCCTGCCTTTGCCGATGTGGCGGTCGATGCCCTGGACGATCTTGCGGCAACGCCGCTGACCTGGCTGTTCTTCGCGGATGAGGCCGGGCTTTCCGCCCCGCTGCGCACAAAGCTGCGCGAAGCCGGCCACAGGGTTGTCACGGTCCGGGCGGGCGATGCCTTTGCCAAGACCGGCGAAGACAGTTTTACCCTTGCCGCCGAACAGGGGCGGGCAGGCTATGACCAGCTGATCGCTACCCTGCGCGAGGCCGGGCGGATGCCCGACCGGATCGCGCATTTCTGGCTGACCGACGATCAGGTGGCCCCGCGCCCCGGCTCCAGCACCTTTGACCGCAACATCGAACAGGGTTTCTGGAGCCTGACCTGGCTGGCCCAGGCCATCACCGAGGCAGGCATCGACGCGCCCCTGCATCTGAGCGTCTTTACCACTGGTGCGGCACAGGTGACGGATGAAGCCCTGCCGCATCCCGAAAAGGCGCTGGTGTCCGGCCCGGTTGGCGTGATCACCCGCGAGGTGCCCGGTGTCACCGCGACACAGATCGACCTTGAAGCGGTGCAGCCCGTGATTGCGCGGGCAGGGTGGTTTGCCAGATCCGTCCCGGCGGTTGCGCCGCCTGACCTCACCAACCGGCTGATCGAGGATCTGATGGCCACGCCCGCCAACCGCATCGGTGCCTTCCGGGGCGAAAAGCGGTTCGAGATGGGTTATAAACCCCTGCCGCTGACCCCGGCGGAGACGGCGCATTTCCGCGATGGTGGCACCTATCTGATCACCGGCGGTTTCGGCGGGATCGGCCAGACGTTGGCGGCGGATATCCTGACCCGGCATGGGGCCAATGTGGTGCTGCTGGCACGCGAGCCCATGCCCGAACGCGCGGCCTGGCAGGCCCATATCGCCAGAAACGGCACCGCCGACCGCAGCGCGCGGCGGATGCAGGCGGTGATGCGTCTGGAAGCGATCGCAAAAGCCAAAGGCGGCAGCGTCGAAGTGGCGGGCGGCGATGTGGCCAACTTGGCCCAGATGCGCCGCGTCATCGACGATCTGACGGCGCGGCACGGCGGGCTGACCGGTGTGATCCATGCCGCCGGCGTGCTGGATGATGCCCCGATGCTGGGCAAGAGCGATGCGCAGATGGATGCGGTGCTGTCACCCAAGGTGCAGGGGCTGCGGGTGCTGGATCAGCTGCTGCCCGATGGCGCGCTGGAACTGCTGGTGCTGTTCTCCTCGACCTCGACCGCGACCCGCTCGGCGGGGCAGGTCGATTACGTTGCCGCAAACGCCTGGCTCAACGCCTTTGCCGCCGCGCGGCGGGGCGGCAAGACCCGGGTTGTGGCGGTGAACTGGGGCATCTGGTCGGATGTCGGCATGGCGGCCAATGCCCTGCCGGGTGCGGCCAGCGACGTGCTGCCACCGCGCCCCGTGGAGGCGGCGCTGATCAGCACCGCCGGCGCGGATGCGGGCGGCGATCCGGTGTTCACCGCCCCGCTGGGCACCGACCACTGGCTGCTCGACCAGCACCGCACCCGGGACGGGCAGGCGATCCTGCCCGGCACCGGCTACATCGAACTGCTGGCCGAAGCGGCGGCGGCGCAGGGGCTCAGGACCTTTGACATCGAAGACCTCTATTTCCTGCGCGCCATGCCGGTGGCCGAGGGCGATGCGCGCCAGATGCGGATCACGCTTCAGGGCCGTGGCCGGGGCTTCAGCGCCGAAATGCGCAGCGATTGCCTGTTCGGCGGCAAGCAGGGCTGGCAATTGAACGCCCAGGCCAATCTGGCCCCGCTGGCCGAGGCGCGGCCCCATGCCCTTGACCTCGCAGCCATTTCCGCGCGCTGCGGCACCGTGCAAAAACCGGGCGCGACACGCCTTGTCTCCCCGCAGGAGGCGCATCTGTCCTTTGGTCCGCGCTGGCACGTCCTGCGCGAAACCGCCCTTGGCGCGGGCGAGGGGCTGGCAACACTCGCCCTGCCAAAGGATGCGCGCGATGACCTCAAAGCCGGGCATCTCCTGCATCCCGGGCTGATGGACCTTGCAACCGGCTGGGCCATATCGCTGGTACCGGGCTATGGCGCGACCCATCTCTG
The DNA here is from genome assembly GCF_027213915.1 of Sulfitobacter sp. G21635-S1. Classification (NCBI taxonomy): domain Bacteria; kingdom Pseudomonadati; phylum Pseudomonadota; class Alphaproteobacteria; order Rhodobacterales; family Roseobacteraceae; genus Sulfitobacter; species Sulfitobacter sp. G21635-S1. Next base: position 54,836 of record NZ_JAPWGV010000032.1, read on the forward strand.
GGTCCCGGTCTCCTATGGGCTGATCCGGGTGCATGGCAGCCTGCCTGCAGAGATCCGCTCGCATGTGCGGCTGGCCTCCGGCAAGGCCAGCGACGGTTTTGCCCGTTTCGACGTCACCCTGACGGACCCGTCAGGCAAGGTGCTGGTCGAGGTCCGCGATTTCGCGATGAAACGCCTTGAGGGCGGCTTCGGCACCACGCCCCTGACCGCCGCCGAAGTCCGCTTTGAGGACGAGAACCGCGACGACACGCCGCTTTCCGCCGCCGAGGAACGGCTGGCCTATCTGGTGTCGCAGGGCATCCGCGCCGCCGAGGGGCCCGAGGCCCTGCGCCGTGCGATTGCCCTGAACCGCCCGCAGGTCATGGTCTCCTCGCTGCCGCTGCAAGCGCTGATGGCACAGGCCGATGTGCCCGCCGTGACCCCGGTGAAAAGCGGCCAGAGCTTTGAACGCCCGGATCTGGACGGCAGCTATGTCGCGCCCCGCAACGGGATAGAGGAACGTCTGGCCGGGATGTGGGAAAACCTGCTGGGCGTCAGCCCGGTGGGGGTCGAGGACAGTTTCTTTGACCTTGGCGGTCATTCGCTGATTGCCGTGCGCCTCTTTGCCAGTGTCAAACGCACCTTCAAGGTGGAATTCCCGATCTCGGTCCTGTTCGAGGCCCCGACCATCGCAAAATGCGCCGCCCTGATCGCGGCGGAAACCGGCGGCGCCGGAGAGGTGTCGGGCGGTCCCGGCGACGGGGTCGTGGCACCGGAGAAGTTCGAGTTCCTCGTGCCCCTGAACCAGAGCGGCCACAAACAGGCGGCACCGCTTTTCGTGGTGGCGGGGATGTTCGGCAACGTGCTGAACCTGCGGCATATGGCGCTGCCCTTCAGCGCCGAACGCCGGGTGATCGGCGTCCAGGCCCGCGGCCTGATCGGAGAGACCACGCCCCATGCGACAATCCCCGAGGCGGCAGAGGATTACCTGAACGAAATCAAACGCCTGCAACCCGAGGGCCCCTATCTTCTGGCGGGCTATTCCGGGGGCGGGATCACCGCCTATGAAATGGCACAGCAGCTGCGCGCCGCAGGAGACGAGGTTGCCGTGCTGGCGATGCTCGACACGCCGCTGCCGGTGCGCCCCTCGCTCAACCGCATGGACAAGGCGCTGATCAAACTGGCGGAACTGCGCGCCAAGGGGCCGGGATATCTGGTCGAATGGGCGCGCAACCGCTGGGCCTGGGAGATGGAGAAACGCAAGGGCCTGCACAGCCCCGGTCAGGATGCACCGGGCGCGGAGTTCAACAACCACAAGATTCAGGCGGCTTTCCTCGGCGCGGTCGGCCAGTATCAGACACCTGACTGGGACGGGCCGATGACCCTGTTCCGCCCGCCGCAGGATTTCCACTGGCAGGTGACAAAGGGCAATTGGGTCAGCGCCGAACGCGAATATGTCTTTGCGGACAACGACTGGCGCAAATATGCCCCGCATATGGAGATCATCGAGGTGCCGGGCGATCACGTCAGCATGGTGCTGGCCCCGAATGTGACGGTGCTGGCGCAGGAATTGCGCGAAGTCATCGCAGCGGCGCTGGTGCAACATGATGATGTCCGGGCGACGGCGGCGGAATGATGTCTGATCCCCGCTTGCTTGTCGTGCTGCTGAACTACCGCACCCCGCAGATGACCCTGCGCGCGGCAAAGGCGGCATTGGCCGACATGCCGGAAACGGCGGAACTGGTGATCGTCGACAATGCCTCCGGCGACGGGTCGATGGGCATTTTCGAACAGGCGCTGGCCGACTGGGACCTGGGCGCGCGGGTGCGCCTGATCCTGTCGGGGCGCAACGGCGGCTTCGGGGCGGGCTGCAACATCGGTCTGGCCGAGCAGATGTCGGACGGCAGCGCGCCGGATTTCTTCTATCTGCTGAATTCCGATGCCTTCCCCGATCCGGGCTGCATCGCAACCCTGCTGGACCATATGGCCCGCCATCCGCGCGCGGGCTTCGCCGCCAGCCATGTGCGGGGCGAGGATGATCTGCCCCATACCACCGCCTTCCGCTTCCCCTCCATCGCCGGGGAATTCGAAGGGGCGGTGCGCTTCGGCCCTGTCTCGCGCCTGCTGGCCCATGCCATCGTGGCCCCGCCGCTGCCGGAAAAGACCACCCGGGTCGATTGGGCCGCGGGCGCCAGCGTGATGATCCGCGCCGCGACCCTGGAGGAGATCGGCAGGTTCGATGAGACCTTCTTTCTTTATTTCGAGGAAACCGACCTGATGAAGCGCGGCGCGCGCGCGGGCTGGTCCTGCTGGTATGTGCCGGAGGCCAGGGTGGTCCACATCGGCTCCGTCTCCACCGGCATGAAGGAATGGCAGCGCATGCCAGACTACTGGTTCGCCTCGCGCCGCCATTATTTCATCAAGACCCATGGCCGGGCCTATGCCGCTGCCGCCTGGGGCGCGCGGCTGACCGGTTCGGCGCTGCACGCCCTGCGCTGCACCCTGACCGGCCGCAACCCGCAGGACCCCGCCTTCTTCACCCGCGATCTCGCGCGGCACGGGCTTGGCCTGCGCAGCGGATCCGGCAGAGCCACAGCCCGACGCCCCGTTTCGGAGGACAGAACATGACCGCCACCTTCCAGCCCGCCGGTTTCAGCGCCATCCTGATCGGGGATGAGAGCCTGACCATCGCCTGTGGCGACATGATCCTTGCCGGGGGCCATGCCATCACCGCCGTTGTCACACGCGATGCCACTGTGCGCGGCTGGGCCGAGGGGCAGGGGATTGCCACGCTCACCGCCCCCCGCGACCTGCTGGCGGCAGACGTGAGCGCCGACTGGCTGCTCAGCATTGCCAACCTGCGGATGATCCCCGAGGCGGTGCTGGCCCTGCCCGCAAAGGGCGCGATCAATTTCCACGACGGACCATTGCCCGCCTATGCCGGGCTCAACACCCCTGCATGGGCCATCATCAACGGTGAGACGACCCATGGCGTCTCCTGGCATGTGATCGAAGGCGGCGTGGACGAGGGCGACCTGCTGGCGCAAAAGATGATCGACATCGCCTCGGATGAAACCGCCTTCACCCTCAATTCGAAATGTTACGCCGCCGGGATGGAAAGTTTTGGCGCGGTGCTGTCGCAGCTTGAGGCGGACCAGCTTGAGCGCAGGCCGCAGGACCTCACCCAGCGCAGCTATTTCGCCCGCGACCAGCGGCCCCGGGGGCAGGGCGTTCTGGACCTGACCCGTCCTGCCGCCGACCTCTCCGCGCTGGTGCGGGGGCTGGACTTCGGCGAATACTGGAACCCGCTCTGCCTGCCGAAACTGGCGCTGGAACAGAGCATTGTGGTGATCGGCGCGCTTGAGGTCACTGCCCAGACCGCCGCCCCCGGCACGGTGCTGGAACTGTCCCGCAACGCCATCACCCTTGGCACGGCAACACAGGCCCTGCGCCTGAGCGCGTTTTGCGATTTTGACGGCACGCCCCTGGACCTGACCCAATGGCTGAAGGTGGGGGACGTGCTGCCGGTGCCGTCCCTGCCGGATGTGCCGGTCGCGGACGAGGCACATTGGCGCGGGGTTCTGGCGGGCAGTGAACCGCTGAACCTGCTGCTGGCGGCGGCACCCTCCGGCCCGGTGCAACCGGCCTCCCTGCCTCTGACCACCGGCAGCCTGAGCAGGGATCAGATCACCTGCGCCGCGGCCCTTGTCGCGCTGCGCGCTTCCGGCCAGGCGGCGGCGACGCTGGCGGTTGAGGCCGCAGGGACAAGCCCGCTGCTGGCCCCCTGGCTGCCCCTTGCTGTCAGGGCAGAGGATGATACGCCGCTTGCAACCGCTGCCGAGGTCATCGCCAGGGGCATGGACCGCGCGCGCGCGAGCGGCGGCTGTGCCGCCGACCTGGGCTTGCGCGACCCGCAAATCGACCCCGGCGCGATGCCCGACCTTGGCCTCTCCGACAAGGATCTGCTGCTCCCCCAAACCGCCCTCACGGTCAGCCTGTCCGGCAGGCTGCATTACGACGCCGCGCGGGTGACCGGGGAGGCGGCCCGCCTGATTGCCGAGCGTCTGAACACCGCCTTTGCCGCGCTGCCCGATGCCGCCACCTGCGGGGCGCTCTGGGCGCTGCCGGAGGCCGAGGTCGCGCAGATGCTCACCGGCTGGAACGCCACCGACCGCGCCTATGACCGCACCACCGTCCACGCCGCATTCGAGGCGCAGGTGGCCCGCACACCCGATGCAACCGCGCTGGTGTTCGAGGATCAGACATTCACCTATGCCGCACTCAATGCGGCGGCGAACCGGCTGGCCCATGCGCTGCTGGCCGAGGGGGCCGGGCCGGGCATGCCCATCGGGCTTTACTGCACGCGGGGGCCCGACCTCATGATCGGGGCGCTGGCGATCCTGAAATCGGGCGGCGCCTATGTGCCGCTGGACCCGGCATATCCGGCTGACCGCATCGCCCATTACATCACCGACAGCGCCGCGCCACTGATCGTGACGCAGGTGAAGATCGCCGCGCAATTGCCTGAAAACGAATCAAAAATCGTGATGGTTGATGCGGATCATGCGGCCATGTCCGGCCACAACCCCGATGCAAGCGCCACGCCGGAGGATCTGGCCTATCTGATCTATACCTCCGGCTCCACCGGCACGCCCAAGGGGGTAATGGTCAGTCACGGCAATGTCGCCAACTTCTTTGCCGGGATGGATGACCGCATCGACCATGACAGCAATTCCGTCTGGCTGGCAGTCACCTCGCTCTCCTTCGACATCTCGGTGCTTGAGCTGTTCTGGACAATCTCGCGCGGCGTGAAACTGGTGCTGACCGGCGACGAAAGCCGCACGCTGGTGTCGAACGGCCCGCTTGCCCGGTCCGCCCAGCCGATTGATTTCAACATCTTCTACTGGGGCAATGACGATGGCGTCGGACCCGCCAAATACGAGCTGCTGCTGGAAGGCGCGAAATTCGCCGATGCCCATGGCTTCAATGCCGTCTGGACGCCGGAGCGGCATTTCCACGCCTTTGGCGGCCCCTATCCGAACCCTTCGGTCACCGGCGCTGCGGTCGCTGCGGTGACCTCGAACCTTGCCATCCGGGCCGGGTCCTGCGTCGCCCCGCTGCACCATCCCGCCCGCATCGCCGAGGAATGGGCGGTGATCGACAACCTGACCAACGGGCGCGTCGGGCTGGCCATTGCCAGCGGCTGGCAGCCGGACGATTTTGTCCTGCGCCCCGAAAACACACCGCCTGAAAACAAGCCCGCGATGTATGCGGCCATCGACCAGCTGCGCAAGCTCTGGGCCGGGGAAGCGGTTGAATTCCCAAAGAAAGACGGCACGCCCCACGCCGTCATCACCCAGCCGCGTCCGGTCTCGGCCAGGCTGCCGATCTGGGTCACCACCGCCGGTAACCCGCAGACCTGGAAAGAAGCGGGCGAGATTGGCGCCAATGTGCTGACCCACCTGCTGGGCCAATCGGTCGATGAAGTCGCCGGCAAGATCGAAATCTACCACGCCGCCCTGCGCGAGGCGGGTCATGACCCGGCGGATTTCAAGGTCACGGTGATGTTGCACACCTATCTGGCCGAAACCCGCGAAGCGGCCGAAGCGGTCGCGCGCGAACCGATGAAGGATTACCTGCGCTCCGCCGCCGGGTTGATCAAGCAATACGCCTGGGCCTTCCCCGCCTTCAAAAAGCCTGAAGGCGCGACCAACCCCTTTGACGTCAACCTTGAAGGTCTCTCCGACGAGGAAATGGACGCGATCCTGGAATTCGCATTCCAGCGCTATTTCAACGACAGCGGCATGTTCGGCACCGTGGCAGATGGGCTTGCCCGCACCGAACAGCTCAAATCCATCGGCGTGGACGAGGTTGCCTGCCTGATCGACTACGGCATTCCCGTCCGGGATGTGCTGGAAGGGCTGAAACCGCTGGCGCAGGTGCTGGCCGAGGCCAATCGCGGGACCGAACTGGCGGCGGATGATTTCTCCATCGCCGCACAGATCCAGCGCCACGGGGTGACACATCTGCAATGCACCCCCTCGATGGCGCAGATGCTGGTCATCAACGAGGAGGCGCAGCAGGCGCTGGCCGGGGTCACCCAGCTGATGATCGGGGGGGAGGCCTTGCCCGCTACGCTGGTCGCCGCGCTGCAATCGCATACCCAGGCCAGCATCCAGAACATGTATGGCCCCACCGAAACGACGATCTGGTCGACCACGCAGATGGTGGCGGATGCAACGGAGGTGACGGCCCCCATCGGGACCCCCATCGCCAATACACAGGCCTTCATCCTGGATGACAAGATGGTGCCGCAACCTGTTGGTGTTGCGGGAGAATTGTGGATCGGGGGTGATGGTGTCACCCTCGGCTACTGGCACCGGAAAGAGATGACGGCAGAGCGGTTCGTGGACAATCCCTTCGGCGCCGGCAGGCTCTACCGTACCGGCGATGTGGTCTCCTGGGACGCGCGCGGCTGCCTGCATTTCGCAGGCCGCGCCGATGCGCAGGTCAAGATACGCGGTCACCGCATCGAACTGGGCGAGATCGAAGCGCGTCTGGCGGGCCTGCCGGGCGTCACCCAGGCGGTTGTGATCGCGCGCGATGGCCCCGGTGGTGCGCAGCTGGTCGGCTATGTCACGCCGGGAAACGCCGTGACGGAGGCCGAGGCCAAGGCCGTGTTGACACAGGATCTGCCTGCCATCATGGTCCCAAGTGCCATCGTCGGACTGAACGCCATGCCCTTGACCCCCAACAAGAAAATCGACCGCAAGGCCTTGCCCGCGCCCAAGGCCAAGGCCCGGGCCGCAGCGCCCCGGCCCGGAACGCCGGGGCCGGCTCTGGCCGAGGAGACCGCGCCGCAGGGCAGCGAAGAGACGATCCAGCGCATCGCAGAGGTCTGGACCGGGCTCCTGGGTGTTGCGGACATCCGGGCGGAGGACAATTTCTTTTCCCTCGGCGGGCATTCCCTGCTGGCGGTGCAGGCGCACCGCGACATCAAGGCGGCACTGGGCGGCGTGGCGCTGTCGATCACCGATATCTTCCGCTTCCCGACCCTTGGGGCGCTGGCCGGGCATCTGGACAGGGCCAAGGGTGGCACAAGGCGCAGACGCCCGGTAAAACAGCCGGGTACAGAGGCGCGGCAGGGCGCGGAGATGCGCCCGACGCTGCCGGTTCTTTCGCCCGAAACCGCTGATATCGTTCAGAAACGTCGGGCGATGCGGGCGGGGCGGCGCAAAATGGATGCCTGATGCCACGGCAATTGAACAGGCAGTGCGCGGCCTGTTCGATGTGCCCCTGGGCCTTGGCCTGACCGATCCCGGCCTGCCGCAACCCCCGGTCTGGCCCGGGGAGGCGGAGGCCATGACCGGGGCAATTCCCGCACGCCGCAATGAATTCGCAGCCGGCCGTGCCGCCGCGCGGATCGCGATGCAGGATGCCGGTTTGCCCGCAAGGGCGGTTCCGGTTCGGGCCAACCGCGCGCCGGACTGGCCACCGGGGCTGGCGGGCAGCATCACCCATACCGATCAGCTTTGCCTGGCAGTTGTGTCAAACAGCCTCAGATCGCTGGGCCTCGATGCCGAACAGCTTCACAGACTGGATGAAGATATCATTCCAATTATCTGTTCTGAAAAAGAAATATCGCGTCACGCCGATATTGCGCTGCCGCGCCTTGGCCTGATGATCTTTGCCGCCAAGGAAGCCGCCTACAAGGCGCAGTTTCCGCTGACGGGCCAGCTCTTTGGCTTTGAAGTTCTGGATGTGACATTCGATGTCGCCGGGGGCCGCTTCGACGCGACTTTCCTGCAGCCCATCGGCCCCTTCGCCATCGGCGAGAGCCTGCCGGGGCGCTTTGCCGAAGTGGCCGGGCATCTTGTCACCGGGGTTGCGATTGGGCAACGTGACGGCGAAGGAGCCTGACCCGATGAAACCCGCCACGCGCCGAACTGCCCTAGCGGGGCTGGGAGCCCTCGCGCTGGCGGCGGCTGCAGGGCAGCATCTGCGGACCCGCGACCGGCGACAGGGCGCGGCAGAGGCGGCGGCGCTTTATGCGGTGCCGCTCAACCCGCCCGATGCGGCGCTCAATGTCTATCATCTGGGTCACAGCCTTGTGGGGCGCGACATGCCCGCGATGCTGGCGCAGCTTGCGGGGGCGGGTCACCGCTATCATTCGCAGCTGGGCTGGGGCACCTCCCTGCGCGACCATTGGGAGGAAGACGTGCCCATCAACGGCTTTGCCGAGGAAAACGCCCATGACCGGTTTCGCCCCGCGAAACAGGCGCTGGCCAGCGGCAGCTATGACGCCCTGGTGCTGACCGAGATGGTCGAGATCCGCGATGCGATCCGCTATCACGATGCGGCGGCCTATCTCGCCCGCTGGGCCGGGCTGGCCTGGGATGCGAATCCGCAGACGCGGATCTACCTTTACGAGACATGGCATCACACCGACGATGGCAATGGCTGGCTGCTGCGCATCGACCGGGATCTGCGCAAATTCTGGCAGGGCCGGGTCAAATACCCCGCGCTGGCCGCGACCGATGCGCCGATCCACTTGATCCCCGCCGGTCAGGTCATGGCGGCCTTTGTGCGCGAGGTTGAGGCCGCAGGCAGCCTCGGCGGCATCACCAGCCTGTTCGACCTCTTTACCAAACGGGCCGATGGCACGCCGGATACCATTCATTTCAATGATCTGGGGGCCTATCTGGTGGCGCTGACCCATTATGCCGTTCTCTATCACCGCGATCCGCGCGGCCTGCCGCATGAACTGATGCGCGCCGACGGGTCGCGGGCTTTGGCCCCCTCACCGGATGCCGCCGCCGCGATGCAGGCGGTTGTCTGGCAGGTCATCGCGCGCCATCCCGAAACCGGGGTGGCGGCATGAGCCTGCTCGGGGTTGCCGCATCGGTCGTGATGGTCGGCCACAGCCTGTTCGGCTCCGATGGGCCGGACATGCTGCAGGAGTCCCTGCGCGCAGGCATGGGCCAGGGCATTGTGCGCGCCCAGATCATCAACGGCGCGCCGCTGAAATACAATTGGGACGAATCCGCCAATGCCGAAGGGATCGACGCGCGCTCTGTCCTGCCGGAGGGCGGCACCACCCACCTGATCCTGACCGAGGCGATCCCCCTGGCAAACCATGTGAAATGGTCAGATACCTATGTCTATGCCCAGGCCTTTGCCGGGCTTGCGGCCTCGGCCAATCCGGATGTGCATATCTACGTGCAGGAAACCTGGCATTCGCTGAAAAGCGGGACAGGCGCGGCAGTCGATCACGACGAAGGGGGCGGCACGCCCTGGCGGGAGCGGCTGGATCAGGATCTGCCGCTCTGGGAGGAGATCGTGGCACAGGTTGCCGCCGCCACCCGGTCGGACAGTGCGCAGGTCGGGCTGATCCCCGCCGGTCAGGCGATGGCGCGTCTGCATGATGAGATCGCGGCAGGGCGGATACCGGGGCTTTCGGATATTTCCGCGCTCTTTGCCGATGACATCCACCTGAACGACATGGGCCATTACTTTGTCGCCATGGTGCAATATGCCACGCTGACCGGGCAGGACCCGCTGGGCCTGCCGGTGGATTTCAACGACCGCTGGGGGCAACCCTTCGATACGCCGGACGCGGATCTGGCCCGCCAGCTGCAGCGTGTGGCCTATGAGGCCGTGCAGGCTTATGGCGGCGGGGTGGTGGCACCGGTGCCCCCGGCCAACGGGCAGGCGCGGGCCAGCACCGCCCCTGCGGCCCCCACCGGCCCGCCGGTTCTGCCAGAGGCACCTGCCGCCGATCTGGTCGCGGCAGCGCAGGGGGCGGTCGAAGGCACCAACCGGGTGGCCATCGGCCTTGCCGCCGTCACGGACTGGAGCACCCAGGTCCCGTTCATAGACCTGATGAAGACGGCGCGGCCCTGGCTGGGCCATGAACCCGGCCGCTTCGGGGGCATGGAATACGCCGAGCTGCTGGCGGGCGGGCATCTGGATGAAAACGGCTGGCCGATCCGGCTGCCCCGCAGCCTCAGCTCGATCGGCACCCTGATCCTGACCGACATGCCGCCGGAGGCCGCATCGCTCAAGGGGCGGTATCGTCTGGCCTTTGACGGCAAGGGCGTGATCGAGGTGACGGGACGCGCGGAAAACGTGCGCTATGGCAAGGGCGAAGTGAGTTTTGACTATACCCCCGGTCCCGGCAGCGTGGACATCCGGATCCAGCGGATCAACACCTCCGACCCGCCGCATGACATTTCCGTCGTCAAGGTCGAGAACCTGAAACGCCACGCCGCCGGGCAGCTGTTCAACCCGGCCTGGACGGCGCGGATCGGCCAGTTCAGCGCGTTGCGCATGATGGACTGGATGGAGACCAATGATTCCGCGCTGGCCACATGGGCGGACCGCCCCTTGCCCGGCGATGTGACCTGGGCGGGCGGTGTCCCGGTCGAGGTGATGGTGCAGCTTGCCAATGAGCTTGAGACCGACATCTGGGTGAACATGCCGCATCTGGCGGATGATGATTTCCTGCGCCAGTTCGCGGAACTGGTGAAAGACAGGCTCGATCCCGCGCTGAAGGTCTATGTGGAATTCTCCAACGAGGTCTGGAACTGGCAGTTCGAACAGGCCCGCTGGGCCGATGTGCAGGCCCGCGCGCGCTGGAACGCGCAGGACAAGTGGATGCAGTTCTACGGGCTGCGCGCGGCAGAGGTGGCGCGGATCTGGTCCGGGGTCTTTGCCGGGGAAGACCGCGCGCGGCTGGTCAATGTGATCTCCAGCCAGACCGGCTGGCTGGGGCTGGAGACCGAGGCGCTGACCGCCCCGCTGGCGGTGGCAGAAGGGCTGCCAGCCCCGGCAGAGGCTTTTGACGCCTATGCGGTCTCGGGCTATTTCGCGGGCGGGTTTGGTACGGCGGAACGCGCGCCGATGGTCCGCACATGGCTGGCAGAAAGCCGGACACGGGCCGCAGCCGCCGCCAAGGCAGAAGGTCTGACCGGCACGGCGGCAGAGGATTATATCACCGGGCACCGTTTCGATTTTGCCTTTGAACTGGCAGGGCGCGAATTGCGCGACGGGGCGGTCAGCGGTGACGCTGCCGATACGGTCGGTGATCTGATCACCCGCGTCTGGCCCTATCACGCGCAGGTGGCCCAGGCGCATGGGCTGGACCTGATCATGTACGAGGGCGGCAGCCATGTGGTGGGCATCGGCGCGATGGTCGATGACGCGGAACTGACGGCCTTCTTTCAGGCGCTGAACTATGCGCCGCAGATGGGCGCGCTCTACACCACCTTGCTGGAGGGGTGGAAAGCCCTGGGCGGGCAGTTGTTCAACGCCTATTCCGATGTCTATGCCCCGACAAAATGGGGCTCCTGGGGGGCGCTGCGCCATCTGGATGACGACAATCCGCGTTGGGATGCGCTGGTGGCCTTCCAGTGACCCGTACCAGCATCCTGATCCCGGCCCATGACGAGGCCGCCTATCTGGCCGCATGTATGGGGGCCTTGCTGGCCTCGGAGGAGGTCGCGGGCGGCGTGGAGGTGATCGTGATCGCCAATGGCTGCACCGATGACACCGCAGAGATTGCCCGCGGCTTTGCCGAAAAGGCCGGGTTGAAGGGCTGGCATCTGCAGGTGCTGGAACGGGCCGAGGGCAACAAGCTGGGCGCGCTGAACGCGGGCGAGGCTGCGGCGGCAGGCAGGGTGCTGATCTATCTCGATGCGGATGTGATCGTGTCACCGCCGCTGATTGCGCAACTGGCCGAAGTGCTGGACGTGGATGCGCCGCGCTACGCCAGCGGGAAGCCACATGTGACGCTGCGCGGCGGCGGGGTCACCGGACCCTACACAAGGTTCTGGCTGACAACACCCTTCATGACGCGCGGTGTGCCGGGCTTTGGCGTCTTTGCCATGAACCGGGCGGGCAGGGCCCGTTGGGGGGACTGGCCGGACATCATCTCGGATGACACCTATGCGCGGCTGAATTTCACCCCCGACGAACGCGTCGCCGTGCCCGCGACCTATGACTGGCCCATGGTCGAAGGCTTTGCGCGGCTGGTGCAGGTCCGGCGCAGGCAGGACCTGGGCGTGGCCGAGATCGAAAGCCGCTTTCCGGCGCTGATCGCAAACGATGATCCCGGCGCAGGCGCTGTGCCGCTGTGGCGCCGCGCCCTGGCCGACCCGCTGGGTTTTGCCGCCTTTTGCACCCTGCGCATCGCCATCCACCTGCCGATCCTGCGCAGCAAGAACCGCTGGGCGCGGGGGCGCTGACAGGGGCTTTGACGGCCCTCGGAGCCTTAGGTCGTGTTGACATTCATTGTCGCCCACCCGTTTCAGTCCAAAATTGCTCAGTTCCAGGCAAGAGAGCGCAGGAATAGCCAGCTATTTCAAGCTCTCTTAACGCAGAAATGGGCAATTTTGGCGAAACCCCTGCGGGGCGCGGCGGATTTTGCCTCTGCCATCCCGGATGTTCGC
>NZ_JAPWGV010000033.1:0-55119 GCF_027213915.1 Sulfitobacter sp. G21635-S1
AAGGGAGGCGCTCCGAATGCGCGTCTCAATGCGCCCTCCCAGGCTCGGGCGCGGCCCTTCGTTCGAAAACGTAACGCAGAGCGCAGAAGAACGATTTACCTCCGGCGGCAGCCGTTTCCGGGTTTGTCAGCAGCCTCGGGCCGATACATCGTACCGGCCCCTTTCCAGTCAAGATGTCGCGTCTCTCAGAGAACGGTGACCTTGGTGCCCAGGGGCACACGTTCGTAGAGATCCTTGACGTGTTCGTTCAGCATCCGGATGCAGCCGTTGGACACGGACCGGCCGATGGAGTTCGGCTGGGTTGTGCCGTGGATGCGGAAATAGGTGTCCTTGCCGTTCTGGAACAGGTAGAGCGCGCGTGCGCCCAGCGGGTTGCTGGGGCCACCGGGCTGCGCATCGGTGTTGCCCTTGAAGCGGCCATAGGCCTGGGGGTCGCGTTCGATCATCTCGTCGGTGGGGCGCCATGTGGGCCATTCTTTCTTGACGGCGATGGTCGCGGTCCCGGTGAATTCCAGACCGGCCTTCCCGACGCCGACGCCATAGCGGATCGCACGGCCGGGGGATGTGACGAGATACAGGTAGTGGCTGCGCGGCAGGATCAGCAGTTGACCGGGTTGGTACTGGCGCTTGATCGACACTTCCTGAGGGGTCGGGTCATATGCTCCGGCCTGGGCGCTCAGGGCGTGTGGCAGGGCGGCGGCAGCCAAGGAACTGGCGATAAATGTACGGCGGCGCATGTAATGCTCCATGTAAATGGGGTTGGCAGATGATCCATTTTCCAGAGCGTTTGTCTCGATGACAAGTGGAGTCCCTTAAAATATCTGCCGGTTGTTGCACAAAGGCCGGAATAGCTGACGGGCCTTCCCGACCCTTGGGGGAAACGCGGAGGCTGGCACAGAGTTCCCGTGAACCGGAACGCGCCCCGCGCCGGACAGGAAGGTCAGCCGCAGGTGATTCACGCCCCCTTGGTGCGATCTGACGGACGTTTTGCCCTTCGGCATGTTCTGGCCTTAAAGTCTTGAATCAAAGGGCATTTAGGGCATGAAATGGGAAGCGTGACATGTTGCCGACGCGAGTACGGCATATTCCTGACCAGGTTGGCACAAAGTCGTCGCCAATCTTAAAATTGTCTTAATCTGGTCGCAAAAACGCCCCCGATCCCTCACCACCTTTTGCTGATGCCACGGAATGACCGATCTGGCGCCGCAGGTAACCGACGAACCTTGAGGAAAACGCATGCGTATTTTGGCCGTTGATGATGATCCGGTGATTCTCGACCTGCTCGAACGGGCATTGGCCGACAGCCGGGGATATGAGCTGACCACCTGCACGTCGGGCGAGGATGCTCTGAAGTTGCTGAAAGGACCGATTGCCCCTTTCGAGTGTTTCCTGCTGGATGTCATGTTGCCGGGGATCGGCGGGATCGAGCTTTGCGATGCGATCCGCCAGACAGCGGCCTATCGCACCGCGCCAATCATCATGATCACCGCCAGCCGCGAGCCTGACCTGATGGAACGTGCCTTCTATGCCGGGGCCACCGATTTCATGTCCAAGCCGCTGGATGGCGTGGAGCTGAGCGCGCGGATCGTTTCGGCGAGCATGCTGAACGACAGCCTGCACCGCGAACGCGAGGCGCGGCATACGCTGGCCGATCTGACGGCCAAGATGAAGCTGCGCTTCGATGAGGCGGTCAGGCTGAGCAACCCGGAGGTGACGGATCTGCTGGCGCTGGAAAACACGCTGCTGCGGATGCCGGAAGGCTGCTATGCGATGACATTGTTTTCCATTGATGTGATGGGCCTGCGGGGGATTCACCGCGCGGTCAGCCCGATGGCATTCCGTTACCACCTTGAGGCCGTCGCGGGGGCGGCTGTTGATGCGTTCAAGCACCGTACAGCGCGGCTGGCCTATACCGGGTCGGGGCGTTTCATGGGTGTCGTGATGGGGCGTGAACGGTTCGACCGTGACGCCGTGTTGACAGGGATCAACGCAAGCCTGTCATCGGATTGGGATGCCACGGCAAGCGGCACGCCGATGCCGCCGGCGATCCGGCTGACGACACTGTCGGATCAGCGGTTGTGGTCGGGTGTGTCGGCCAGCGACATGCTGCGCACGAAAAAGGCGAATGTCGATCTGCTGCGCGGCGTTCAGGAGGAGCAGGAAGACAACCTGTTCAGCAAGCTGGAAGCCAGGGTGCCACGCGCCTCTTAAGGGGGTTCGGAAGGGCCATTGATCAAAACGGCCCGTTCCTTCTGTGCGTGATGGACCCTCGCGTTCAACAGAGGGAAGTAAGCCATTACCGCTGAGTGCGAACGGGCTTGTAAACAAGCCCTCAGATTGCTGACAAACCCGGAAACGGCTGCCGCCGGAGGTAAATCGTTCTTCTGCGCTCAGCGTTTCGTTTTCGAACGAAGGGCCGCGCCCGAGCCTGGGAGGGCGCATTGAGACGCGCATTCGGAGCGCCTCCCTAACAAATATCAATGTTGTCAGTGTGATACGAGAAGTCACCAAAAGCGCCCTCCCGGGGGGAGGGTCGGGCGCGGCCCGGGCTTTCAGCCCGCGCCAAGGGTTGTGGCTGGCGTCGTGGAAGAACGATTTCGTTGTTTCGGGGGGGCGGGTGCAGGAACGTGCTTTTTCAGCAGCCTGCGGGCTTGTAAACAAGCCCTGCCTCGCACACGTTGAATTTGCTACGCAAAGGTCAACGTACAAACTTCTTGTGTTTCAGCCGCTTGGGTTCCAGCGCATCCGCGCCGAGGCGGCGTTTCTTGTCTTCCTCATAGTCTTCGAAGTTGCCTTCGAACCATTCCACATGGGCCTCGCCCTCGAAGGCGAGGATGTGGGTGCAGATCCGGTCGAGGAAGAAGCGGTCGTGGGAGATGACCACGGCGCAGCCCGCGAAATCCACCAGCGCATCTTCGAGCGCGCGCAGGGTTTCGACGTCAAGGTCGTTGGTCGGTTCGTCAAGCAGCAGGACGTTGCCGCCCTCTTTCAGCAGGCGTGCCATGTGGACGCGGTTGCGCTCACCACCCGACAGCAGGCCGACCTTTTTCTGCTGGTCGCCGCCCTTGAAATTGAACGACGAGCAATAGGCGCGGGAATTGACCTCGGCATCGCCCAGCTTGATCAGCTCGGCCCCGCCGGTGATGGCCTGCCAGACGGTATCCTCGGCATTCAGGTCGTCGCGGGACTGGTCCACATAGGACAGATCGACGGTATCGCCATATTCGATGGAACCCGCGTCGGGCTTTTCCTGACCGGTCAGCATCCTGAACAGCGTCGATTTACCCGCGCCGTTGGGGCCGATGACCCCGACAATCCCGCCCGGCGGCAGGGAGAAATCCAGCCCTTCGACCAGCAGCTTGTCACCCATCGCCTTTTTCAACCCCGCGACCTCGATCACCTTGGAGCCGAGGCGCGGGCCATTGGGGATGACGATCTGAGCGCGCGACAGCTTCTCGCGCTCGGAGGTTTCGGCCATCTCGTTATAGGCGTTGATCCGGGCCTTGGATTTGGCCTGCCGTGCCTTGGCACCCTGGCGCATCCATTCCAGTTCGCGCTCCAGCGTCTTCTGCTTGGACTTGTCCTCGCGCGCTTCCTGCGCCAGGCGCTTGGCCTTCTGTTCCAGCCAGTCGGAGTAGTTTCCTTCGTAGGGAACGCCGCGGCCACGGTCGAGTTCGAGAATCCAGCCGGTGATGTCATCCAGGAAATAACGGTCGTGGGTGACGATCAGGATGGTGCCCTTGTAGTCGATCAGGTGCTGTTGCAGCCAGGCGATGGTTTCCGCGTCCAGGTGGTTGGTCGGTTCGTCGAGCAGCAGCATGTCAGGCGCTTCGAGCAGCAGCTTGCACAGGGCCACGCGCCGCGCCTCACCGCCCGAGAGGGAGGCAACATCGGCGTCGTCGGGGGGGCAGCGCAGCGCCTCCATGCTGACGTCGATCTGGCTGTCAAGGTCCCACAGGTCCTGCGCGTCGATGTCATCCTGCAGTTTGGCCATCTCATCGGCGGTTTCGTCGGAGTAATTCATCGCCAATTCGTTGTAACGGTCGAGGATGGCCTTTTTCGCGGCGACACCTTCCATCACATTCTCACGCACGGTCTTGGTCGGGTCGAGCTTGGGTTCCTGCGGCAGATAGCCGACGCGCGCGCCTTCGGCGGACCAGGCCTCGCCGGTGAAATCCTTGTCCATGCCTGCCATGATCTTGAGCAGGGTGGATTTACCCGCGCCGTTCACGCCGACGACACCGATCTTGACGCCGGGCAGGAAGTTCAGGTGGATGTTTTCAAAAAGCTTTTTTCCGCCCGGATAGGCTTTGGAGACGCCGGACATGTGATAGACGAACTGATAGGCGGCCATTGCGGTTTCCTGTCTGGTCAAAGAGGTTTCGCCCCGCAATATCGCGGTGATCGGTCAAGATCAACGCAGTCGTAAAACGAGGGTGGCCGCGCAGGTGATACCTCGGCGGGCCCCGCTGTTTTCCGCGCAGGCGCCCTGCTGGAAACGAATTCTTCAGCATTGCGGCACTAGCTTGCACCTGAAAGGAGCCAAAATGCTCGATTCCCGGGATGACGATGCGCAGGCCGACCAGCCGGGCGATGCGCATGAAAACGCGATCGACGCGGTCGTGTCGATTGATGAACGCAATAATATCTCTGCCTTCAATCCGGCGGCGGAGCGGTTGTGGGGCTATGACAGCGCCGAGGTGATCGGCAAGAACGTCAAGATGTTGCTGCCCCCTGACATGCGGGCAACCCATGACAGTTTTGTCGACCGCCATCGCAAGTCCGGGCAGGACCGCATTGTCGGCACCAGCCGCGAAGTGCCGATCCATTGCAAGGACAACACCACCGCCTATGCGCGGCTGTCGCTGCGCCGGTCCGTGACGGCAGCGGGTGCACAGGGATATACCGCCTACCTGACCGATATGACCGAACAGCATCGCAAGACGACCGACACCGTCGAGGTGATGCGCGACCTGCTGGACCAGATCGACAGGTTGACCACGGGTATCAACACCATCGCGCAGCAGACCAACCTGTTGTCGGTCAATGCTTCTATCGAAGCGGCAAGGGCGGGTGACATGGGGCGGGGCTTTGGCGTGGTCGCGATGGAGATCAGGGCCCTGTCGAACCAGGCCAAGGAGATCACGCTGGAAATCGAGAACGTGGTGGAATCCGGCAGGCAATCAGTTGGCAAACTGGCGCAGGAGGCGACCCCGACCGGGCAGGGCGGTTGAGGCAGGACCGTCCCGATCGTGATCACGCTGAACGCCCGGCGTGGCCCGATGCCGTGCGATGTTTCAATATCTGCGCGAATTGCCCGATGGCATGAACTGTCCGATGACATGCGTCGATTCTACTGAGGCGAGAAGATTTCTGCAGGCAGTTCGGCTGCTCAAGACTGCATCTGCCAAGCGAAATTGATGCTTTCGGCTGAGAAATCGGGTGATTTTAGGCGTTTTTACCGGAAACTGAACTTTTTCAGTCGATGTGAATTCAAAATCTCTGTTACGCTTTTGTTAACCTGCGAGGGTCGGTCGATGTCCGCCCTACGTGGGGAAACGAAGTGGTGTCCATGCAGGGACGGGGTTTCCCGCCGCTGCAAAGGCACAGGGACAACAGGGAACATCTCATGTCAAAAACCGCAATCGTTGTGGGTCTGGACGGGTCGGAGGCCGGCGAACGCGCGCTGGCTTTCGCCAAAAGCAGAGCCGAAATGATCGGGGATTGCTCAATCACGCTCTGCTACGTGATTGAATGGTCACCCTTTTCATTCCAGACACCCGAGGAAAACGAGCAGCGCCACAAGCGCCGCGAAGAGGAATTGAAACTGGCGCATGAGCGGGTCATCGACCCCGCAGTCGCCCAGGCCAAGGCCGACGGTTTCGAAGTGACCGGTGTCGTCAAGCACGGCGATGCGGCGGATATTCTGGAGGATATCGCCAAGGCGCAGAGCGCCAGCCAGATCGTGGTGGGCCGGGTTGGTGCGCGCGGTCTGAAAGAGCGCCTGTTCGGTGGTGTCACGGGGCGGCTGGTCGCTTCGGCGAGCGTCCCGGTCACAATCATTCCCTGAAGCAGAGGTTTTCGACATGTCCAGACTATACGCAGTACTACTGACCCTGATCGCCTCTGTCCTGCCGGGCCTTGCCGCGGCACAAGAGGCGGTTGGCGTCGACCAGCGGATCAACCAGATCTTTGCGGATTACACCGGTTGGTACGTTTCCTTCATCTTTGCGCCCGTACCGGGCACAACCTTTTCCTGGATCGCCCTTTGGCTGGTGGTCGGTGCCGTGGTGTTCACGGTCTATTTCGGGGCCATCCAGTTCAAGGGTTTCGTGCATTCCATCCGACTGGTGAAAGGTGACTATTCCGATCCCAATGACGCGGGCGAGGTCAGCCACTTCCAGGCGCTGGCGACGGCGCTGTCGGGGACCGTGGGCCTAGGCAACATCGCGGGGGTCGCGGTTGCGGTCAGCATCGGGGGGCCGGGTGCGACCTTCTGGATGGTGGTCGCGGGCCTCTTTGGCATGGCGACCAAGTTCACCGAATGTACGCTGGGTGTGAAATACCGCAACGAATACCCGGACGGCAGCGTCTCGGGTGGTCCGATGTACTATATCACCAAGGGGTTCAAGGAGCGCGGTCTGCCACTGGGCGGCTTCATGGCGGTTCTGTTCTCCATCTTCACGATCCTGGGCGCGCTGGGCGGGGGCAACATGTTCCAGGCCAACCAGGCACATGCACAGATCGCGGGTGTGGTGGGTGATTATCCGGGCTGGATCACCGGTGTGGTCCTGGCGGGCGTCACCTTTGCCGTGATTGCAGGCGGTCTGAAGTCCATCGCACGGGTCACCGAAAAGGTCGTGCCCTTCATGGGTATCTTCTATGTGCTGGTGTCGATCCTCATCCTGCTGATCAACTTCGATCAGATCGGCTGGGCCTTTGGGCAGATCTTCATGGGTGCCTTTACCGGTCTGGGTGTTGTCGGCGGCTTTACCGGCGCGCTGATCCAGGGTTTCCGCCGTGCGGCCTTCTCCAACGAGGCGGGCATCGGGTCGGCGGCCATCGCGCACTCTGCGGTGCGGACCAAGGAGCCGGTGACAGAGGGCTATGTGGCCCTGCTGGAGCCGTTCATCGACACGGTGGTGATCTGCACGATGACCGCTTTGGTGATCGTGATCAGCGGCGTGATGAACGTCGACCCGGAAACCGGTCTTTACATCTGGAATGCCGAGGCAGGCCGGATCGCGACCGACGGGGATGTCAGCGGTGTTGCCCTGACCTCGGCCGCCTATGCCAAGGCGTTCTCCTGGTTCCCGGTCCTGCTGATGGTGGCGGTGGTGCTCTTTGCCTTCTCCACCATGATCAGCTGGTCCTACTACGGGCTGAAAGCCTGGACCTACCTGTTCGGTGAAGGGCATACCAAGGAGCTGGTGTTCAAGATCATCTTCTGCCTGTTCATCGTGATCGGTGCGGCGGCAAGCCTTGGCCCGGTGATCGACTTCTCGGATGCGATGCTGTTCTCCATGGCGATCGTGAACATCATTGCGCTGTATTTCCTGATGCCGATCGTGAAACGCGAGCTGAACAGCTATGTCACGCGTCTGCGTGCGGGCGAGTTCGTCAAGCACAAGTAGGCTGATGCATTGACAATGGGGCGCAAAGCCCTTCCTTTCGGCCCCTGAAGAAATTCGGGGGCCGATTTTGTTGCGCCATAGAATGCCATATGCCGCAGCCGGTCAGGTGATCGGCCTGTTGGGCGGGTCGTTCGACCCGGCCCATGCGGGCCATGCCCATATCACCACCGAGGCGCTCAAGCGGTTTGGTCTGGATCGGGTCTGGTGGCTGGTCAGCCCCGGCAACCCGCTGAAGACCCGTGGGCCGGAGCCGCTGGACAAGCGGATGGACCGCGCCCGCGAGGTCATGCGCCACCCCCGCGTCGAGATCACCGATATCGAGAGCCAGCTTGGCACGCGCTATACGGCGCAGACGCTGGCCAGGTTGCGCAGGCTTTATCCGAATGTGCGCTTTGTCTGGCTGATGGGTGCGGACAACATGGCGCAGCTGCATCAGTGGCAGGATTGGCGCGGGATCATGGAGACCGTGCCGATTGGCGTTCTGGCCCGCCCCGGACAGCGCATTTCGGCGCGGATGAGCCGGGCGGCGGGGCTTTATGCGCCCTACCGGATTCCGGGGCGTTTCAGCCATCTGCTGGGGCTGGCCGATGCGCCGGCCTGGTGTTTCATCAACGTGCCGATGAACGATGCCTCCTCGACCGCGATCCGGGCGCGGGGCGGCTGGTCAGCGCAGGCGGGTTGAGGCCAGCCCGGCCCCGATGATCAGCGCCAGCCCGGCCCAGGTGAAGGTATCGGGCAGGTCACCGAAGATGATCCAGCCCAGAAGGACAGCCGCGATCAGCTGGAAATAGACCAGCGGCGCCAGCCGCGTGGCAGGGGCGATGCGGTAGGCAAAGAGCAGCAGAAGGTTGCCCAGCATGGAGAACAGGGCCGAAGCCAGGGTCAGCCCGGCGATGGGCAGGGTCATCGTCGGCAGGTTGAGCAGCCCGAGCGGCATCAGCAGAAGGCCTGCGATTACAAGCTGGGTAAAGGTCAGCGCCATCGGGCTGCCCAGCCCGGACAACCAGCGCGACATGGTCAGGAAAGTGCCGTAGCAGGTGCCGGCGGCCACCGCCCAGAGCACGTCCAGATCTCCGTCCGGACCGGGGCGGACCACCAGCAGCACGCCGATAAACCCCAGCACGGTCAGGGCGCTGCGCAGCGGTGTGACGGCTTCACGCAGGAAAATCACCGCCAGAACATAGCTGACCAGCGGCCCGACAAAGAAGGCGGCAAAGACTGTGGCGATGTCGACCGTCTGCAACGCCATCTGGATGCAGGAGATGCCCATGGCGAGAACGGCTGCACGTGCCCAGATGCGCCAGTTGCGCAGCAGCGCATCGCTGCCGCGTGGCAGAAAGGGCAGCAGGATCATGGTGCCCAGGGCAAAGCGGGACCATGCGACGAACAGCGGAGAAACGCCCAGACCGCTGGTAAGCAACTTACCGGCGCTGTCCCCGCCGGGGATCAGGGACATGGCAACAAACATGATCAGAACGGCACTTTGCATCAGGCCTGCTAGCACGCATTCACGGTCTGTAAAATGTGAAATGAGACTGCTTGTGGAAGACCGCGAGGTGCGGTTTAACCGGGCGCATGGGCAAGCTTGTTTCACGTCGGTTTTTTCTGGGTTCGATTGCGGCCTTCGGCACCATGCCCAGGGGCGTCCTGGCCGAGCCGCCGACCGCATCCCTGCGTCCCGTTCTGCGGGGGGAGGATTTCCACAAACGCGCGGTGGCCGATGTGGAAGCCATCATCCGCGAGGCGCATTTGACCGGCGATGTGGCCTTTGCCGTGGCGCGGGCCGATACCGGGGCCTGGCTGGAATGTCGGAATGAACAGGCAGGGACCCCGCCTGCCAGCGTCGCCAAGGCGATCACGGCGCTTTACGCGCTGGCGGCTTTGGGGCCTGATCACCGGTTTCAGACCCGTCTTTGCGCCACCGGTGGGATCAAGGATGGCGAGGTGCAGGGCGACCTGTGGCTGGTGGGCGGCGGCGATCCGACGCTGGATACCAACGGGCTGGCCGATATGGCCGCTGACCTGAAAGCCGCGGGGGTGCGGGCGGTCAAGGGCGGTTTCAAGATCTATGAGGCCGCGCTGCCGGTGATGCGCCAGATCGATCCTGAGCAGCCCGATCATGTGGGATATAATCCGGCGGTGTCGGGGATCGCGTTGAATTTCAACCGGGTGCATTTCGAATGGAAACGGGCCAGCGGCAGCTATTCGGTGACCATGGACGCGCGGTCTGACAAGTATCGTCCGGCGGTGGCGATGGCGGCCATGCAGGTGCAGGACCGCAGTGCGCCGGTCTATACCTTTGAAGACCGCGGCGGCACCGATCACTGGACCGTGGCGCGCGGGGCACTGGGCGACGGCGGGTCGCGCTGGTTGCCCGTGCGCAGGCCGGGGCTTTATGCGGGGGATGTGTTTTCCACCATGGCGCGGTCGCAGGGCATCAAGCTGGACCGGCCGGAGGTTGTTGACACCTTGCCCGAGCAGGTCGAAACGCTGGTGACCCGGCGCAGCGGGCCGTTGCGCGGTATCCTGCGCGAGATGTTGAAATATTCCACCAACCTGACGGCGGAAATGGTGGGCATGGCCGCGACGCTGGCCCGCGGGGAACCGGCGGCAAACCTGCGCGCCTCTGCCGCCGCGATGAACCGCTGGGCGGTGGCGGAACTGGGCATGACGGCACCCAAGCTGGTGGATCATTCCGGCCTGGGAGATGACAGCACCGTCACGGCGCTGGATATGGCGCGGGCCCTGGTCAAGGTGCAGGACAGCGGGCTGCGCCCGATCCTGAAACCTTTCGGCATGCGCGATGCCAAGGGACGCCCGATGAAGGATCATCCGATTGCGGTGGATGCCAAGACCGGAACGCTGAATTTCGTATCCGGGCTGGCGGGATATCTGACGGCGACGGATGGCACCGTGATGGCCTTTGCCATTTTTGCATCCAACCCCGGGGAGCGCGCCAAGATCAGCCGCGAGGAGCGTGAAAGACCGCCCGGTGCGCAGGGCTGGAACAGCCGTGCAAAGCGCGTGCAACAGGCGCTGATCGAACGCTGGGGTGCGCTCTACGGCAGCTGACCCATGGGGCAGAAGGAGATTTCCATGGCAAGCTGGGCCGATCTGGACGAAGAGCTGCGCCTGTGGCGCGCGACAGGCGAAATACCCACCTTCTGGTGGCGGGATGACGATACCGAAGCGCCGACCGCCGATCTGGAGCGGCTGATTGTACTGGCAGAGCGGTTTTCGGCCCCCTTGCATCTGGCTGTGGTGCCCCATGCGATTGATCCCGGCCTCGCGCCGCGCCTCGGGGCGTCACCGCTGGTTTATGCGTTGCAGCACGGGTTTTCGCACAAGAACCACGAGCCCAAGGGCGCGCGCGCCTCAGAAGTCGGGGTGAATCGTGACATCGCCTTGCAGGAGGCGGATCTGACGCTTGGCTGGCAGCGGATGGTGGCGGCGGGATTGCCCAACCTTCTGCCCGTCTTTGTCCCGCCCTGGAACCGGATTGCGGAGAAGACGCTGATGGTCCTGCCGCGTCTGGGCTATCACGCTGTGTCGATCTTTGACCGGCGGCCGGAGAATCCTGTGGGGCTGCCGCATTTCAATGGTCATATCGACCCGATCCGCTGGAAAGAGGGCGCGCGTTTTGCCGGTACGGAAAAGACGCTGGAGCAGGCGGTGCGCCACCTGCGTCAGCGCCGTCTGGGCGAGGCCGAAAAGGATGAGCCGACAGGCTTTGTCACCCATCATCTGCAGACCGACGAGCCAACCTGGGATTTCAGCGCCGCCTTGCTGGAGCGGCTGACATTCCGGGATGCGACCCGCTGGATCGCGCTGCCTCAGGTCCTGAAAGGAGCCCACCTTGGTTGAGATTGCCTATGCCGTGCCGTCGGAGCGCGAGGAAGTCGCGCAGTTCATGAACGCGGTCTTTGTGAAAGCGAAATGGGACATCGACGGCTGGCGCCGGCTGGTGGCCGGGCGCTGGTGCGGACCGGAGGGGCGCTATGCCATCACGGTGCGCGATAACGGGCGGCTGATGGGGGTTCTGGGGTTGGTCTATGCCGAGCGGATCACGGCGGAAGGGGTGCGGACCACGGCGGACATGACGTCATGGTATGTGTTGAAAGACCTGCGGGGGCAGGGGGTTGGCGGCAAGATGATGGCGCTAGCCACCTCTGATCCTGAGGTCACGGTCACCAATTTTTCCAGCGCCAAGGCGGCGGTCAGCGTGTTGGAGCGTGCGGGGCTGGAGGTGCTGGACAGCGAGCGGCTGGTCTGGCTGCCGTCAGAACTGCCGAAGTTCAGGGTGCATGAGGATCCGCTGGCGCTGGGCGACAGGCTGACGGCGAAGGACAGGCGGATCATCGGTGATCATCAGGGTCTGCGCCTGCGGCATCTGGCGGTGGAAACGCCGGACGGGTTGTGTGTGATGGTGGTCTATCCGCAGAAGAAGCACGATGAATATGTCACGCATGAGATCATGTATCTGGCTGATCAGCCGCTGTTTGCGCGGCATGCCAGGCAGATCGCGGCGTCTGTCCTGCCCGAACGGGAGGCGATCCTGTCACTGGACCGCAGGTTCGCGGCAGAGGGGATCGAACCGGACGATGTACGCGCCTTTGCCACGCCGAGGTTCTGTCAGAAGGGGCTGCTGCACCCCTCCGAGATCGACATGCTTTATTCCGAATGCGTGTTGCTGAACATCAAGATCCACTAAGCGCCGTCAGCTGAGGTGACGCGCGCGCGCGCCGCGTTCGATGGCGGCGGCATGCAGGCGGTCGATGTTCAGCTCGTAACGGATTTCTTCGAGCAGACGCAGTTCGGCTTCTTCGAGCTTGCCATCGGCGGCGGCGACGTCGCAGGCCAGCGCATAGGCGGTCTCATACAGGCGTTCCGGCAGCGCCTCGCGGATCAGGCCGAAGAGCGCGTCGAGCCCGTCTTCCTGTTCGAAGAGGTCGAACACGGTCTTGCTGATGGTGCTGAGCCGGTCGTTGTCATAGCCCGCAAAGATCGGCAGCATGTTGACCGAAGACTGGATCTTCATCAGTTCGGTGGTTCTGATGTGCTCGTCAGACGCGGAAACGGCGACCATCATCGCGACAAGACTGTCCTGCGCGCTGAGCGACAGGGAGGGATCGTCAGGCATTGAACTTCCTTTGATGCTGTGTTGGGTACAGATTATTGACCCGGTCCGCCCGGCGCAATAGGAAGCGGCCTGACCTGCGCGCATTGGGCGCTCGGGTGCCAATGATGGAAAATGTGATGTCTGATATGCGTGACGCCGCGATGAGCAGCAAGGCCTGGCCCTTTGAAGAAGCGCGTCGGGTGCTCAAACGGTATCAGAACAAGCCGCCGGAAAAGGGTTTTGTGCTGTTCGAGACGGGCTATGGCCCCTCTGGCCTGCCGCATATCGGGACCTTTGGCGAGGTGCTGCGGACCACGATGATCAAGCGCGCTTTTGAGGAGATTTCGGACATTCCGACCAAGCTGATCTGTTTTTCCGACGATCTGGACGGGATGCGCAAGGTGCCGGGCAATGTGCCGCAGCAGGAGATGCTGGCCGAGCATATGCACAAGCCGCTGACATCGGTGCCGGATCCCTTCGGCACGTATGAGAGTTTTGGCCATCACAACAACGCCATGCTGCGGCGGTTCCTGGATACTTTCGGGTTCGAATACGAGTTCTATTCGGCGCGGGAGTTCTATCAATCGGGCCAGTTCGACGCGATTCTGCTGCGCGCTGCGGAACGGTACGACGAGATCATGGCGGTGATGCTGAAATCGCTGCGCGAAGAGCGGCGTCAGACCTATTCGATCTTCCTGCCGATCCACCCGGAGACGGGGCGGGTGTTGTATGTGCCGATCCGCGAGGTGAATGCAAAGGATGGCACGATCACCTTTGATACCGAAGAGGGCGAGGAAATGACCCTGCCGGTTACCGGAGGGAACGTGAAATTGCAGTGGAAACCTGATTTCGGCGCGCGCTGGGCGGCGCTGGACGTGGATTTCGAGATGTACGGTAAGGAACATGCCACCAATACCGCGATCTATGACCGGATTTGCGAGATCCTGGGCGGCAGGAAGCCGGAGCATTTCAGCTATGAGCTGTTCCTGGACGAGAATGGCCAGAAGATTTCCAAATCCTCCGGCAATGGTATCTCGATTGACCAGTGGCTGACCTATGCGAGCACGGAATCGCTGGCCTATTTCATGTTTCTCAAGCCCAAGACCGCCAAGCGGATGCATTTCGATGTGATCCCGAAGGCCGTGGATGAATATCACCAGCAGTTGCGCGCCTATGAGACGCAGGACGCCGCGGGGCGGGCGAACAATCCGGTATGGCACATCCACGGGGGCGATGTGCCCAAGTCGGATATGGTTGTGCCGTTCTCCATGCTGTTGAACCTCGCGTCCGTGTCCTCGGCCGAGGACAAGGGGCAGTTGTGGGGCTTTATCCAGCGCTATGCGCCCGATGCCTCGCCGGAGAAGAACCCCGGCATGGATGCGGCGGCAGGCCAGGCGGTGCGGTATTTCAATGACTTCGTGAAGCCGTACAAGGTGTTCCGCACTCCGACCGATCTGGAGCGCGAGGCCCTGGAAGAGCTGCGCGACAACCTGAGGGCCTGGGACGGCGGGCTGGATGCGGAGGCGTTGCAAAGCATGGTCTTTGCCGTCGGAAAAGAGCGGTTCGAGCCGCTGCGCGACTGGTTTACGGCGCTTTACGAGGTCTTGCTGGGGGCGTCGCAGGGGCCGCGTTTCGGCGGGTTCATCGCGCTTTACGGTGTGACGGAAACGGCCGATCTGATCGACGCGGCGCTGGCGGGCAAGCTGACAGCGGGCTGAAACTCTTGCCCTGTTGGCGCCGTGACTTACCATATGCGCGCCCGACCTTAGACTTGAGACACGAATACCCTGCCGCGCCTGCGGCGCTCTCGGGACATTCGAGTCACAGGATGATGAAGGTTAAAGGCCGGGCGCTCTAGTCACACAGCCAACAGGAGAGAGGTCATGCGGACAGGGTTTTTGAGGATGCTCGGGGCGTTGATGCTGGCGGTTATGTCCGTCACCGGGGCCGCCGCGCAATCCACCGAGATCGAAGGCACGATCAACAGTCAGTTCGAAGCCTTCAAGGCGGATGATTTCGCGACGGCATTTACCTATGCCACGCCGAGCTTGCAGCAATTGTTCCAGTCACCGCAGAATTTCCAGCGCATGGTGACGCAGGGCTATCCGATGGTCTGGCGCCCTGCCGAAGTGCGCTATCTGGAGCTGCGCGAGCGGGGCGGGGCGATGTGGCAGAAGGTGCAGATCACCGATGCCAAGGGGTTCACCCATATCCTGGATTACAAGATGGAAGAGACGGATATGGGCTGGCGCATCGGTGCCGTGCAGATCCTGGATGCGCCGGGGGCGACGGCCTGACAGCGGGCGTTGCGCCAAGACCGTGCGCCGGTCTCAGCGCTGCTTAAGACTTCATTGATATTTCCCTGTCCACGGGTCGGCAATCGCCGGGTCTGAGGTCAACCAGACGGGGTGCTGGCGGTTTGGGTGCCGTGGCGCTTCCGGAGAAAGGGATATTTGATGAACAAGGCGATTACCGATGGCGTGGTGCTGATGCCGACCCCGTTTGCGCAAGGTCTGGATGTCTGGTCAAGCGGCGATGGGACGCCGGGTTCGGACACTTACGAAGGCTCGGCCAATGGGGCTTTTGTTCCTGCGGATCAGGATTTCGGGGGGGCGCTGGAGCTGCTGAAGACGCAGAACACGCAGAAGCTGCGTTACATGGGCGAGACCCCGCTGCTGCCGGGGTGCTATCTGCAGATCAGGGCAAGGGTGAAGGCGATCAGTGGCAATCTGCCGTCGGTGCGCATCGCCGGATATGCGGCCCGCGCGAACGGGACGCTTGTGAACAATGTTGCGGGGTTTGCGCCCTATGTCACGCTGACGAGCTATGGCGAGGTTGTCGAGGTGTCGGCCATCGTGGGGGCGGGCGATCGCGGCGGGGTCGATCTGGTCTGGGGGACAGAGCCGGTTTACGGCCATTTCGGGATTGACCTGGTGGGCGCGAACGGCGGGATCATCCGGGTCGATGACATCGAGATCGAGGATGTGACATCGGTTTTCCTGCGCGACATGCTGAGCCAGGTGGATGTGGTGGATTTCGGCGCGATCGGTGACGGCACAACCGATGACAGCGCCGCATTCGATGCGGCCAATGCGGCGGCCAATGGGCGCACGGTCTTTGTGCCGGCCGGGACCTATCGGCTGAATTCCAGCGTGACGATTGACAGCAATGTGAAATTCGAGGGCAAGCTGAGCATGCCGACCAGTGCCGTTCTGGTGCTGCGCCGCAATTTCGACCTGCCGAATTACATCGAAGCCTTCGAGGACGAGGAACTGGCCTTTCGCAAGGCCTTCCAGGCGTTGCTGAACAATGCGGATCACGAGACGCTGGATCTGGGCGGGCGCAAGGTGACCATCAACGGGCCGATTGACATGCAGGCGGCGGTGCCGGGGCAGAATTCCTATGCGACGCGCCGGGTGATCCGGAATGGCCAGCTGGAGGCGGCAAGCGGCAGTGCCTGGGACACGGAAGTTGTGACCTCGCAGGCCACCTACAGCACGAGCAACAACAAACGGCTGACCAATGTCACCAACATTGCCAACATCCCTGTCGGTGCCCTGGTGGAGGGAAACGGGGTGGGCCGCGAGATTTATGTGAGGTCCAAGAACGTGGCGACCGGGCAGATCGAACTGAACGCGCCGCTTTACGATGCCTCCGGCACGCAGAACTTCACCTTTCGCAAGTTCCAGTACATGCTGGATTTCAGCGGTTTCAGCCTGCTGAGCAAGTTCGTGCTGGCCGACATCGAGTTCCAGTGCAACAACCGGTCCTCTGCGATCATGCTGGCCCTGTCGGGCACGGCGTTTCACCTGCGCGATTGCTTCATCACGCGCCCGGCAGACCGGGGGATCACCTCTATCGGCGGAGGTTGTCAGGGCATGCTGATCGACCGCTGCCAGTTCCTGTCGGCGGAAGATGCGATTCCGGTGTCGCAGCGCACGACCATCGGGTTCAACGCCAATGCCAATGATGTGAAGCTGCGCGACAACCGCGCCACGCGTCTACGCCATTTCGGCCTGCTGGGCGGGGCCAACAGCATCATCACGGGAAACCATTTTTTCCAGGGTGATGAGGTGAACAACGGGGTCCGCTCGGCGGGCATCATCCTTGCCAATACCCATGTCAGTTCGATTTTCTCGGGCAATTATGTGGACAATTGCTTTCTCGAATGGACCAATGAGCAGGACCCGGCGCCGGACTTCAATTCTGAATATTCGTTCAGTGCGCTCAGCGTCACCGACAATATCTTTCTGTCGGGTGAGGTGGCCCCCTGGTTCAGCTATATCGTGGTCAAGCCGCATGGGGCGGGGCATTTCCTGAGTGGTGTGTCGATCACGGGCAACCGGTTCCGCAGCCTGAACGGCACCATCGACAGGGCAGAGCGGGTCGATACCACCTTTGCGGATCTCGACCTTTCAAGGTGCAAGAACGTGGTGTTTACCGAGAATTCGTTTCATGCGGTGACCCATCAGGTTGAGAGCCCGGCCAAGGTCGAATTTTTTCAGAATACGGCATCTGACATCTGGACCATTGATATGTCCGGATACCTGCCTTTCGGAGGCGAGGCGTTGAAGGTGGAAAGCGTGTTGCCGCAGGGGGCCCTGCGCAATGACAACAATGTGCGCCAGTGGGAAACACCCTATGCCGATGTGGCGATTGGCGGGAACCGCGACCAGATACGGCTGAACTGGTCGACCGCACTGCGCGGGCGGGTGCAGGTGACGGTCCGCATGGACAGTCGCTGAATGCACCGGCAGGCCCCGTCTGAGAGGGCGGAGGGGGCCTGCCATCAGAATTCGCGCCATAACCCCAGCTTGATTGATGTAGAGGATAGATTGTCAAACGGGGTTTCGGTGCCGATCTGGATTCGGAAATTGCGGTTCTTCGGCTTGATGAGGATCGAAGGGGCGAAGGTGCCATAGGTCTGCTGATCAATCCGGGCCAGGTAGACCTGCAACATGCCCGATGTCACCTGGCTGAAATTATACCCCAGAGTGCCATCCAGTTTTGCCGCGCGCCGGCCGGAGGTAACGTCCCAGTAAAGCGCGCTGTCCACACCCATCCATCCGTAGTTCTGCCCGATCTGAAAGCTTCGTCCCCAAGACAGCCCCAGCTTGACGTGGGGCAACATCAGATCCTGAACCCAGGCGGTGCCTGCCCCGACTTCATAGGCCCATTTGTGCGTCGCGTCTGGCCGGCTCAGCGGGCGCCGCAGGAAAAGCGTGACCGCACCGGACTGCAGGCCGAGATGGCTGTTGGCAAAGCTGAGGTCGGCACCGATGGTCAGGTCGTCATGCCATCCGTATTCGATGTAGGTTCCGCTGCTTTGATCGAGCGATTTGTTCAGGGTGAAAGTGGATGAAACGAAGCTGGTGCCCTTCTCTCTCATCCAGGCCCCTGCCTGTGCAGGGCCGGACAGGCAGAGAAAGATCAGGGCATAAACCAGGACAGGCATCGCATACTCCTGCGATGATCTTGGTTAATGCGAATTAAAAAAGGATTACCGGCCCTGGCCCTGTGCAAAAGGCCGGGCGACGAAAAAGCCCGGAACAGGGTTCCGGGCTGATCCGTAAATGTTCGGGGCTCAGATCGTCGCGCGGCTGCCGCGGGGGCCGAGGATGAGCCAGGCGATGAAGCCAAGCACCGGCAGCACCAGAATGACGACGGTCCAGATGATTTTCGCAAGCGTTGACGCGGTTGATGTCAGCACCTGATAAATTGCGTAGATATCGGCGATCAGGACGATCAGTCCGAAGAGGCCATATTCCATTGGGTGTCTCCTTGAATCACATATTGCGTATTGCTGGATAAACTCCGCGTGATCGGAAAAAGTTCCGCAGCTTGCGGCAGCGCATTGTAATCGCTATGGAATGCGGATGATCTCTGACCCCAAACTGGCGCTTGACCGGCGCGATGGCCTGCCGGATGCCCTGCGGGTTCTGGCCGAAGCCTATCCGCGTGCAAATTGGGAGGCGCATGCCAACTTTGGCGAGATGATCCGCTTCTGGATGGAACGGCATGCCATGTTCCGGCAATTGACCGAGCTGTTGCAGAGCGACGCGCAGGCGCTGGCCGATGGCCGCGTCGATTTTGCCACCTATGCGCCGCGGCTGTCGCAATATGGCGGGATGCTGCTGAACCAGCTTCACGGGCACCACCAGATCGAGGATCAGCATTATTTTCCGCAGTTGATCACGCTGGATGGACGTCTGGAACGCGGCTTTGAGCTGTTGGAGACGGATCATGAGGCGATGGACGGTTTGCTGCACGGGATGGCCGATGGGGCCAATGCCGTGCTGCAAGGCGGCGAGATCGGGCCGTTTCTGGAGCGTCTGAACGGGTTCACGACCTTGTTGAACCGCCATCTGACCGACGAGGAAGAGATCGTCGTGCCGGTGGTGCTGGAAACAGGGTTCAGCGGGTAGGCCGGGATTTGCGGAACATCGCTGCGGCCACCTGAGTTGAGCGGGTAAACCGACCTCAACCGAAAGGAACAGCTATGCCTGCCCGATCCAAAGCCCAGCAGCGCGCCGCCGGTGCCGCCCTCTCTGCCAAACGTGGCGAGACCAGGGTGTCCGACCTGCAGGGCGCGTCGAAAGAGATGTATGAGACCATGACCGAGGCGGAACTGGAGGATTATGCCAGTACCGACCATGACGGGCTGCCTGAAAAGGTGGATGACGATTGATCAGGATCAATCGGTCCTGCGCCTGCGCTGTTATCCGCCTGTGGCCAGCAGGCTCCGGAACCGAAGATCGCCAGGGGCGTTTTCCTGTCAGACACGCACTCAAGAAAGGAACACGTTATGAATGACATGTCTTCGACTGCATCTCTGGTTTCTTCCAGTGATGTGAACGGCACGGTGGTTTTCGGCACGAAGGGTGACGAGATCGGCCATATTGATCATCTGATGATCGACAAGAAATCCGGCAACGTGGCCTATGCGGTCATGGGTTTTGGCGGATTTCTGGGGATGGGGGAAGACCATCACCCGATCCCGTGGAACGCCCTGCGTTATGACCCCTCCCGCGGGGGCTATGTGACCGACATCGACGCCGACACGCTGAAAGGCGCACCCGAGCGCCCCGAGGGCTGGCAAAGCGACCGCGCCTGGGAACGGCGGACGTTCGATCACTACGGCGTGCCGTATTACTGGATGTGATTGCCTGACAGGCGGTTGAATGCGGAAGGCGGGCTGGATGGCCCGCCTTTTTGTTGATTTTTTTTGCAGAAAACGTGGTCGAGGGCGGTGGGCGTTGTAAAGCTCTGGTCCTGTTCGTGATTTCTGACATAGTTCGTATTATGCCGACGATCTTTCGACAGGGCGGGTTCCGCTTCTTTTTCTATTCAAATGAGGGAGACCCGCGTGAACCAATGCATGTTCATGCGGTGAGCGCGGATGGTGAAGCCAAGTTTTGGGTCGGCGCGGAAGTCGAACTCGCGAGAAGTGCAGGACTAAATTCAAAAACCCTGCGCAAACTGGTGCAAATCGTGGTAGAACGGCAGGAAGACATTAGTGGAGCATGGTATGACCATTTCGGCTGAAAAGGTGCATTTCGACGATGATCAGATGTGGGTTGCCCTGTCGGATGGTCGCGTGATTGGTGTGCCCTTGGCTTGGTTTCCACGTTTGTTGGGGGCAACGAAAGCAGAGCGTGACGCTGTAAAGATCAGCCCATTCGGACTGCATTGGGAGTCGCTGGACGAAGATATTTCTGTGGAGGGGCTGCTGGCGGGTCGCGGGGATTTGTCGGGCGTTGGAAAGGTGGCTTAGTAATCTAGATGATGTGTACTTTCAGTACCTGATAAAACGGCCTGGTTTCAGAAGGGATCTATCTTGCTCTGAAACGGATCTGACAGCTTGATACGATTAGAGCATTCGACCAGCTTTGTCAGTGCCGCGCTTGAACCCGCCAATGAAAAGAGAGCTATCCGCCTTTCGTCTTGATTTAATACGGCTAAGGCAGAACCTTGCGAAACTTGGGAGAGAAACCGCACGGACTTGTTCGGCTCATCCATCGTGAGGGAGACAGAAATTCCTTCAGCTGAACCGTCGATGATCCATCGTTCATAATCGACATCGATTAGAAATCGAACGGCTCTTTTCCTTATGTCCCAATTCGGGTCAAACACGAAAAGTGTCAGTCCGCCGTTATCATAAGCTGTTATCGAAAATGTTTGGTTTGCTCTGTTCATAGTTTCCGCAGAACACCAAATTGACCCAGTTTCGGTATCATGCGTAAGTTCGACTCGCCATGCTTTATGCCTGAGCAACGACGTGCTGTCGTACTCTGCGGATGCGCACGTGGCGAATAACAAAAATGAAGCTATAAAAGAAAACTTCACACCCAGACCCGAAATATCTATCAGATGATACTCCGTTCATGGGTATCAGTTGTCAACGCTTCCCCCCATACCGGCTTTTCCCGCCGCGCATGCCGCCGCGGCCGCCGGTGCTGCGGCCTGAGGCTTTTTGCGCGTCGCCGACGGCTTTCTCCACCGCGTATTGCCGCGCCATCGGGTCGTCGGCGATGGCCAGATCGACCGCCTCCAGCCGCTTGACCTCGTCGCGCAGGCGGGCGGCTTCTTCGAACTCCAGGTTCTCGGCCGCCTTGCGCATGTCGGTGCGCAGCCCTTCCAGCACGGTCTGCAGGTTGCCGCCATGGGCCTTGTCCACCTTGGCGGTGACGCGGTTCATGTCCACGTCGCCCTTGTAGAGACCGGCCAGAATATCCTCGACGTTTTTCTTGACCGTCTGCGGAGTGATGCCGTGTTCTTCGTTATAGGCCAGTTGCTTGGCACGGCGACGTTCGGTTTCGCCCATGGCGCGTTCCATGCTGCCGGTGATGCGGTCGGCATACATGATGACGCGCCCCTCGGCATTCCGCGCGGCGCGGCCGATGGTCTGGATCAGTGAGGTTTCGGAGCGCAGGAAGCCTTCCTTGTCGGCGTCCAGGATCGCCACCAGCCCGCATTCGGGAATGTCCAGCCCCTCGCGCAGCAGGTTGATCCCGATCAGCACGTCAAAGGCCCCCAGCCGCAGGTCGCGCAGGATTTCGATCCGCTCGATCGTGTCGATGTCGGAGTGCATGTAGCGCACGCGGATGCCCTGTTCGTGCATGTATTCGGTCAGATCCTCGGCCATGCGTTTGGTCAGCGTGGTGCAAAGCGTGCGGTAGCCATCGGCGGCCACCTTGCGCACCTCGTCCAGCAGGTCATCCACCTGCATTTCGACGGGGCGGATTTCGATCTGCGGGTCGATCAGGCCGGTGGGGCGGATGATCTGTTCGGTGAACACGCCGCCGGCCTGTTCAATCTCCCAGGCCGCGGGGGTGGCAGAGACAAAGACGGATTGCGGGCGCATCGCATCCCATTCCTCGAACTTCAGCGGGCGGTTGTCCATGCAGGAGGGCAGGCGGAACCCGTGTTCGGCCAGGGTGAACTTGCGCCGGTAGTCGCCTTTGTACATGCCGCCGATCTGCGGCACGCTCACATGGCTTTCGTCCGCGAAAACAATGGCATGATCCGGGATGAATTCGAACAGGGTCGGGGGCGGCTCGCCCGGGGCGCGGCCGGTGAGGTAGCGCGAGTAGTTTTCGATGCCGTTGCAGACGCCGGTGGCTTCCAGCATCTCAAGGTCGAAGTTCGTGCGCTGCTCCAGCCGCTGCGCCTCCAGCAGCTTGCCATCCGCAACCAACTGGTCGAGCCGCGTGCGCAGCTCCTTCTTGATGCCGATGATGGCCTGGGACATCGTTGGCTTGGGCGTCACATAGTGGCTGTTGGCATAGACGCGGATCTGGTCGAAAGTATCGGTCTTTTCCCCGGTCAGCGGGTCGAATTCCGTAATGCTTTCCAGTTCCTCGCCAAAGAAGGACAGTCGCCAGGCCCGATCATCCAGGTGGGCGGGGAAAATTTCAAGGCTGTCGCCGCGCACCCGGAACGACCCGCGTTGAAAGGCGGCGTCGTTGCGTTTGTATTGCTGGGCAACCAGATCGGCGATGACCTGGCGCTGATCATAGCTGGAGCCTGTTTTCAGGTCCTGTGTCATCGCGCCATAGGTTTCCACCGACCCGATGCCATAGATGCAGGAGACCGAGGCCACGATGATCACATCGTCGCGTTCCAGCAGCGCCCGGGTGGCCGAATGGCGCATCCGGTCGATCTGTTCGTTGATCTGGGATTCCTTCTCGATATAGGTGTCCGACCGGGCGACATAGGCCTCCGGCTGGTAGTAATCGTAGTAGGAAACGAAGTATTCGACGGCGTTGTCCGGGAAGAATCCCTTGAATTCGCCGTAGAGCTGGGCTGCCAGCGTCTTGTTCGGGGCCAGGATGATGGCGGGGCGCTGGGTCTCTTCGATCACCCGCGCCATGGTAAAGGTCTTGCCGGTGCCGGTGGCACCCAGCAGGACCTGGTCCCTTTCGCCGTCTTTCACCCCCTGGGACAGTTCCGCGATGGCGGTGGGCTGATCGCCTGCGGCCTCGAATTCCGTCTGCAGGCGAAACCGCCTTCCGCCCTCCAGCTTGGGGCGGTTGCGCACGTCCGGCGCGGGGTTGGACAGAATAGGCGCGATTTCAGAGCTGTCAGTCTGGGCGTAGGGCATCTGTGGCGTCCTCGGGTGGGGAGCCCCATAGGTGTCGTTTTTGGCGGCAGGATCAAGGGGGGATGGCGGGCAACTGCCAGCTTATGTCAGCAGTATTCCCGACACCCCGTGTCATTTCATCAGGCGTTTCCGATTCGCCCTGACCTTGCGGCTGAGCGGGGCCATTGCGGCGGATATCACCTGATCGGGGCTTTTGCCTGCCATGATGGCCTTGCTTGCCGCGGCATTGGCCTTGTTCAGGGCGGGCAGCTTTTCAGAGACCATGCGGGTGTTCTCGCCCGCCTTTTGCGGGATCAGCCCGGCCATGGCCATCAGCCGCAGGGCCATGACGGTTTGCGCCTCCAACGCCAGCAGGACGGCATTGGTTGTCAGGGAAATCAGATTTACAGGGTACATCGAAAGCTCCTTTCGAAAACTGATACCAAGATAATGCTGCGGCGCAGCATTTGTAAGGGGCATTCCGCATTATCCCGACGAAGGCCTTGCCCCAGACCTGCGAATGGCCGATACAGGATCGCAACACAGACCAAGGAGCGTCTCATGCGCGCACGCATCTATCAGCCCGCCCGCACGGCCATGTCATCAGGCACGGCAAAGACACGGATGTGGTTTCTGGAATTTGCACCATCAGAGGCGCGCGAAGTTGATCCGCTGATGGGATGGACCTCTTCATCCGACACGCAGGCGCAGGTGAAACTGCGCTTTGACACGCGTGAAGAGGCGGTTGAATATGCCCGCGAGCACGGCATCGACGCCCAGGTGCAAGAGCCGCACAAGCGCAAGCCGAATGTCCGCCCCGGCGGCTACGGGGAAAATTTTGCAACCGGCCGCCGCGGTGCCTGGACCCACTGAAGCCGGGCCTGTGGCCGGTAGCCGGATCATCCATGATCGGCCGGACATGACCGGTGATGCGACCGGATTGCGAAAACCAGCATGTTGGCAGGGTCACATCCGATCCACTTTGAAACCCAGTGATCCGGGATCGCAGCACCCATGACCCTACCCAAAGCGGCAATCCGGTATCTGGTCACCCATTCGGGGGGCTTTCACGCGGATGAGCTGTTGTCCTCGGTTGTTCTGACCCGGCTGTATCCGGAGGCTGAACGTGTCCGCAGCCGGGAAGCGCGCTGGATCACCCCGGCCCTCGACAGGATCATCTATGATGTGGGGCGGCAGTTTGACCCCGCCGCGGGCATTTTCGACCATCACCAGGTGCCCGGCCCCCTGCGGGCGGATGGCCAGCCCTATAGTTCCTTTGGCCTGATCTGGGCCAGTTACGGGCGCGATTACCTGCGTGCCCTTGCCGTGCCGGAGAGCGACATTGAGGCGGTCCATGCGGGGTTTGACCGCGATTTTGTGCTGCCCGTCGATCTGATGGACAACGGGGCGCTGGACCCCGGCGTTGCGGGGCCGCTTGCCGGCTTGACCCTGCCGGTGCTGCTGGAAACGCTGAAACCGGTCTTCGACAACCGCAGTCCGCAGGCGGATGACGATGCCTTTACCGCCGCCTTGCCCATCGCCCGCGCTTTTGTCGAGGCGGCGATTGCCGGAAAGGCGGCCAAGCTGCGCGCGGCCACGATTGTCCATGATGCCATTGCCCTCGCGGGCGAGGCGCGGGTGCTGGAACTGCCGATGGGCATGCCGTTTCGTGCCGCGATCCTGGAGGCGGGGGCGGATCACCTGTGGTTTGTGGTGCACCCGCGCGACACCGACTGGGCGATCACGGGGATCCGGAAGAGCGACGACAGTTTCGCGCTGCGTGCGGATCTGCCTGCGGCCTGGGCGGGGCTGAGCGATCAGGACCTGCAACAGGCCAGCGGCGTGCCCGGTGCCCGGTTCTGCCACGCAGGACGGTTCATTGCGGTCGCGACTGACCGCGACAGCGCGCTGCGCATGGCCGCCCTTGCGATCGAGGCGGCGGACCAACTGGCGGCCGAGGCGATCTAGGCCGGTGGAGGCCGTCGCGGAATAGATCACGCAGAGGGGCGCCAGAAGGCTTGCCAAGCCGGCCCCGATGATGGAAAACCCCGCGCAGCGGTCCCTTAGCTCAACTGGATAGAGCAGCTGACTTCTAATCAGCAGGTTGAGGGTTCGAGTCCTTCAGGGATCGCCAGTCCGTCTCAACAGACTTTCAAAATGTTGATTTCATTTGTTTTTAATAACCAAGGTGACACCTTGTTCCGGTGAGGTGTCACCTTGCGTTCCTGTAATGATCTTTTTCAGATCGGCAGATTTGCTGTATCGCGTCGCCTCTGATGCAGAATCGTGGCCGAGGATTGCCATCCGCTGTTCCTCTGTTGCGCCGTTTTCCTTGAACACGGCAGCGCGGTGTTTGCGGATGCCATGGGCCGAAAGGCCCGTCAGCCCGGCCTTTCGGCATGCTGCGGAAAACCATTGCGCCGCCGCTTTGGGAGACCTGGTTGCACCTGACGCCGTGATGATCCACGTCATGTGTCTGGGGCTGTTGCGCAGGCAGCGATCGAGGTGGTCGGACCATTCAAACCAATGTGGGGCCGCAGACGCTTGCCATGGCACTGCCGCCTCTGACCCACTTTTGCCTCTGGCGTAGGTCAGCCACCCGTCCCGAACCATGCCCCGGCCCAGACCGCAGGCATCCTTGATGCTGGCGCAGCTGCGGTGCATCAGTTCAAAGGCCAGCCGCTGAGGTGTGTCGTGTGGCCAGAACGCGCGGAACTTGGCCACGTCATCGCGACCCCAGGGCGTGAACCCGTCGCTTTTCGGGGTCTTGCGCTTGCGCACGGCAAGGGCGGGGTCATCTGCGATCAGCCCGGACTCTAACCAGAACCGCCCCAGCGACCGCCATGCCTTTAGCCTGGCGTTGGCGGGGTGTGGCGCGCGGTCGGACAGGTCTTGGCGGATGTGCTGCGCGCGCAGGGTGTTCAGGCTGCCCGTGCCATAGTCTGCCTCGATCGCCCTGACCTGGCGCCGCCACGCATCACGGGTGGATGGTGCAAGTGCCATGAAGGTGTCAGATGCCAGATAGGCGTGACAGGCGGCGCTGATCGTGCCTGCAATCGGCTTTTGGCGCGGTGCGTGGCCTTTGTGCTGTTCAACGCAGGAAGCGTGAGCCTTGAGGAACATGGCGCTGTCGGGGGCTGCATCCGGTAACGGCCAGCGCGTTACCTTGCCGCCGGTCTTGAACCGGTAGTAATAGCGGACGTTGCCGCTGGGGTGGTGCCCTTTTGGCCAAAGATTTTTCAACCGGACGCCCGTTTTTTGAACAATTCGTCGCATGATACCACCTTGCCAGAACCAGGGTCCGGCGATGCTATGGCATCGTTTTGCATTGAGGCAAGGATTCGCAAGGTCCCGTCACGTTCGATCCGCACTTCCGAAATGCAGATGCCCATGGCCTGCGCCGCCGAAATAGCGGTTTCGATCCGGGCTTTTGATGGCGTGACGGCGGGCATGGGTTAGGTGTCCTTGTTTGCCAGTATCAGCAGGACATCGGCATGGCGTATCGAAAGAGATAGATTCATTCCTCAACAGCCTCCAAATGCTTAAGTCGCGATGTCGAAATCAGATGCAACTCAATGATGGCGAGAAACGCTTGCTCCATGCCGTATTCAAACGAAAGCGCTTTGGCCGCATCTATACGAGCGGTTGGTTCACTTTCGTGGGAGTTGAAGATTTCACTCATTCGATTAACAATCTGACGATTGGCTAGCATGGGGTCCTCCAATGGAAGTGATGAGAATTAATTGCGGCCATTGCCGTCAATGCGTCGATGTTGTCCTGCAAGCCCAGCAGGATGCTGTCCGTGCGGTGATACGTGACCCGGCTTCTGGCGAAGAGCAAACGGTCACCGGTGTTCGGATGAAAGAGGGCGAAAAGCGACAGGCTGCTATAGCGTTTTGTCCAATGTGCCTTGCTCCCAATCTGCTTTGGTACAAACGCGAAAGCCAAGTAGGTTTTGTGGACCATTTTCCGAAACAACCTGGTAGCAAGCGCGCCAAAAACGAAATGGTGTTTACAGACATCAGGCAATACCCTGACATTGAACCATATGTGATGAACGCAAACTGGCCATCTGATCTTTCGGAATCCTGGGGGGATGTCCTCAAGATGGTCGATGCCAAGGTTTCCCCTCCGAACATCGCGGCTGCTATAGGCGTATGTCTTGAGATAGCTTGCAATGCCCTCAACGCGGGCGGCAAAAAACTCTACCTGATGATTGACGCGCTGAAAAATGATGGCCACATTACTGAACCAATGCATGCCTGGGCTCATCAAATAAGAATTCTCAGAAATTCCGGGACACACAAATTTGTTGCCTCGAATTCTGATGTCGATGCAGCAGTCGATTTCATGAAGATATTTCTGCATGTGGCTTTCACCTTGAGGCTTGAGATTGAAGCAAAAACGACTTAATTCCGTCTATTTGCGTTTTCAGTATCAAGAAGAACCGGGTTTTCGGGTCAGTCATGTGTCACCCCTCCCCCCTGGTCCACGCCGGACAAAATCCTGCACCAAATTGTAAGGCGCGAGGCTGCCGAACCTTGCGGCGATCTGTTCCGCGATCTGGGCGCGGATTTCCTTTTCGGCGGCGGTCATCGCGCCACCTCGATCAACAGGCCCAGCAGGGACACGATTAGAGCACATAAGAGCAGGTCCAGCATCAGCCATCCTCCCCGTGTGCCGCGATGATCGGCAAGGTTCCGGCGCAGTCGGCGCAGACCAGGTGCCGGGATGTGCTGACGATCTTTGCGATGTCGTCATTCGGCCCCATGGTGTTGGCCAATGCGGCGCTGCCCAGCATCATCCCCAGCCCAACCTGCCGCTGCGCTGCCTTGGTATCGACCACGGCCTGTTCCAGCGCGATCCGATAGAAAAAGATGCCCAGCGGCTGGCCGCAGAAGTGGCAGGGGCGCAGGTCGCTTTCCTTGATCCCCGGCAGGGCCGCGATGTCGGCGGTGTCTTGTGGGGTTCTGTTCATGTCAGTTTTCCTCCCATTCTGACCGCTGCTTTTCCCTGACCAGTTCGGGCAGGGTACAACCGCTCAATCCCGCAGGCACCCGGAACGGGCCGCGCTCAAATACGCGGGGGGCGCTGCCGGTGCGTTTCTCGGTCGGCTTGTCGCCGTGGTAGAGCGCGGGGCGCGGGCCAATCATGGTGCGCTCAAGCACCAGCCAGGCGGTGCGGGGTTTCTGGGGCAGGGAAGTGATGGTTACAGACATGGATTTTCCTTTCTGTCGCTCAATCCGCTGCCGGGGCGGTGATGGATTGGGTTGTGACCTGGACGATGCCAGCGATCTGCAGGGTCAGGACCAGCAGGCAGCCGATGCAGATCAGGCGGGTGACGGTGACGAACAGGTGGTTCAGTCGGTCTCGGCTCAGGTTCATGGCTGGTTTCCTCGCCCGGTTTCCTGGTCTGTCTGGCCGTCCTTCCGTTCGCGCAGCCAGGCATCGACCTGGTTGGACAGCAGGCCCAGCACACCCTGACCGGGCGTGTCCTTGCGGCCCCGATAGCTGCGCCAGATCAGCAGGTGCTGATAGAGTTTCGCCCCCCGCTGTGCGGCAATCTGCCACCAGAGGCGGCGACAGGCGGCGGAACAGAAGCGGGCGTGATGCTTGCGCTTGGACGCGGGCAGCCGGTTCCGGCATTGGTCGCAGAAGCCCGGACGCAGGGCGGGCAGGCGTTCCACGTCCGCCCGGTCGATTTCGGGCCTTGTTGGCCTGTGTGACTCTGTCTGCGTTTGCATCAGGTATGGGAACCTTCAAGCTATCGGCAGAGCGCGAGGGCTGCCTGTCTCGCCCGCGCTCTGCCGTGCAGCAGGTGTCGCATCCCAGGAGCGGCACCCGGCAAGGGAATGAAAAATGCCGGGGGTGGGGAAGAGGGCACCCCCGGCAAGGTTGCCGACACGGGGCAGGCCCGGCAGTGGGCTTTTACGTGTCGGATGGCGTCTGGCATCACGCGGCACTTTCGGTGGCTACCAGGGTGTTTCGGGCTGCGCGCATCCAGTTGTCTGGCAACTGCGCGGGATCGTCGGCAAAGGCGGATACGCCGAATAGCTGAACCTCGAACAGAGCGGGGCTGAAATCAGCCGGCCGTTCGGGCACACCCCATACGCCGCCATTGTTCAGGGTCAGGTTTTTCAGCTGCAGCAACCGCGCGTCATGCGCAACCTGGTCCAGAAGGTCGAGGGCTGCCCGCAGGCGGTTGGACGGGGGTAGGGCGTTCATGCCGACACCTCCATCTGCCGCAGGATGTCGCGGGCGCTGTTCTGCTCGATCGTATCCTTGGACAGGTTCAGCAGGATCTGGCAGGCGGTCACGAGGATGTCGCGCGCGACCGGCCCTTCGCTGCGCAGGATTTTTCGCGCGGCTTTCAGGTTCAACTGATCTTCGCCGGGCAAATGCACGATGGTCAGCGCCGCGCTGCGTCGGGCAAGCAGTTCGCCGCAGAGGTCCGGCAGGATCATGGCGAGGATGATCTGATCGCCGGGGGAAATTTCGCCCCGGTCGCGCACCGGATCGTGCCGCCCCAGATGGCGCAGCATTTCATCTGTCACCATTTCGTCGGGCAGCAGAGGGGTGACCGCCTGGGGATCGGCCATCGCAACGGCGCGCGGGTCCGGAAAACTGCGGGTAGAAGTGTTCATGTTGGCCTCCTGTTTTCAGAAGGCGTAATAGAACAAAATACCTATGTCAAACAAAATAGAACTTTGTACCTATAAACTTGCGTGCGTAAATCGCCCGCGCGGCGGGGCAGGTAGCAGTCATCAGACCGGTTTCAGTGTTCTGCGTTGTCGATTGTTTCTTCGCCAGCGGGATTGACGCGCAGTCGCCAGGTCCAATCGGAGAAGGGGCCTTCAACCATCAGGGCCAGTGCATCCTGGGTGGTTGGCGCTGCTGACAACGCATCCCCGTTTGGCTGCTGATTGGTGCAATCGACAATAACGGCCAGAACCATCGCACCTTCGGTTCGTGTGATCCGGTCAAAGGTCTCTTCGGCCTGTTCCCTGGTCGGTGTGCCTTCCGAGCAATAAGCCTGTATCCGGTTTTTGTCATCGTCCTTGAAATAGCCGATCTGCGAAATTTCTGCTTCGGCTGATCCGGTGTCCAGCGTGCCGATAACAGCAGCGGTCATTCCTATGGCCGCTATTCCAAACAGCCCCTTTCCAAGTTTTCCCATTTATCCACCTTGATAAGTTTTCTGTTGATAATTGAAATCCCAGGTTGATCCGTCAAACGGCGTTCATCTAATGTTCCTCAGGGGGTGCCACGAATGTCAGATAAGGAAATTATTGCGGGTCTTCATCGGATACTGAACGCTCCCGATCAGACGCATCAACAAGCCCTCGTGCGTAGCCTAGGAGCTGGCGGCGCAGGTGATCGGGCAGCTGAAGTGTTAGGCGAACAATCTCTTGCTCTTCTGGGGTTTGAGCGTCTGACATAAACGCTTCGAGCGTTGTGCCAAGGGCAGCACAAATCTTCCTTGCATTATCGACGCGGGGGCTTCGGTTCGGTTTTGAAAAATATTGCCGGATTGCACTGTCTGAAAGTCCAGCCTTTTTTGCCAGCCCAGCCTCAGTCAGGTCCGGGTCGCTGTCGATCCTGATGCGCAGTCGTTTGAGGAATGGGTCAGTTATCGGCGGCTTGTTCATGCTACTTGTATGGCCAGAAATTTCGTTTCGCTCCATAGGTACAAAGTTCTTGACATGCATAGAACTTAATACCTACACCATGATCCCATGGAACAATTCATGCTTGAAGTTCGGCAGTATGCTGCCGCAATCGGGGTTCAACCCACGACCGTCATCCAAAGGGCGGAGGCCGGGAGCGGCTCGACCTGGTCGAAGTGGGAGAGCGGTAGCACCGCGACCCACCGCACGACTGACAAGGTTCGCGCCTACATGGCAAACAACCCGCCGAAGTCGGAGGCTGCGGCGTGAGCGTGGGGCGGGATCATTCGCCATCTGTTGTGGTCTATGTGAACGGGTCATACCCTCAGGATGAGCCGGTCAGAGGTCAGATAAAATCCGGGGTTTTGTCCGGCCCTCAGACCGGACAAATGTCCGTCACCGATCCTTACCAGTTGCATCGCGATTTTCCGAAACGCTGGCAATCGTATCTGCACGGCACCTACCGCAACGCCGCCCACGTCCGCGACGTGTTCCGGGTCGATGACCGGACCGCGCGTAAGTGGTGGAAAGGGGAAACCGGCTGTGTCGGCGGATTCGTTGCGGTTGCCTTCAACCTGGACCCGCAGGGCGTGTCCGAAATGCTCATGGCAGCGGGATGATGGGCGGGGCTGACATGCGGTCAGCGGGGGGGCGGACTTTTGTCCGGCCAGAAGTCCGGGAAAATGTCCGCGCTTTTTCCGCCATAGCGGAGGGCTTCCTGCACCCGTCCAAAGGGGGCATCCTGTGATGAAGGACCGGAACCCCCTGATCGCATTTGGCCTTTTGGCAACCACGGTTGCGCTCAAGGCGCGCACCG
Organism: Sulfitobacter sp. G21635-S1; assembly: GCF_027213915.1. Taxonomy (NCBI): domain Bacteria; kingdom Pseudomonadati; phylum Pseudomonadota; class Alphaproteobacteria; order Rhodobacterales; family Roseobacteraceae; genus Sulfitobacter; species Sulfitobacter sp. G21635-S1. Next base: position 31,820 of record NZ_JAPWGV010000033.1, read on the forward strand.
GCCAGCTGCGCGATGCCGACAGGCTGCGTCTGGCGACCGCCGCGCTGGAATGGGTGCCTGACCTGCCAGAGGCGCGGGCGGCGGTGCTGACCTTCCTGCATCTTGCGCAGTCTGACCCGGCAACCGCCGGGCTTGCGCTGCAGGAAGTGGCGCGGGGGCTGGTGGGCGATGACCTGGGGCGTGATCCGGGGGAGGTGCTGGCGCAGATGCCGCAGACCCATGCGCCGGACTGGATGCAGCGAAAGGATTGTGGGCATGGCTGACCGGAAAGCGCGCGCGCATGCGGCCATGGTCGCGATCTGTGCAAGCATGGTGGTGGATTACCTCGATCAGCAGGATGCGAAGATGTGGGCCGATGCCCTGCGGGACATTCTGCCTGATTGCGAGGGGTGCCCCAAAACGCTGGAACCGTTGCGCATCGCTGCCACGGGCTTTGCCCATGGCGCGGGTGACAACCGGGAACTGAGCCTTTCGCGGCTGCGCTTTGCCGTGCGGAATTACTACCGGATGCAGGCGGGGCAGCGGCTGGAAGCCTGGCGCGATGGCGCGGGGGATGTGACATGAGCGGGGTCACCGATGATCCGCGCCTGATCGAGGCCAAGGCCATGCCGATGTCGGCGGTGGTCGATCGGCTGGGCATCGCGCGGCTGGTCAAGCAGGGCACCGAACTGATCGGGCCTTGCCCACTTTGCGGGGGGCGGGACCGCTTCGGGATCAATCTGCGCACGGCGCTTTTTCAGTGTCGCCAGTGCGGCATCAAAGGCGGCGACCAGGTGGCGCTGGTCCGCGAAGTTCTGGGGCTGGGGTTCCGCGATGCGCTGAAATGGCTTTGTGGCGATGCGCCTGCCTTTCTCGACCCTGCCGAAATGGAACGTCGCCGCGCGGCAGCAGCGGCAGCGGCGGCAAAACAGCAGGAACAGGCTGCCGCCTACCGGGACCGGGCGATCCGGGATGCCCGCCGCATCTGGGACCAGTCGCTGGACGGAAACCGGGGCGTGGTGCGCGCATATCTCAGTGCGCGGGGCATCACACCTGCAATGCTGCCTGACCTGCCGCGCTGTCTGCGGTTCCAGCTGGATCACCAATATCAGAAATGGATAGGCGGGCGGCAGGTTGATCATTCCGGTCCCTGCATGATTGCGGCGGTTCAGGCACCAAGCGGCGCGGTGGTCGCGGTGCATCAGACCTGGGTCAGTATGGACCCGCCGCACGGCAAGGCGGTGATCATGGACGGCGGCAAGCCGCTGCTGATCGACGGCAAGCCTGCCGCCGCCAAGCTGGTGCGCGGCGCGAAAAAGGGCGGCGCGATCCGGCTGCACACCCCGCGCGGGTCGGACACTCTGATCATGGGCGAGGGGATCGAAACCACCCTGACCGCGATGGCGGCAAACGCGGTTGCGGGCGCGGCCTATTGGGCGGGTGTGGATCTCGGGAACATGGCCGGAATTATGAAAAAAGTGCCGGGCACGCGGGCGTCCGGCATTCCTGACATGAGTGATAATCGGGCCTTTTTCCCGCCGCCGTGGGTCCGTCGATTGATCTTTATCCAGGACGGCGACAGCGCGCCGAAACCGACCCGCGCCAAGCTGGAAAGCGGTCTGCGCCGCGCCATGGCGCGCGTGCCGGGGCTGAAAGGCCAGATCGTCCACGCGGGCGAAGGGGTCGATCTGAACGATGTACTGAACAAGGGGGATGATGAATGAAAGTCCTCGTCGCCTGCGAATATTCCGGCACTGTGCGCAATGCCTTCCTGTCGCGCGGGCATGATGCCTGGTCCTGTGATTTGCTGCCATCCGAGGACGGCAGCAATCGGCACATTCAGGGCGATGCGCGCGATCTGTTGGACGATGGCTGGGATTGCCTGATCGTGGCACATCCACCCTGCACCCGGCTTTGCAACTCCGGGGTGCGCTGGCTTCATCGTCCCCCGGCGGGCAAAACACTGCGCCAGATGTGGCGCGAGTTGCGTGAGGGTGCGGCGCTGTTTTCGGATTTCTGGAACGCGCCGATCCCGCTGCGGTGTATCGAAAATCCGGTGATGCATAAGCATGCCAAAGCGCTGATCGACAACTACCGCGAATTTGCTCAATCGGTGCAGCCCTGGCAGTTCGGACATGGTGAGACAAAGCGCACCTGCCTGTGGCTGCATGATCTGCCGCCGCTGGTGCCTACGGATGTGGTCGGAGGCCGCGAAAACCGGGTACACCGGATGCCGCCTGGCCCGGACCGCTGGAAAGAGCGCAGCCGCTTTTTCAAGGGCATTGCTGAGGCGATGGCAGACCAATGGGGCGCGTTGGCATGAGCGTTTTGCGTGACATCTGCGACGAAATTGGCTGCCGCAGACTGTGGACGCAAGTCCTGGCTTTGCAATGGGACATCAGTTTCGGAAACAGCCCGTCCACCCGGCTGGAACGCACGCAGGCCCTGCGCTGGTTCGGATCGGAGGATTTTTTCATCGTCTGTACCCTTCTGCAGTTGAACGGTCATGCCGTACTGGCCCGTTGGCGGGATCAACAGCGACGGATGGGCGAAGGGGAACGCGGGTTTCTGCCTGCGACACCATCGGCCCGGCCAACGCAGGTGCAGAACGTGGGGGATGCGGTATGAAGCGACCCCCACTGCGCTGGCACGGCGGTAAATGGCGCATCGCGCCCTGGATCATCGACCTGATGCCACCGCATCATGCTTACATCGAACCTTTTGGCGGTGGCGGTTCCGTTCTGATGCGAAAAGATCGGGTCCAGCTTGAGATTTACAACGACTTGGATGGTAGCCTGGTCGATTTCATGCTGTGCGTGCGCGACAGCCCGGATGAATTGATCCGCGCTGTCGCTGCCACGCCGTTTGCGCGAACAGTGTTTGAAGGTGAATGCCCGGACGATCCTTTGCTGAAAGCGGTTCATTTTCTGTGCCGATCGCACATGGGTCATGGGTCAAGTGGTAACGGTCGCGCGACAGGGTTCAGGGCGGCCGGTCGGCGGGCGGGTTCCCTGCCTGTGCACAATTGGGCTGATATGCCCTGGGTCTTGCGCGAAACTGCGGAAAGGCTGCGCGGCGTGGTGATCGAAAACCGCCCGGCGGCTCGGATCATAGAAGATCACGATGAAGCCAGTGCGCTGTTTTACCTCGATCCGCCATATTTGCCGGAAACCCGTGACACCGGCGCGGACTATCGGTGCGAAATGACATGCAGTGAGCATGAGGCTCTTTTGAATCGTATTTTGGCCGTGCAAGGGAAAGTGCTGATTTCCGGCTATGACAGTGAATTATATCGCGATGTTCTGTCAGATTGGCGTGCAGAAACGCTAGAAACGGTAGGCGACCGGGCCTGTAAAAGGACTGAGGTGATCTGGGCAAATTTCGAAAGAAATCAACAGCAGATCGAACTATTCGGGGCATTGCTAAATGACTGACCGCCTGGACCCCGTACGCGAGAAATTTGCCTCCCCCGAGGACATCGCACCGATCGACGGGCTGTCTCTCCCGAGCGGGGGCGACCCCGATGGCGATGGCGGCGCGCCGCCCCCCGCACCCCCTGACGATGACCGGCCCCTTGATCCGTTCGAGGCGGCTGCGCTGCAGCCCTTGAATGATTACGGCAACGGTCAGCGGTTCGTGATCCATTTCGGGCAGGACGTGATGTTCGTACCCCGCGTGGGCTGGCACGTCTGGTCCGGCAAGGTCTGGGCCTTTGATCCGTCGCTGAACTCCAAGAACGGGATCACCTCGGGCGGCATCGCGGTGCGCGCCAAGGCGCAGAAAATCTGGAAGCTGATTGAGGGTGAGGTGCCCTATATCAAGCCGACCAAGCGCGAGGAAAAGCACCTTGCCGAGGAAAAAGAACTTAAACAGCGGCTGAAAGCCCTTGAGGACACCCCCAAGGATGAACGGGCCGATACCCATGACAATGACGTGGGGTCCATTCTGGGCCGGATGCGCGCCATTGAGGCGATGCTGAAAGACCGCAAGTCGCTGATCGGCAGGCGGTTGACCCATGCCAAGAACGCAGGCAACAACGGCCCTCTGGGCCACATGCTGACCGAAAGCACCACGGACCTGGCGGTAGATTTCGAGGAATTGGACGCGCATCCGCTGGACGTGAACACCAGCAGCGGGCTGCTGCGCTTCACCGTCGAGGAGTTGCGAGAGGAAGGGGCAGGGCGTGTCGCCAGCTGCAGGCTGTTGCCCCACGCGCGGGATCAGCGCCTGACCAAGATGATGCCGGTTGCCTACAACCCCGATGCCAGTGCCTCGAAATTTGAGGCCTTCCTTGAACGGGTGCAGCCCGACCCGGAGCGTCGCGCCTTTCTGCAGCGGTGGTTCGGCCTGTCGCTGACCGGGATCAAGGTTCAGGGGTTTGTGTTCCTCTACGGCAGCGGGGCGAACGGCAAGTCCGTCCTGGCCGACCTGATCGCCCGGATCATGGCCGGTTATGCGGCATCGCTGAAAATCGAAAGCCTGACGGGGTCAAACCGCCGGTCAGGGGCTGAGGCCACGCCGGACCTGATGCCGCTGCTGGGCGCGCGGTTTGTCCGCACCTCAGAACCCGACCAGGGCGAGAAACTGCAGGAAAGCCTGATCAAGCAGCTGACGGGGGGCGAGCCTATTCCGGTGCGCCCGAACTACGGCGATCAGATCGACCTGGAACCGATTTTCAAGCTGACGATGTCGGGCAACTACAAGCCCGAAATCAGGGGCAGCGATGATGGCATCTGGCGGCGGGTGATGCTGATCCCCTTCGAAGTCCAGATCCCCGAAAGTGATCGGGACCAGCAGCTGGGCGAAAAGCTGTGGGGCGAACGCGACGGCATTTTCGCCTGGATGGTCGAAGGGCTTCTTGATTTTCTGGAAAACGGGTTGCAGGTGCCGCAAAGCGTGCTGGATGCCACCACGGAATATCGCGATGAATCGGACCCGATCGGCGCGTTCCTGACCACCTGTTGCGTGATCACCGGTGATCACACCGACAAGGTGCTGTCCAAGGAATTGGGCGATGCTTTCAACTATTTTCTGATGGAGCGGGGCGAGACCACCTGGAAGCCCACGACCTTTGCCAAGCAGATCGCCACCAAGGCACGACACTGGAAACATCCTGAAACCGGCCAGCAGTTCGAGAAAGGCAAGGCATCGCTGTCGCAGTACACCGGCCTGCGCTTCACCGATGCCTTTGCCAAGCGGTTTGATGATGCGCCGCGCGACAGCAGCGGGAGGGTGACCGGCGTCCGCGTGCCTGCATCCCCCGACCCCTTGTGATGGTCATCGAAAGATTACGGGAGGGTATCCTCCCACGCGCGGGAAGGTAGGGGCCATCAGGGGTGCAGGGGGAAACGGTTTGAAATCAGCGGCTTGAGGGGTGCTGTGGGAGGCTGGGGAGGGTAGGGAGGCAGTTTGGCCCACGTACGGAAAGGATCAGGGGTCAGGGAAAATCAGAGAAGTTTCTAGGGGAGTTTTCTCTTTTATCCTCCCTACCTTCCCTACCCTCCCTGAGAAGTAGAAAAACAACGATAAAACAAAAGGTTAAAAGGCAGAAAATCATGGGAGGGTGGCGCGGCGCAAAATCTCTACCCTCCCCAGCCTCCCACGCGGGGCGGGGCATAATCAACGGGCAGTGGTGCCGGGATCAGGGACCACAAGATATAGCGAAAGGGGCGGTAATGACACAGGATCAGGGGCGAATAGGTGGCGGGTGGGGGCCGTGGATTGAGCATGATGGGTCTGCAAAGGCACCGAACCGCCTTCGCGTCGGTGACCTGGTTCAGTTCGATCTAGAGATATTCTTTACAAGGGAATTTGTGGTGATCCGGCTTGCTGCAGAGCATTTGCAAGATTGGGTTTGGGAGAGTGAAGCATTTCGCCGAATTGTCCGCTATCGCATTCGCAAACCCCGCGACCTGCGCGCGCTGTTCAATCTGCCCGAAGAGGTGCCCGCGCCAGTACAGCCGGAAAAGGTGGACGTATGACCCGCATTCCCAAGGCCCGCGATACTTCATGGGCGATCGAGGCCGGGCGTGCATGGGCGGATGAGCAGGCGGCGCGGCCTTTCACCTATCAGCGCGCTGATCCCGCCGCCCTGGCACAGGCCATCAAGGATGGCACCGCCGATGACGTGGCGCGCGAGGGTGACCGGATCGACGCGGTCAAGCGGGCCGGTTTGGCCCCTCTGGAATGCGGCCCGGACGTGGTGCTGATCGCCCCGGCGCGGGGGCCGGTCATCGCGTCGATGCCGCGCGAGTTCTATCCAGAGGGAGAAAGGGCGTTCAAGGCGGTGGACGCGGGCTATCGCGGGCGCATGAACATGCGGCAAGAGGACGTGTTCGACCGGATGCACGATCAGGCACGCCGCGCGAAAGGTGCAGCATTCCGTCCCGATGATGCGCCATTTACCAAGACCCAGATTGGCATTGCCCGCGACTACCGCGCCCTGTTCGAAGCGGTACAGGCCGGGGGCATCAAATGTTCCGCTGATCTGAGCGGCCCGACCGGCGGGGGCGATGGCCGCGACTTCATGGACCTGTACATGCAGAAATCTGCGCGCCTGCGTTGGGCGCACCGCCGCATCGGCACCGGCGTGGCAAAAGAGGTCCGCCGCGTCCGCCCGTCGCGCGCAGGGGTGGTGCATGCCACAATCCCCGAGGGCGCGCTGTCGCGCATCGGGCGCAGGCTGATCACCCGCATGGACCTGGTGCAAATGGTCTGTATCCACGACAAGAGCCTGAAAGCGGTGCTAGAGGCGCACCACTGGTCAGCCTCAACCGCAAACCTGAAAACCCTTCGCGGTGCCCTACGGGCCATTCTGGACGATCTGGGCGGCATTTGAAATTAGGTGGTGCAGAAAACTGTTGACTGAATGTCAGCCGGATGCAACAGATGTGTCATCATCAGGAAATGCGCCCACGGGAAACCGGCAGGGCGCATTTTTTGTTCCACTGAATACACCGCGAGAGAGAGCCGTCCGACCCGTAAGGGGTGCGCCGGGTTCAAAGTCGGGGCTGCGCTGTCGGACCAGTGCGGCCCCGCAGTGTTTGAAAGGCTCTGCATGATCGACGTGTCCGCAGACTTTCGCAAACTGGAACGGATGCTGGCGGATATTCCGCAGCGCCAGCTGCCTTTCGCGATGTCGCTGGCGCTGAATGATACGGCCAAGGATGTGAAGCTGGCAGAGGAACGCCAGATGGAACGCAAGCTGGACCGGCCCACGCCCTTCACCAAGCGCGGGGTTTACGTGCGGGGTTCGACCAAAAAGTCGCTGACTGTCTGGATCGGGATCAAGGATCATCAGGCTGCCTATCTGAAATGGCAGGCGGGGGGTGGCGTCCGAAAACCGAAGGGGCGGGCCTTGGTCATCGGGGCGGGGCTGCGCCGGAACAAGTACGGCAACCTGCCGCGCAATGCGGTGGCGCGGGCTGTGACAAAGCCGAACACCTTTGCGACCAAACGGAACGGTCGCGGAAAGCATCTGGCCCCCGGCATCTACCAGCGGGGCCGGAAGGTCCGGGGCAAGACCAAGCTGAAACTGCTGGTGGCTTTCGAGCCGCGCGCCAAATACCAGCCGCGCTTTCCGTTCCAGGCGACGGCGCGGCGCACGGCAGAGGGCGCGATGCAGTCTCACCTGCTGCGCCGGATCAAACAGGCGGTCGAAACCGCGCGATAGGTTTGGGTCCTTCCCCGCAGCCCCAACGCACACGGGTAATTCGCACCGTGTTTTATTTGACAGGAATTGTTCGGAGGCCGCTTTCGGATATGGTTTCTGTTGTTGTTCAATGCCTTAGAAAGGAAAAGACGTGCTGACGCTGGCGGATGGGACGGTGCTGAACCTTGCGCGGTATCCGCTGCCCGACGATGTGCCGGACGTTTTGCTGAACCGGGGCCAGATTGCCGAGGCCATGGGGGTCACGGAACCGACGATTACCGCCTGGGTGAAAGACGGCATGCCGGTTGCGACCAAGGGGGGCAACGGGCAGGCATACGAATTCCAGACATCGCACTGCTGGGCATGGCGGATGCACAAGACCGCAGAAGAACGCGCGGCCCAGGACACCGCCAACCAAGCGGCGGCGCAGATGCGGATGGCCTTTGCCAACCTAGATCCCGACCAGGCGGGGGCTGAGGCGGGGCTGACCCCCAAGCAGATCGCGGAAATGGCGGATGCGGATTACCGCCGCAGCCGTGCGGCAGAAATGCGGGGTGAACTGGTCCGGGTCGATCGGGTCCGGGCGCTGCAGGAACAGCAGATGATCGACTTTCGCCAGGCCTTGATGACGCTGCCCGATTTTGCGGAACAGGAATTTGGCCTGACCCCTGCACAGGCGAAGAAATTGCAGGACCGTTGCGAAAGTGCGCTTGAAGAATTGAGCCTGACCCTGCGTCGGCTGCTGCCTGAGACCTCTGGCGGTCAGGCGATGTCCCTGGATGGCGCACGACAGGACGCCTTTATCTGATCATGGTGCAGATGCGGGATGCGGCCATAGGCACGGTGCTGGACTTCGCACCGCTGCCGCCTTTCACGACGCCAGAGGAAATCCTGGCGGATAGCCTGCCGCTGTTGGAACCGCCCAGCCGGATGTCGGTTACCGATTGCGCCGAACGGCACATTCGGGTGGAAAACAACGGGGTTTGGGGAAACTTCGACCGGGAGACCACGCCCTATCTGGTCGAACCGGCGGACACGACGAAATCGCGCCTCTACCGGACTAGCGCGTTCGTCGGGCCTGCGCAGTCGGGCAAGACGTTCATGCTGATCACGGTGGCGGGCTATTCCATTGTGAATGAACCGGGGCCGGTCCACATCGTCCATATGTCGCGCGGGGATGCGCAGGCATGGGTCGAGGAAAACCTGAACCCCACGATCCGAAACAGCCCGATGCTGTTGGACCGGCTGGGCCGGGGTGCTGATGACGACACGTTCAGCCGCAAGCGGTTCAAGGGGATGCGCCTGACCATCGGTTACCCGGTGGCTTCGCAACTGTCAGGGCGCAAGCAGCTGCGTGTGCTGATGAGTGATTACGATCACTTCAAGCAGACGCTGGGCCGAAAGGACAACCCCGAGGGCACGCCCTGGGGCATGGCGCTGCAGCGGATCAAGACCTATCTGAGCCGTGGCATGGTGCTGCTGGAAAGCACCCCGGCATTTGAGGTGACGGACCCGACCTGGCAGCCGTCCGAAGCGACACCGCACATGCTGCCGCCGGTCAGCGCCGGGATCGTGCTGGTCTACAATGACGGGACGCGGGGCCGATGGTATTGGGAATGCCGCGATTGCGGGCATCTCTATGAGCCAACATTCGACCGGCTGCACTTTGACCGAAAGGCTGACCCGGCGGAAGCTGGTGCCGGGGCTGAAATGCAATGCCCGGATTGTGGCAGCCTGATCGCGCATCGGCACAAGACGGAGATGAACCGCGCGGCATTAAGGGGCCGGGGTGGATGGCTGCATGAGGGCCGCAAAGGCCAGCTGGTTCCGATGGGCGACAGCGCGATCCGCGCAACCGACATCGCCAGCTGGTCACTGGAAGGCACCGCCGCGACGTTTTCGAACTGGGCGCAGATGGTCACCAAGACGCTGAATGCGGAACGGAAACTGGCCGACCTGGGCGACAGTCTGCCCTTGCGGGAATGCTATTTTCTGGACCGGGGCAGACCCTATTGCCCGCCGCCAAAAGACGATGACGACGACCTGAACGTGACGGCCCTTAAATCGGATCGCGGGGCGGTTTCCAAGGGCAGAGCACCGGAGTGGGTGCGGTTCGTCACGGTCAGCGTGGACGTGCAAGGCACCTATTTCGTGGTGATGGTCACGGGCTGGGGGATCGACGGGCGGCGCACGGTGATCGACCGGTTCGACCTGGTCAATCCGCCGGATGCCGAAGGCCGGAAGCTGGACCCCGGCAAGTATCCCGGCGACTGGCAGGTTCTGGAGCCGTTGGAAACGCAGGTCTGGCCGGTCGAGGGGCAGGCGGGCGGGTTGCGGGCGTTGTCGCTTGCGGTCGATTTCCAGGGCGCGCGCGGGGTCAGCGACAACGCGGAAAAGTTCTGGCGGGCGCGCAAGCGGGCGGGTGTGGTCGGTCGGTGGTTCCTGTCACGGGGGCAGGGGGGGTTCAAGCAGCGCGACCGGGTTTGGTACGCGGCCCCCGAACGTGCCTCAGGCGGTAAGCAGAAACGCGGCATCAAGCTGCTGAACATGGCGACCGATCTGCTGAAAGACACGGTCACGGCGGCGCTGGTGCGTCCTGCCGACGAACCGGGGGCATTCCCGCTGCCTGAGTGGATGGAAGACGATCACCTCGGCGAGTTCGTGGCCGAGGAACGGACGGAAAAGGGCTGGACGCCGAAACCTGGTCAGAAGCGGAACGAAAGCCTGGACCTTTCGGTGCAGGCGCAGGCGCAGGCCGAGCACAAGGGCTTGCGCAGAATCAATCCCGAGGCGCTGCCGATCTGGTGCGTCCTTGGGCAGGACAATCCGTATTGGGTGCCGGACGGTTCCACACCGCCCGCATCCACAGCCGAGACACCGGCGACGGACACACAACGGCCCCGGCGGGTCGGTTATCTGAACAGAGGGTAAGGCATGGCGTATTCGCAGGCGGACATCGACGCGCTGAAAGCGGCAGTTGCGCGGGGGGCGACCCGTTTGCGGATGGGCGATGAGGAAGTGCAATATGCGTCCCTTTCCGAAATGCGCCGACAGATCGGGGTGATGGAAGCTGAACTTGCCGGTCAGAAAACGGGCGGTCTGACCATCAGCACGCCGCGCACATTGCGGGGGCTGTGAGCATGAACATCATCGACCGCACGGTGCATTTCTTTGCGCCGGAAAAAGGTTTGCGCCGGGTGAAGGCGAGGGCGGCGGCAAATGCCGTGATGAACTATGACGCCGCATCGCGCGGGCGGCGCACGGCGGGCTGGAAGGCCCCGGCGACGGCTGCGGATGCGGCAGCCGGGGCCAGCCGGTCGCGGCTGCGGCAGTTGAGCCGCGACATGATCCGTAACAGGCCCTATGCCGCGCGCGGGCAGGCGGTGGTGACCGGCAACGTGGTGGGGCCTGGCATTTTGCCCTCGCTGACCATGCCGCATGGCACGAACGACCCTGATGCGGCAACCGAGGCGCTGACATTCCTGAAAAGCCACCTGATGACCCCGGCGATTGACGCTTACGGTGTTCACGGGCTGCCCGGTTTGCAGACCCAGGTGATGAACTCGGTGTTCGCGGATGGCGAGGTACTGGCGCGGCTGCGACTGCGGAACCGGGTGTTCAATCCCGATCTGCCGCTGATGTTCCAGGTGCAGCTGATGGAATGCGATTACCTGGACGAGGTGATCACGTCCTATGGGCAGAACGAAGTGATCGAAGGGATCGAGTATGGGCCGACCGGGCGGATCGAGGCCTATCACCTCTATGACCGGCACCCCGGTGATGTGCGCTGGTGGTCCAAGCGCGCGCTGACATCCACGCGGGTGCCTGCGGGGCAAATCCTGCACATCCGCCGCGCGGATCGGCCCGGCCAGATGCGCGGTGTGCCATGGCTGGCCCCGGTGATGCTGACGCTGGGCGACATCAGCGACTATCAGGAAGCGCAGATTTTGAAACAGCGGATTGCATCGTTGATGGCCTATTTCGTCGAAAGCGATGACGAAACGCTTGTCGACAAGGATACGCGCACGATCGAAAAAATTGAACCGGGTTCCATCGTTCATCTTAAGCCGGGACAAAAGATTGTGCCGACCGAACCGCCCAAGGTCGATGGATATGGCGAATTCATGCGGCAGGCGATCTGGACGATTGCCATGGGCCTTGGAATCTCCGGTGAAAGTCTGTCCGGCGATCTGCGGAATGTGAATTTCAGTTCCGGGCGCATGGGGCGGATGGAAATGGATCGTTTCGTTCAGGTCTGGCAGCAGCAGCTGATGATCGACCAGTTCTGCAACGGTGTTGCCCGTTGGGCGCTGGATGTCTGGAAAATGCAGAGGGCGGGCGACCCTTCACTGCCGCAAGTGCCTGAAAGTATCGGCTGGACCGCACCGCGCCGCCCGCTGATCGACCCGGCAAAGGAAATCAAGGGGGCACAAGCCGAAGTCGATGCCGGGTTCACCAGCCGACAGCGCAAGCAGCGCGAGTTGGGCCATGATCCCGACACCATCGCGAAAGAGCGGGCGGAGGATGCGGCGCGCGATGCCGCCGCCGGGGGTAGCCCGTCGCCCGATACCCCGACACCTGAGACACAAACGGAGGAAACCGCATGAACGGTTCAGACCTGATTTTCAATGGCGAGATTGTGCTTGAAGGCGACGTGCTGCCCCACGAGTGGTGCCAGTGGCCGGACGATTCCTGTTTTTCCGCGCGCATGGTGCGCGAGGCGTTGGGGCAGTTCAGCGGCGACGTGACGATCCGCGTCAATTCACCCGGCGGTTCGCCGCACGAGGGCGAGGCGGTCCGGGCCGCGATCGAGGCACATCCGGGCAAGGTCACGGTTATTGTTGCGGGCCTGGCGGCGTCTGCGACATCGCTGCTGATCATGGCGGCAGACCGGATCGAGGTCACTGCCGGTTCGTTCATCATGATCCACGACCCCAGCACCTGCATCTGCGGTAACCCCGACCAGCTGCGCGCCGAGGCGGATGTGCTGGACGTTCTTTCTGACACCTATGCCCAGGTCTATGCGGCCCGGACTGGCCAGACCGTCGAGGCGATCCGAGCGATGATGAAAAAAGAGGTCTGGCTGGGGCCGGATCAGGCCATCGCAGCCGGTTTTGCAGATGCCATCGTGGGGGCCGAACCCGCCCCGGCGGTGCCCGCCGATCTTGCGGCGGCGATGGCTGCCCATACCACCAGCCTTTCGACGCTGCGCATGTGCGCAGCGAAAGCGAATGCGGCGCCGGGCACCCCGGCGGGCAACCCGACCGGGCGTTCCGGTCAATCCCCGGCCATGAGCGCCACAACCTTGGAGACAGACATGCCCCCTGAAATCGAAGAAACAAACGCGGCACCTGCCGTGGCCACACCCGCCGCCACCCCGGCGGCATCCTCAACCCCGGCTGCTGCCCCCGCGACCACGATGGCCGCGCCCGCACCGGACACCCAGGCCATCCGCGACCAGGCGATGCGCGACGAGCGCGACCGTGCGCGCGGCATCCGTGAAATGTCCGCGCCCTTCATGGCATCGGGTCAGCTGACGCAGGCCGATGTCGATGCAGTGATCAATGACGGCACGTCGCTGCAAGCAGCGTCGGGTCGCCTGATGACAGCCATGGCTGCCGCGCAGCCCCCGATTGCCCCCACGCCCAGCACCACACCGGCGCGGGCGCGGGGCGGGGATCAGCGCGATCCGCAGATGGAAGGAATGATCGCCGCACTTATGCGCGATTTCAGTGGACCCGGTGCCCAGTATCGCGGCATGCGTTTGAGTGGCCTTGCCATGACACTGTCGGGCACGTCGCGCGGTTTTTCCGATGCGGAAAGCATCCGCCGCGGCATGATGTCCACCACCATGATGGGTGGCGCGCATGGCGTGAGCGATTTTGCCTATATCACCACCGAGGTGGTGAACCGGACGCTGATCGCGGAATACGAACGCCGCACGGCCCAGTGGTCTCTGGTGACTGGCGAGCCGCTGACCGCGTCCGACTTCCGCGAACTGCACGCCGCCCGGTTTGGCGGTGATTTCCAGCTGAAAAAGGTTCTGGCAAATGGTGAATATCAGCAGGCGGTGCTTGCCGATGAAGCCGAAGGCCTGAAGGTGGAACGCCGGGGCCGCGAAATTGGCATCACGTTCGAGGCTGTTGTCAACGACGACATGGCGGCCTTTACCCGCATCCCGCGCGAGTTTGCCATGGCAGCGCGCATGATGGAGGCGTCGATGGTCTGGTCGCTGATCCGTACCAACGCTGTTTTGAAATCGGACAGCAAGGCATTGTTCCATGCCGATCACAACAACCTGAATGCCGGTGGTGCTGCGGTCATTTCTGTGGACAGCGTGGGTGCCGCCCGCAAGGCGATGTGGGAACAGCGGGCGTTCGGGTCGAAAGACAAGGACGATTTCCTGAACCTTTCGCCCAATCTGTTGCTGGGACCGCCCGCGCTTGAAATCGAAATGGGTCAGTTCGTGCGCCCCACGACGCCTGCCAAGGATTCGGACGGCAACCCCTACAAGGACACGCTGACACCGCATGCCATTCCGCACCTGGGCGCTGCGGCGAACGGATCGGATACCGCATGGTATCTGGTCAGTTCCGATCTGCCGCCGGTGTCCGTCGCGCGCCTGGAAGGCTACGAGACCCCTACCGTGCAGACCCTGGAAGGCATGAACCCCGACCTGGTGAAAATGAATGCGCGGCACATGTTCGGCGCAGCCAACACCGAATTCCGGGGCGTGCAGAAAAACAACGGCGCGTAACGCGCGCCGCTTGATCTGAACAAGAGGGCTGCCCGCCGGGTGGCCCTTTTTCTTTGACACGGTCCCAAGGGGCCAACCGAAAGGCAAAACGATGAAAAATTATGTGCAAGCGGGTGATAATATCACCATCACGGCGGCTGCCGATCTGACAAGTGGCGAAGCCGTTGCCGCCGGTCTGCTGGTCGGCATCGCGCAGGAAACGGTTTTGAGCGGCGATGATGTCGTGATCGTGACCAAAGGCGTGTTCGAGGTGCCGAAAACCTCTGCCCAGGCATGGACGGTCGGGCAGGCGATCTATCTGATCCCCAGCACGGGCAATTTCACCACCGCGACCACGGCTGGCAACATCTTTTGCGGTGTTGCGGTCGAGGCTGCGGCAAACCCGTCTGACACGGGTCTGGTGCGCCTGAACGGGGTCGCCCCGGCAGCTGCCGAAAGCTGATGACATCGCTGTTCGACGGGATGGGTCCGGCGCTGATCGGCGCGTTCGGTGGGCCGCTGATCCATACGCCCCAGGGCGGCGCATCTGTCGCCATCACGGGGCGTTTCCGCACCAAGCCGCTTGAAGTGTTCGATGATGAGGAAGGGCGATCTTCCCTGATCATGGAACCAACCCTGCGGGTTGCGGAACCCGTCGCCAGCACCATCGCCAGCGACGACCTGATCACCACACCGCAAGGCGTGATCTATGAGGTCAAGAACCGGCATGGCAGCGGATCACCCGCTGCCGATGCCCTTGTAATTTTCAGATTGAGGGAGGTCAGCTGATGACCCAAAAAATCGAGATGCGCGCCCTGATGTCCATCAGGGCGATTCCGGGCCGTGATGCAGTCAAGCGCGGTGATACTTTCACCGCGCGGGATGCGCAGGAGGTCCGCGACCTTGTCCGCATGGGTCAGGCTGAGAAGGTGGGCACCCCGAAAGCGGGCAAGACCTGATGCCACACCCCCGGAGCACGCTGCGCGCGTCAGTACGGGCTGCCCTTGAAACCTCCCCCGACCTGGTCGGGGTCAAGGTTTATCGGTCCTGGGCGCATGCCGTGGGCCGTGATGACGTACCCGCGTTGGGGGTATTCACGCCGCGCGAACGGGCGCAGGGCGCGACGGGAAATCAAGTCGATCGCGCCACCGACATCTTGGTGATGTACCGCGCAGAA
Organism: Sulfitobacter sp. G21635-S1; assembly: GCF_027213915.1. NCBI lineage: Bacteria > Pseudomonadati > Pseudomonadota > Alphaproteobacteria > Rhodobacterales > Roseobacteraceae > Sulfitobacter > Sulfitobacter sp. G21635-S1. Next base: position 47,363 of record NZ_JAPWGV010000033.1, read on the forward strand.
GGTGGCAATGATCTGGATGATCACCTCGACGACATCAGCGCGGTGATCGAACCGCTTGTCCTGGGCGTGCTGGCTGGGTTCCAGCTGTATGGCCTCGACACCACCGAAATCGACATTAACGGCGATGGTGAGAAATTGACTGGCAGTCTCACCCTGACTTTCAGCGCGGTGCGCTACACCGCCGAAGGTCAGCCGTAACCGCCAGAACATCGAAAAGGAAAGAGACATGGCGCGGCATAGCGGCAAAAATCTGAAAGTCCTTCATGGGGCCAATGAAATCGACGGGTGCGACGGTTTCGACATCGAGGAAACACACGGCACAACCGATCTGACATCGGCGGGTGAGGCTTGGAAGTCGCACGAAACCGTGCAGGGTGAATGGTCCGGCACCATCACCATGAAGGCGGATCACGCTGCGGCGGCAAATCAGACCTTGCGGTCGGGCGACAGCATCAACATCTCGGGCTACACCGAAGGTGATGCGACCGGCAAAACCTTCCTGTCTGGCACCTGCACAATCACCAGCCACAAGGTCGCAGCCGCTTTCGATGGCACTGTGACGCGGGAATATTCCGTTATGGGCAATGGCGCGCTGTCCGTTGATGTGGTGGCCTGATGTCGGATGTTCTGGCAAGGATGCAGGCCGTCCACGAGGGCCGGAAGGCAAAGAAAGTTCCGGTGCCCGAATATGGGTTTGACCTGTATTTTACCCCGTTGACGGTCGCGGACCGGTCGCGCATCCGCAAGGGCGTTGATCCAAGCGATGACGACGAACTGACCATCAAGACGCTGATCCACAAGGCCTGCGACAAGGATGGGAAACCCGTGTTCGAGGATGACGGGGCAACCCGCAAGATCCTCTATCAGATGGACATGAATGTTCTGCGCCGCATCCTTGAGGAAGCCGAGGATGCGCCGGACGAGGGTAGCGCAAAAAACGACTGAGGGGTGACCGGGAGGCTTTCAACCTCTTCCGGGTCGCCCAGGCCTTTGGCCGCCTGCCGCATGAACTGCTGAACCTGCCCCTGACGGAGGTTCAGGAGATGCTGGCTTTCCTTGAAATCTGCGATGAAAACGCGAGGCGCTGATGCTTGATCTTTTGAAATTCGGGATCACGGCCAAAAACCGTTCGGGGTCTGCCTTTTCGGAGGTCAAACGCGATCTGCAAGGCGTCAAGGGAATGATGGCCAGCGTGTCCGCACAGGGAAAGCGCCTGGGCCGGAACCTGCGCAATGTCGGTGCGGGCATGTCAGTAGGCGTGACTGCACCGCTTGCCATGATGGGCAAGCAGATGATCACCCTTTACGACACACAGGCACAGGCCGAAAAGACTGTCGCCGCCGCCATCACCTCGACCGGCGGGGCGGCGGGCAAGACGCTGGACCAGTTGAAAGGTCTGGCGTCGGGTCTGCAGAACGTGACCACCTATGGCGATGAGGACATCCTTCGCAATGTCACGGCCCCGCTGCTGACCTTTACCAAGATCCAGGGCGACGTATTTGATCGGGCGCAGGCAAATGTCCTTGATTATGCCACGCTGATGAAAACCGATCTGAAATCGGCATCCATTCAGGTCGGCAAGGCCTTGAACGATCCGATCAAAGGGGTTTCTGCCCTGGGCAAGGCGGGGGTGCAGTTCACCGAAGAACAGAAGGGCATGATCAAGTCCCTTGTTGAAACCGGTGATGTGGCGGGTGCGCAGGCCATCGTTCTGAAAGAACTGGAAACGCAGTTCAAGGGGCAGGCGGCTGTTGCCGCTGCTGCACCGCTGGGGCAGTTCAAGCAGCTGTCTAACGCCATCGGGGATGTGAAAGAGGAACTGGGCAAGGAAATCGTGCCATTCCTGAAACCGCTGGTGGAATCGGTCAAATCGGCGGTGACCTGGTTCAGCACGTTGTCGCCAGAGGTGAAACGGAACATCGTGGTGGTGGGTGGTCTGGCTGCGGCAGTGGGGCCGCTGGTGACGGGGCTGGGGTTAATGGTCATGGGCGTTACCGCCGTGGGCGGTGCGCTGGCGACCATGGGGTCGCTGCTGCTGGCAAACCCGGTGATCGCCGGGATCGCCGCTATCGCAGCCGGTGCATACCTGATTTATCGAAATTGGGATGGCATCAAGTCGTGGGCAACCGGGGTCTGGGGGTCGCTTAAAACGACGTTTTTTGCCGGTGTGGACGCGGTGAAATCCTATCTTCTGAATTTCACCGCTGCGGGGCTGATTTATCAGCATTGGGATGGCATCGCGGAATGGTTTTCGGGTGTCTGGACCTCGATCAAGACGGGGGTCGCCACAGGCTGGGCTTTGATTACCGGCGAACTGGTTACCGCGATCCGGGGTGTCTGGACGGCGATCAAGAACGAAGTCGCATCATGGCCGGGTCGGATGCAGGCGTTTGGCAGCGACATGATCAGGTCACTTTGGGCCGGGATTACTGGCGAGAATGCCAAGCAAGCGAAAATGATGGAACAGGTCGGCACCGACATCACCGGTGGTTTGAAACACGGTATCCTGAAAGAAAAGGCATCGGTCGGCGCAGCAATGTCGGAAGTTTCCAGCTACCTTGAGGATGTGGCACGCGATGAGGTGGATTCGAATTCTCCGTCAAAAGTGTTCATGAAGATCGGCAAGGATGTTGTCGATGGGCTGGCCCTTGGCTTGCGCAACAATGCCGATCTGGCCGTCTCGGAAATCACAGGGCTGACCGGTCGCATCAAAGATGAGGCGGAAAAATCAACCAGCTTCATGGGCAGGTTTCGCGATGGTGCCAAAAGCGTTTTCACCAGCGTGTTGACCGGCGCGCAGAATTTGCGCGGTGCGCTGGCCGGTGTCCTCGGGGGCTGGGCAAATCAGCTGTTCACCAGCGGCACCAACCTGTTGTTTGATACCATCTGGCCTTTCGAAAAAGGTGGCGCGGTGCAGGGCGGCAAGGTGTTGGCTTATGCGCGCGGTGGCGTGGTCAGTGGCCCCACAACCTTTCCCATGGCAGGTGGCAACACCGGTTTGATGGGCGAGGCGGGGCCGGAGGCGATCATGCCACTGTCGCGCGGTCCTGACGGGCGTCTGGGTGTTCAGGCGAGTGGTGGCCGAAGACAGCAGGGGGGAGGCCCTCAGGAAGTCGTCGTGCGCTTTGCAAACGCGGAACTGACTATCGGCAGTGACGGCAAGATCGAGGCCTATATTCAGGCGATGGCAGATAATGCTGTAAACCGTGCTGTCAGCCGTTCCGTCAGCGCAGTGGATGCGCGCATGCGGCGCACCAAATCGTTTGGTCAGCCTGCATGACCGATGTGATTGCATGGCCCCCGGTGGGGCTTACCGCCTGGGAGTTGACCGAATTTTATCCGCAGTCGCGGTCAGTCGCGTTGATCGGGGGGCGCGCGCGCACATCGTCTGCGCAGCGGGCGCGGCGCATGGCAACCGCCGGGGTGCGCGGGATCGGCAAGGACCAGGCGGGGGCCGGTTACATCCGCATGATGAACCGCCTTTGGGCTGGGGCACCGCATTTGACGCGCGTCACCTGCCTGCCGACGATCTGGCACCTGGCGCAGCGGGGTCTTGACCTGACATCGCTGCCGCTGGACTGGCAACACTCTGCCGACGATCTGGTCTGGTCGCATGACGGCGACGATCTGGAATGGTTCAGCGGTGCCTACCTGACACCCGGTGAACCGGTGACGGATGGCGGCTGGCACGGCCTGCAGGTCAGCGGGCTGCCGCCTTCGACCATCGTGGCGCGTCCGTCGCAGCTGGTGACGGTGCGGGCAGGGGGTGGTGCGGAAACTGCCTATGCGCTGGACGTGGCCCGATCCGATGTGAATGGCGATGCGCTGATCCGCACCGACAAGCCCGAGGCGTTCACGATCAGTGGCGTGGTCAGCATTGGCGAGGCCGAGGTGATCACATTCGAGGCGGTGGACGTGCCGCGCGCGGTTCAGGGTCTGGATGGCGATTTCATCTATCAATGGGATTTTCGCGAAGTGTTCGAAGATGAATACGCTGACGGCTGGACATTGGTAAGCCCATGGCGCTGACACGCGGAACGCCCGGCGCGCTGCTGACGCTGCTGGCAGGGCATTTTTACCCGGTGCTGCTGACCTATGCCGATTGGCCGGGCGAGGAAATCCGCCTGCACACCGGAGTTGGGGAACTTTCATGGGATGGGCAGACCTGGCTGGGCGCGGGATCGCTGGTGCGGTTCCAGGCCCCGGAGGAAACCGCCGGCCTGGCGACTGACGAGGGCGCGGTGCATGTTGCGGCCACGGTGGAAGACATGCTGGCCGAACGCGGCAAGGTGATCCGCAACCGACCGATCAAGGTCTGGTTTGGCGCGACCACCGTAGAGGGCGGTAACGTCCTGGCCGCTGACCCGGTGGTCCTGTTCAGCGGATATTTCGACAGCCGCAAGGCATCGCTGGCGCGGTCAGGAGACAACCTGGCGCACGACATGGTGCTGGGCCTGGGGATCGGCCCCGGCGCGCGGTCTGCCGCCTCGATCACGCACAGCTATGAGGATCAGATCGCCAATTTTCCCGGCGATACGGCAGGGCGGCAGGTGCAGATTGCCATCCGTCGCCAGCGCAACCCGCAAAGCTGGCCGGAAACCTGATGATTTCGCCAGAGGCCGCGTTCGCGGCGGCGCGGGCGCAGATGTCCGGGCCGCTCATTTGGGGTGCCTGCGACTGCGCAACGGCGGCAGCGGCGGCATGGGCTGTCCTGCATGGGCGCGACCCGCTGGCGGCGTTCAGGCAGCGTTACAGCAGCCCGACCGGCGCAATGCGCATCCTTGTCTGTGCCGGGGGCTACCTCGCCTGGTGTGACACGGTGTTCGCGGCAGCTGGTCTGGTGCGCGTGGCGCGCCCGGTGCCGGGTGACCTGGTGCTGATCGAAAGCGACGGCCCGATCGGGGCTGCGCTGGGTTTGGCGATCGAGGGCGCGCGGGTCGCGACCAAGACTGAAACTGGATTGTGTGTGGCGCGCGCGCCGGTGCTGGGAGTGTGGAAATGCCGTTTCTTGGACCATTGATCGGCACTATTACGGCCGGTCTCACGGCCAATTTGTCGGGATTTTTTGCCAGTTTGGGTTTTGGCGCAGCCGCCGCCGGTGCATTGGCTAATGCCGTAATCCAGTTTGGCACATCATTGCTGTTGAACGCAGCGGCTGCGGCATTGCAAGGCCGCAATCAGCCATCGGCGCAGGATATTGCGCGGCAGTTGTCGCAGCCCAGCACGGAGCCGACCTATCGTTTTGTCTATGGCAAATGCAACGCGACCGGGTCGCCGGTGGGCACGCCGGTTCAGGGTGAGGTGATCTGGGGCTGCTGGCTGCTCAATTCCCGGCCCTCATACCTGGACACCTTCACGCTGTTTCTGGACAAGCGCGAGGTGACACTGACCGGCGATGCCTTTGACTTCGACGGTGACGGGGCGGTTGCGGATGCCGATCCGTTCGACGGCTATGTGACCTGCTGGATCAGCCGGGGTGACCAGACCACGCCGCCGGTCAAATTCACCGATGATGCACCCTATGATGAGGGCGTGCGGGACGATCTGTGGAAAACGACAGACGGCTGGCAGGGCCGTACCGTGATCTGGCTGCGCCTGGTGGCGGGGCCAAACGGCACCAGGCAGGAACGCTGGCCCGCGACCCCGCCGCTGGTTGAGGTGTTCGGCAAATGGTCGATGGTCTATGACCCGCGCAATCCGGCGCAAGACCCGGACGATCCCGACACCTGGGGGTTTGAACAGAACCTGGCACTATGCGTGCGCGATGCCCTGCGACAGAACCCGATCCGGGCCTACCGCGAGGACCAGCTGCATGTGTCATTCGAGGATGGCGCGGACATCTGCTGGGAAACCGTCTACCGCAAGGACGCGTCGGCGGAAAAGCGGTATCGCTGCGCCGGGACGTTGACGTTTTCGGACGGCGAGATTGAAGACCAGATTAACCCGATGCTGGTTTCCGGCGCTGCCGACCTGATCCGCATTGGGGGGCAGTTGGGGTTCGCGGCGGGGGCTTACCGCGCACCGGCCATGACGCTGGACTATCTTCTGGGCGACAGCTTTGAGTTCACCGACATGCTGCCGGGTGATGCGCTGGTGAACCAGTTGCGCATTTCCTACCTGTCGGCGGAACGGGGATATGAAACGGCGGACCTGCAGCCATGGGATATTCCGGGTGCGCTGGCGGCGGATGGCGGGGTGCCTGCGGTCAAGAGCCTTGACCTGAAATTCTGCCCGTCACCCACGCAGGCAATGCGGGTGCGCAAAATCCTGGGCCTGCGGTTGCGGCGGCAGGAAAGCATCAGCGGGGGCGAGTTGCCGCCCGAGGCATTCGACCTGGTGGGCGGTGCGACCGTGACGCTGGCGCTGCCGGAACCTTACGACGCGCTGGACGGCATCTATGAAGTGCAGAGCATCTTTCCCGGTGCTGACCCGCTGGGCGAAAGCGGGCAGCTGGCGCTGCGGATGCCCGCCACGCTGATCAAGCACGATCCGGCGATCTATGATTATGACCCTGCCGTCGATGAGGAAGACGTTTTGAACGAACCTTTTGACGAGGTGAGGCAGGGCATGCAGCCACCCGGCGCGATCAGCATCACGACCGGCGAGGCTGTCAACCAGGACACCGGCGGTGGCATCCTTCCGCGCATTCGTTTCGCAGCTGATCCGTCGCCATCGTCAAGCGTCACGGGCTATGAATGGGAATACCGACAGGTTGGCACGGGCATCTATCAGACCGGCGGGCAGATCGGTGCGGATGTGCGGGACGGGTCGGACAAGGTTTTCGGTTTCCTGATAGCAAACCCCGCGCTTTCCTTTGACATTCGGGTGCGCGCGGTCGGCGCGTCCGGGCAATCCGATTGGGTGGAATACACCGGCGCACAATCGTCTGTGACCATCGCGCTGGACCTGCCAACGGACGGGCAGGCGACCGGCGGCGCGGGCGAGATCGGGGTGAGTTTCCGCATGCCGAACGATGCCGATGTCCGCCAGATGGAGATTTTCGCATCGGATACCGACGATGATGGTGCCGCTGCGATCCTTGGCGATCCCATTGTCGCATCTGCGAACACGGTGGTGTCAGTGACCGAAACCGGGCTGGGCGCAAGCCAGACCCGCTACTACTTCGCGCGCTCACGCGGCGATTTCAACACCGCATCGGCCTTCACGGCCAGCGTTTCCGCAACAACAGATCCCTGATCAGGAGGCACCATGCCCGCACCCACAGTCACGTTCCCGGTCACCGGGGCCGGCCCATACGGCACGACCAAAGAAGCCGCCGAAGGCGCAATCAACGATGCCTTCGTGGAGCAGCAGTTGGAGATCGACACCAAGGCGGACGGCGCAGCTACCACAGCGGCGCTGGCCACCAAGGCAGACGACGCAGCCACCACGGCGGCGCTGGCGACCAAGGCGGACGGCACAGCCACCACGGCGGCGCTGGCGACCAAGGCAGACGCCGCAGCCACCACGGCGGCGCTGTCCACCAAGGCGGACGACGCCGCCACAACAGCGGCATTGGCGACCAAGGCGGACGCCGCAGCCACCACGGCGGCGCTGGCCACCAAGGCAGACGACGCCGCCACCACGGCGGCGCTGGCTGAAAAGGCAGATACAACCGCGCTGGTTGAAACGGATGGCCTGGCTCACAATGCGGCTCTTTCTGCGCGACAGGCCAGGGCTGGAAGTTCTGGCATTCTGACGGGACCGGAGAGTGTCGGGAACGAACTATCGGGTGCAAAACATCCTTGGTTGCATCT
>NZ_JAPWGV010000034.1:0-53174 GCF_027213915.1 Sulfitobacter sp. G21635-S1
GTGAAGCGCTAAAGTGAATTTCCAGCGCTTCAGTTTCAGCTTACTGCTTCAATTGAAATCGGGAACTAAACGCGACAACGGCTGCCGGGCCCGAAGGCCTGGCGCGGCGCGCCGGTGGTGACAGAAAGCACCGCGCGCTTGCCCCGGAAATGACCGCTGTCATAGCGCTTGCTGCTGGAGTAGAGGCCCCCGCTGACGAACACCCGGTCAAACCATCCCTTGAGGATTGCAGGCGGGCCGTGCCACCACAGGGGAAACTGAAAGACAACCAGATCGGCCTGTTCGAGATTGGCAATTTCAGTCTCTATCACGCCCGGCAATGTGCCGTTTTGCCACGCGTGCCGTTGCTCGTTCAGCGCGGCAAAATGCGCCATGTCCGCGCGATCGGGATAATTGGCGGGCTTCTCGACCGGATCGAAACCCGATTGGTAAAGATCGGATATCGTGACGGTATCGCCGCGTTGTTGCAGCGCCTGCTGTGCCGCCTTGGTCAGGGCCCCGTTGTAGGATGATGGTTCCGGATGGGCATGGATGATGTGCACATGCATCTTTGGTCACCTGCTGTTTGCCAATGTCTCAGGATCATCTATTGTTCAATCCTGTTTTCACAGCTGACGAATCTGCAAGGTAATATTGCACGGATGAACAACGAGCTTGACTGGGGTGACTACCGGATCGTGCTGCAAATCGCCGACGCCGGATCATTGAACAAGGCCGCGCGGCTGGCAGGTCTCAGCCATCCAACTGTATTTCGCCGGATCAATGTCATCGAAGCCAAACTGGGCGTCCGTCTGTTCGAGCGTTTCAGGTCAGGCTACCGGCCGACAGCCGCCGGAGAAGAGATCGTTGCCATAGCGCGCCAGATTGCCGATCTGACAAATGAGACTGAGCGACGTTTGTCGGGTGGTGATCTGCGCCCCTCCGGCGTGGTGCGGATTGCCACCACAGACACTCTTTTACACGCATTGCTGACCCCGGTGCTGTCAGAGTTCCGGAGACTGGCACCCGAAATCGTGCTTGAGATCAGTGTATCGAACGAAATATCCGACCTGAGCCTGCGCGAGGCCGATATCGCCATCAGACCCGCAGCGGCCCCGGCAGAGCATCTGGTCGGGCGCAAACTGGGCGTCATACGGCAAGCTGTATATGGGCGGCATGATCTGCAGGCAAAGGGTGCGGTGACGGACCCTGATCAGCCTTTGGCATGGATCGGACCAAGCCCGGCGATGCCCTATCCTCAGTTGCACGCATGGATGAAAAATCACGCCAACGACAAGATGGTTGTCTGTCGGATGAATTCCGTGCTGGGCATCTATGCCGCGGTACAGGCCGGCATTGGCGTCGCGGTTCTGCCTGCTTACCTGGCCGGGCGCGACGCCAGGCTGACGCGCCTTGAGGATGATATAGATGAGATCGCCGTTGATCTGTGGCTCCTCACCCACGCCGACCTGCGGCACACGGCGCGCGTGCGTGCGGTTTTGGATTATCTGGCCAGTTCCGATTCCATCCGGGCACAGCTTGAACCTTGAAGAACTAATGCCGAAAGATAACGCTCGGCACCCGTACCTCACCCATCGTTTCAAGCGCAATGCGGTGGCGTCCGCGCCACTGCACAGGGATTGGCATCTTGCTGGTTTCAGATATCAGGTTTCCGCCAAAAACCGATTGGCCCGCTGCGTCACCGCTTCCAGCACCCGCCGGGTTGTGTCGAGATCATCTGCCGGAAGCTCGGCGAAAAGGCCACTGGTAATGCCGCGAACTGCGTCGCGCAGGGGTTCAAACACCGCACGGCCCTCAGCAGAAAGGGCAAGAGCGCTGTCGCCTTCGATGTGACCGCGCTGGATTATCGCATGCAACAGGTCCGCTTCATCGCCCAGCGCAACCACCTTGGCCGCGGCGATCTGCCGGAGCAGCACGGCCTTATCCGGCGCGGTGGCCCCGGACACTATTGTCAGGGTCACCCATTCTTCAAAGCGCAGTCCGGCGCGATCCAACTGGTGTTTCAGAACCGCTTGCAGCGTGCGTTCGGCCTCGCCGATAAAGCGGGTAAGCGGAGGGGTTGGTTTCATGTTGGTCTCTACTGGTTGAGGATGTTTTGCGGTTCAATCTGACTTTTGATGCAGCTGCGGTGAATTTGCCAGCCGGATTGGGTTCATCGCTTCACAGTGGGATGCGCTGTGATCCGCTGGTCAGGCTGTCTCCTTACGCAAGAGGATGACGGTTCCAGCCGGATCCGGGGTCCAATGCCCGATGACCTCTGCCTGTGGCTCCAACTCGTCGCGGCGCCGACGGCCAGAACCGAAAGCGCCGCGTCGTCGTCAAACGGCGTGCGAAATGACTCGCCGTGGGAACCGGTGGCATTTGTATTTGACCGGCGGGCCCGGCATCCGTTCTGCCCATTCACAGTTCAAGTTGCCGACAATCGCACCGGTTTACCCTGGCATCGCCTTTTGATCCATTTCAAGCCAGCCGCATCAACAGCCCCGCCATCAGCTTTGCCCGCGTGGTCAGGCTATCCACCTGAATATGTTCTTTCAGCGTATGCAGCCCCGCGCCCAGAACCCCCAGTGAATCCAGCGTTGGAATACCCATGGCGCCGGTGAAATTGCCATCGGACCCGCCGCCCTGACTGCGGCCCTGCATCTCAAAGCCAAGCTCTTTGGCAATGTCCTTGGCGATGTCGAAAATCTTGGCAGTGCCGGGCGTGTCGGGCCGCCAGACCGGGCGCGTCACGCCGCGTTCGACGATGAATTCGACACCGTTCATATCCCCCTGAAGCGCCAACATGCGTTCGACCCCGGCATCAAGGTCTTCCTGTTTCTTGGCCATGCTCAGCGCCTCTGCCGCGCAGGAGGAGGAGACACAGTTCACCCATTGACCCGCATGGATCACCCCCACGCTGAAGGTGCAGTCCGGTCCGGTCATATCCTCGATCTCGCCGATCTTGCGGGCCATTGCGGCGATGGCGGACTTGCCATCGGAGAGACGCGCACCCGCGTGGCTGGGCTGACCCTTGGTCATGAGGTTGAAACGCGCGATGGCATAGCGGCCGATCGTCACGCCGCCATCGTCATGGCCCGGTTCGGGCACCAGGACATATGCATTGCGCGCGGCCTCGGCCTCGATCAAATCACGGGTGGACGGGGTGCCGACCTCTTCATCCGGGGTGAACAGGACCGTCACGGGCAAGGGCGTCTGAAGACCGGCGGCGATCAGCTTTCGGATCGCGTCGAGCGCGATATAGTTACCGCCCTTCATGTCCATCAAGCCGGGGCCGTAGCAGATATCTCCATCGCGTTTGAACGGCAGGACATCCAGCGTGCCGATGGGATGCACCGTATCCATATGCCCTGAAATCAGGATCCCGGGTTTGCCCATGTCGGGATGCGGAAACCGTGCCCGGACCGAACCGCCAAAACCCATCCGCCCGGGAATGCGCTCGACCGTCGCGCCAAGCGCGGCCATCTCGTAGGCTGCAATGTCCATCATGCGGTTGACGGCTGCCGCGTCAAAAGTGGGGCTTTCACATTCGATCCAGGGTTTCAGCCCGGTCAGCATCTCATCCGTGTCAAAGGGAAGTTCGAGAGGGTTCATCACATGTCCTTTCAGTTGGCCAGACGGCGTTCGACGATACGCGCCATCACTGAAGCGCCGACGGGCAGAACTTCAGGATCGAGGAAGAAACTGGGGTTGTGCAGCCCGGTCGTGCCGGAGTGACCGATCCGGCAATAGGCGCCGGGCACGACCTTGAGCATATCGGCGAAATCCTCTGACCCGGTGGCGGGTTCATCGGTGCCGCTGATGTTCTCGCGCCCCACGATGTCCGCTGCCGCTTCCATATAGGCATCCGACAGGTCAGCATCGTTCATCAGGACGTCAAAGATGTTGCGCAGATCAATGTTGATGGTGACGCCGTAAGCGGTGGCAAATCCGGCGCAGAGCTCGCGCATGCGGGTCTCGGCCAGTTGACAGACTTCGTCCTTGAAATAGCGGATGGTCCCCGCCAGCGATGCGGAGTCGGGCACCACGTTATATGCCGATCCGGAATGGATCTGCGTCACCGACAACACACAGGTGTCCAGTGGCGCAATATTGCGTGACAGGATTGTCTGCAGACTGCCCACCAGGTCGGAGGCAATCACCAGCGGATCGCGCGACTGGTGCGGCATTGCCGCGTGGCTGCCCTTGCCCTGGATGGTGATGTCGAAAAACGATGCCCCCGCCATCGCGGCCCCCTTGCAGATACCGACTTTGCCGGCCTCGCCATTCGGCATGTTGTGCATCCCGTAAATCTCGTCACAGGGAAAGCGCTCGAACAGCCCGTCCGCCAACATCCCCCGCGCACCGCCCAATCCCTCTTCGGCAGGTTGAAAGATCAGCACGGCGGTGCCGGCGAAATCGCGGGTGGCGGCCAGATGCCGCGCCGCGCCCAGCAGCATGGTGGTATGCGCGTCATGCCCGCAGGCGTGCATCACACCCGGATTGGTCGAGGCATAGGCAAGGTTGGTTTCCTCGTTGATCGGCAGCGCATCCATGTCTGCGCGCAGCCCGATCCGGCGGGCGCCCTCGCGGTTGCCCCTGATGATACCGACAACACCAGTCCCCGCGATGCCTGTGTGAATCTCGTCAACGCCATAGGCCTTGAGCTTTTCGGCGACAACACCGGCGGTGCGGTGCTCGGTAAAGCCGATCTCGGGATGGGCGTGCAGATCCTTGAAGATCGCCTCCAGCTCTTCCGTGCTGTCGGCAATGATGGGCATGACATTCATGTGGTGGTCTCCATTGTGTTATTCAGCCGCCTCTGCAAAGGGGCGGAAGTTCGCGAAATCCCAATGCCGCCCGGGAGCGGCCTTGATCAGCGCCTTGGTGTAATCCTGCTGAGGCGATCCCAGCACCTGTGCGGCGGGGCCGTATTCGACAACCTTGCCGTATTGCATCACCAGAACATCGTCGCAGATCTGCGCTGCCACGCCGAGGTCATGGGTGATGAACAATATGCCCAGCCCCAGCCTTTCCTGAAGTTCCGCCAGCAGGTCCAGCACCTGCGCCTGAACCGAAACATCCAGCGCTGACACCGCCTCGTCCGCGACCAGAACGTCGGGGTCCATCGCCAGCGCACGGGCAATCGCGATGCGCTGGCGCTGGCCGCCGGAAAACTGGTGTGGAAAGCGGTTCACCGCGCTGGCGGGCAGGCCCACCAGTTCCAGCAACTCACGCGCGCGCGCCAGCGCCTTGTCCTTCGGCACACCGAAATTCAGCGGCCCTTCGATGATCGACTGGCCGATCTCGATGCGCGGGTTCAGCGAGCGCATCGGGTCCTGAAACACGATCTGGATGTTCTTGCGCTCGGGCTTCAGTTCCTTTTGCGTCAGCTGCGCGATATCCGTGCCGCCCACGCGGATCGCCCCCGATGTCGGGTCGATCAGCCGCATGATGCAGCGTGCAACCGTGGTCTTGCCCGATCCGCTTTCACCCACGATGCCAAGCGTCCGGCCCTTGGGCAGGCTGAAGGAAACATCCTGAGCCGCCTTGACCTCGCGGCCCTTGCGGAACAGCCCGCCACCGCCATAGGTCTTGCACAGGTCCTTCGCCTCCAGCACCACGTTGTCCGACGTCCTGGGCCGCGCCATGCGGGGCACCTGGCTGGGAACAGAGCGCAAGAGGTCGCGGGTGTATTCTGTCTTGGGACGGCGCAGGAGGTCGTCCAGCTTCTGCGTCTCCATCACCTCGCCCAGCTTGAGCACGGTAACATCATCCGCGATCTCGGACACGACACCCATGTCATGCGTGATGAACAACACCGCCGCGCCCTGTTCTTCTCGCAACTCGCGGATCAGACTGAGGATCTGCGCCTGTGTCGTCACGTCCAGTGCGGTCGTGGGTTCATCGGCGATCAGAAGCTGTGGCCGCATGACCAGCGCCATCGCAATCATGATCCGCTGGCGCTGCCCACCCGACAATTGATGCGGAAAGCTGCGGTACATCTTGTCCACGTCCGGCAGATGCACCTGTTCCATCATTTCCTTCACCCGGGTCTTTCGGGCGGATTGCGACAGGTCCGAATGGAATTCCAGCACTTCCTCAATCTGCTGGCCGACACGGGCGACCGGGTTCAGCGCCGTCATCGGTTCCTGAAAGATCATGGACATGGAGGTGGCCCTGAGCGCGCGCAACCGCGACTGTTTCGCCCCCAGCAACTCCTCCCCCTTCAGCTTGATCGACCCTGCAATGGGTTTCAGCACTGGCGGCAGCAGACCCATGGTCGCAAGTGCGGTCAATGACTTGCCCGAGCCGCTTTCCCCGACAAGGCAGGTGGTCTGGCCCGCCTCGATGCTCAGGTCCAGCCCCTTGACCACCTGGCTGTCCCTGTCGCCGTTCAGTGCGATCCGCAGGTCGGAAATTTCAAGAAGGCTCATCTTTCGATACCCCGTTTCGCCATGCGCGGATCAAGTGCGTCGCGCACCGCGTCACCCAGAAGGTTGATGGACAGGATGGTGATCGACACCACCAGGCCGGGCCAGAGCACGATGCCCGGGTTGATCTGGAAATAGATCCGCCCCTCGGCCATGATATTTCCCCAGCTCGGCGTCTCGGGGTTTATCCCCGCGCCAAGAAAGCTCAGGATCGCCTCGGTCAGGATGGCGCTGGCACAGATATAGGTGCCCTGGATGATCAGCGGCGCGATGGTGTTTGGCACCAGGTGGCGGCGCATGATGATCCAGGTCGGGGTCCCGGCGGCAATCGCCGCCTCGACATAGGGTTCTTCGCGCGCCGACAACACCAGCGACCGGACCAGCCGCACCACGCGCGGCACCTCCGGGATGGTGATCGCAACCAGCACGGTCCACAGGCTCGCGCCCCAAAGCGACACGATGGCAATGGCGAGCAGGATCGACGGGATAGCCATGAGCCCGTCCACCATCCGCATCAGCATCGCGTCGATCCAGCGGATGTAACCCGCCAGCAGACCCAGCAGCAGGCCCAGCACCACGGCAAAGATCGCCGCCGCCACCCCCACGACAAGCGAAATCCGCCCGCCATAGATGATGCGCGAGAACAGGTCGCGGCCATAGGCGTCCGTGCCAAGCCAGAATTCCTCGCTTGGCGGTTTCAGGCGCACCCCCGGCGACAGGCGCACAGGGTCGTGCGGCACAATCCATTGCGCCAGCAGCGCCGACAGAACGATGATCAGCAGAATACCGGCGGCGATGGTGACCAGCGGGCCGGAAAAGACAATCTCCCGCGCGCGGGCCAGCGCGGTGACGCGGGCGGGAACGACAGAGGACGCGGATTGATCGGTCATGTGTATCGGATCCTCGGGTCAAGCAGGACGTAGGCAATGTCGATCAGCAGGTTGATCACGACATAGATGAGAGAGGCGAGCAGGATCACCGCCTGGATCACCGGGTAATCGCGGCTCAGCACGGCATCGACCGTCAGCCGCCCCAGGCCCGGCAGGTTGAACACCGATTCCGTCACCACCACCCCCGAGATGATCAGTGCAAAGCCGATGCCGATCACCGTGATGATCGGCACGGAACAATTGCGCAGCGCGTGGCGCATGAGCACCTTGCGTTCGGGCAGCCCCTTGGCCCGCGCGGTGCGCACGTAATCGTCACCCAGGATCTCCAGCATCGAGGTACGCGTGATCCGTGCGATCAATGCGATATAGAGCAAGGTCAGCGTCACTGTCGGCAGGGCAATCCGGTGCAGGAATGGTCCGACACCATCGCCGATGGGTTTGAACCCCTGCACGGGGAACCAGCCGAGTTGCATGGAGAAAAGCGAGATCATCAGGTAGCCGATGACAAAGACCGGAACAGAAAAGCCCAGCACCGACAACAGCATCACGAAACGGTCGATCAATGTGCCCTGCTTCCACGCGGCAATGACACCCAGCGGCACGGCGATCAGCACCGACAGGATGATGGTGGTCAGCGCCAGGCTGATGGTCGGCTCCATCCGGTCCGCGATCAGGTTCAGCACCGGCTTGCCGGACAGGATCGAGGTGCCGAAATCGCCGCGCAGCAGGTCACCGATCCAGCTGAAGAACTGCACCAGCAGCGGATCGTTCAGCCCCAACGAGTCGCGGATCGCCTCAAGCTGTGCAGGCGTCGCGGTATCCCCCGCGATGATCGCCGCCGGGTCGCCCGGGGTCAGTCGCAACAGCAGAAAGACGAAGAGCGCGACAAAGGCCATCACCGGGATCGCGGCCAGGATGCGCTGCACGATGTAGACAACCATCGGAAGTCCTTTCGGAATGCATTCGAATGAGGTGTCCGGCCCCGCGCATATAACGCGAGGCCGGTGTCGCATCAGTTCTTGCTGATGTTCCAGAACAGCGGCGCGGGCGCGTCCAGCACACCCTCAAGGTTGTTGGACCATGCCGTCGGAACGAAGTACTGGCCGATCGGGGCATAGATGCCCTCCTCATAGGCCAGGGCCTGAATTTCCTCGGCCAGACCCTTCTGTTCTTCCAGCGTCGCGGCTGTGGCATAGGCCGTACGCAGCTCTTCCAGCTTCGGCACATCCGGCCAGCCGAACCAGCCGCCATCGGGGCCCTTGCCGTTGACCATGTTGTTCACCAGGGGGTTGAACACATCCGCGCCCACCCAGTTGGTCATGAACATGTGCCAGCCGCCATCCGCGATGGAGGCCTGCGACGCGCGCTTGCCGACCAGGGTCTGCCAGTCCATCGCCTGCAGATCGACGGTAAAGCCCGCGTCCCGCATCGCCTGCGCCACCACGACAGGCTGCGAACGCAGAGTGCTCACATCTGTCGGGTGCATGACGACGATGGGCGTGCCGTCATAACCCGCCTCTTCCAGCAGCGCCTTGGCCTGGTCCATACCGTTGCCTTGCGTCAGCGTCTCGGAGCCGACATCGCTGGCCAGCGGCGTATCGCAAACAAACATCGCGCCACATATCTTGTAGAGGTCCGGGTTGCCCACGAGCGCATCCAGAACGTCTTTCTGGTTCACTGCGGCAATGGCGGCCTTGCGGATTTTCGGATCGTCCATCGGCGCATTCAAAGTATTGGGCCGCATGATCGTCTGAAAGCCAAGCGCGTTGAGGTTCTTGACCGTCACATCGGGGTTGGCATCGAGGATCGGCAAAAGGTCAGAAGGCGGGCTTTCCCAATAGTCGATCTCGCCCGCCTGAAGCGCGTTCAACGCGGTCTGATCATCAGCCATCACGACCCATTCGACGCGATCCACCTTGACGACCTTGCCGCCCGATGCCCAGCTTGCCGGTTCGTCACGCGGCACGTAGTCCTCGAACTTTTCATAAACCGCGATGACGCCGGGCTGGTATTCATCCGCCACCCATTTGAACGGGCCAGAGCCGATCTGCTCCGGAATAGGCTCTGTAGAGGGCGTTTCCGCCAGCCGCTTGGGCATGATGAACGGCACGTTCGACGAAGGTTTCGCCAGGCTGTCGATGACCAGGCCGTAGGGTTCCTTCAGGTTGATGACGAACTGATTGGGGCTGTCGCCCTGCGACATGCTTTCGACAAAGGACATCAGCACCTGTCCCATTCCGTCGCGTTCGCCCCAGCGCTTGATCGACGCCGCAACATCCTCTCCGGTGACATCTGCGCCGTCATGAAACTTCAATCCGTCGCGCAGGGTAAAAGTATATGTCAGCCCGTCTTCGGACACTTCGTGGCTGTCGACCATCTGCGGCTGCGGCACCAGATCGGAATCCAGCGCATAGAGCGTGTCAAAGATCATGTAGCCGTGGTTCCGGCTCATGTAAGCGGTGGTCAGGATCGGGTCCAGCACCCGAAGGTCAGAGTGCTTGACCGCGCGCAGCGTTTGCGCGTCCACGGCCCCGGACATCATGGCAAGACCCGCCAGCGCCGCAGAGAACAGGGACATGCGGAATCCGGTTCCCGATTTTGTGAAATTCAGCAGTTTCATTGGTAACTCCCGTTGGTTGGTGTCATCGCGAGGCTTTTGCCCCTGTTTTCGTTTCTTGATCTTCCTTGGCTATGTCGTCGCTCCTTTCATCTGTCTGTGCCGCCGCAGGTCAGGCGGCAGTCGGTGCCTCGAAAACCCGCCCCAGAGGCTCCAGCCTCATGCCGGGGGCGAGGTTCTTGAACGGCAGGCTTGCCGGGCTGACCGGCATCGGGCCGGGGGCCGTGCAGGTCAGGATCGTTTCTGCGATGCCGTCGAAATCGGCCCGAAAATGCACCGAGCTCTTGTTGACAAGTATCGCCTGTTTCTCCGGTTCGATCCCGACAAAGCGATACATCTCGCGATCGGCCATCTGCGCCTTGTTCGTGGTGACCACCACGCGCACGTCGCCGATACGCAGGCAGGCGGAAGGACCCATGTCCAGGGGCGCGCCGCCATAGAACGGTCCCTTCGCCACCAGTTTGCCGTCAGACAGGGCCTCGACCGTAAAGCGCCCCTCGAACGGCGTGTCGCCCGCTATGCCCGAGAAACCGCCAAGTGCGATTTCTATTTCGGCCCCCTGCCCCGCTTCGTGTGCTGCCGCTGCTGCGCGCGGATCGACCATATTGCCCAGGGCCGCCCGTTGCGCCCCCCGTGCGACCAGCGCGCGCAACATCCCCGTGGTGTTGCTGTCGCCCCCCGCGCCGGGATTGTCCTGCGTATCCGCAATCACCACCGGACGGCTTGCGCCACGGGCAATGCGCATCGCCTCGTTTACACCCGCCTCAGGCTCAAAGGTCTCTCCCGCCAGCTCCGGCTCCGCCGCCAGAACGGCCTGCTCTATGGCATCCGCCGCGCGATCTGCATCGGCTTGCGTTTCACCATAGCATATCACGGTCGGACCACAGCCGGGAAAATCCGCCGCCGGAAAGCCGAAGAAGAACGACGTGCTGGCCACGCCGCCACCCTCCTGTTCCGCGACCAGTTCGTAAATCCGCTGCCCCGGTTGCGCCCTTGTGCTCTGCCAGGCGATCGGCACCAGGAAGGGCAGCCGCCGGAACGCCGCGGCAAAGGGCGCCCCCCGCGCCATCAGCGCATCCAGTTGCGCCGCGGCCCGGTGCCCCGTCTCGGCCATGTCCACATGGGGATAGGTACGAAACCCCACCAGCACGT
This sequence comes from Sulfitobacter sp. G21635-S1, assembly GCF_027213915.1. Classification (NCBI taxonomy): domain Bacteria; kingdom Pseudomonadati; phylum Pseudomonadota; class Alphaproteobacteria; order Rhodobacterales; family Roseobacteraceae; genus Sulfitobacter; species Sulfitobacter sp. G21635-S1. Next base: position 11,073 of record NZ_JAPWGV010000034.1, read on the forward strand.
CGGCCGCATCCACCATATCCTGGGTGATGTTTCCATGCAGGTCGAGAGCCGCGGCAATCGGGACATGCGGCCCCACCACCTTGCGCAGGCGCTTGAGCAGCCGGCCCTCGCCATCGTCCTCGTGTTCCGCCACCATCGCGCCATGCAGGTCGATAAAGACACCGTCCAGCGCGCCGGCCCCCGCAATGCCCGAAACTATCTCGTCACTGATGCTTTCATAGGCATCTTTTGAAACATGGGCCGACGGTATGGCACCCGCCCAGAGGATTGGCACCATCTCCCAGCCCGCCGATTCGCCAAACTGGACCGCGCCGCCAATTCCAAGGTTGATGTCGCGCCCCTGGCTCAGAACGGCCTTCCCACGGGCCAGGGGCATGTAACCACCCCCCTGCACAAAGTCCGCCATGCGCGCTTTCGTAGGCGCGAAAGTGTTTGTTTCATGTAGAAATCCGGCCAGCGCCACGCGCTTTGACATCTTGTTTCCCCCGACTGGTGCTGACGGCGGTCCGACCTCGGCCCGCTTGTCCGTCGCCCACAGAAGTATTGCAAGACAATACAACTACATCGTATAGAAATCGTATGCCGCCGCCTTACCTGGCGTCAATGCCGCTGTGTCAGGAAAGCGATAATGTTCAGGAATACGATACGCGCCGAAACCGGCCGCTCCGCCAATCTGGAAGAGGAACGCGCCAGCCCGCTTTTCGTCCGATCCGTGGAAAAGGCGATGGCGGTGCTGTCGGCCTTTCACCAGACCGAAGGGCCCCTGACCCTCTCTGAAGTCGCATCACGTGCCGGGCTCGACCGCAGCGCGGCCCAGCGGATGGTCCATACCATGCGCGCCCTTGGCTACATCAGCCGCGACGCAAACGGGCACGGCTATGTCCCCGGCGTCAGCATCCTGGATCACACGCTCGATTTTCTGCGTCTGAATCCGCTGGTACGGCAGGCCACACCGGTCCTGCAGGAACTGCGCACCACGGTGCGCGAACGGATCGACCTGTCGCTCTTCGATGACCTCCGTATGGTCTATGCCGTGCGTCTCCAGACCAAGCGTCAGACCTTCAACGCCTCTATCGTCGGCCACAGCGTGCCGACATTCTGCACCTCCGGCGGGTTGGCCATCCTGGCCCGCCTGCCCGAAGACACCGCCCGCGATCTTGTCGCCCGCTCGGACAGGCGGCCCTTCACCCCGAACACGATGACCGAAATTGACGAAATCATGCAGGCTGTCGAACAGACCCGCGCACAGGGCTATGCGCTTGCACTGAACCAGATCCTGTCAGGCGAAATCGCCATGGGTTTTGCGATCCTCGACAGCAAGGGCGCACCGGTCGCCGCCATTCACATCGCAGGCTCGCTTGCCGAGTGGACCCCCGAAGAGTTCCGCGCCCGCACCGCACCGCTTGGCCAGCAGGCCGCCCGCGCCCTCAGCAAGTACTGATCTTCCCCAGGAGACATCCCATGACAACGATCAAACTGCCCGGCCTCTCGGCCCCTGCCAGCATCTCAATCGACACATGGGGCATGGCGCATATCCGCGCGGAGACCCAGCAAGACGCTTTTTTCCTCCAGGGGTTCAACGCCGCGCGCGACCGGCTCTGGCAGATTGACCTCTGGCGCAAGCGCGGGTTGGGCCTGCTGGCCGCCGACTTCGGGCCCGGCTATCTGATGCAGGACCGCGCCGCGCGGTTGTTTCTCTATCGCGGAGAGATGGATCGGGAATGGGCCGCCTATGGCGAAGATTCCCGGGAAATCTGCACGGCTTTCGCCGCAGGCATCAATGCCGCTGTCGATCTGGTGCTTGCGGGTGACCTGCCCCTGCCGCCCGAATTCGCCGAGTTAGGGACTGAACCGGCCCATTGGCTGCCCGAGGATGTGGTGCGCATCCGCACCCATTGTCTCGCCCGCAACGCGGCGTCGGAACTGGCGCGTCTGCAGGTCCATACCCTTGCCGACCCGGAAACCGATCTCTTGCGTGTGCCCCTGTCCCCTCCCGTGCCGGACAGCGAATGGGACGTCACAACCGACAAGCGCCTGCCTTCAGATGCGCTGGCGGTCTACGAGCTTGCCACGGCACCCGTGACCTTCCAGCGCGCCCGGCTCGACGCAACGCTGGAAGAGGCACCGCTATGGTCCAGTGTCGACGCGCGAAAGACCGTGCAGCGCGCAACACCACCCGAAGGCTCTAACAACTGGGCCATTGCGCCGGGCCAGACGGACACCGGTCGCGCCATCATGGCAAGCGACCCGCACCGCGCCCATGCCGCACCCTCCCTGCGCTACATGGTCCATCTCACCGCGCCAGGCCTCGACATAATCGGTGCGGGAGAGCCCTCTTCTCCCGGCATCATGGCCGGCCACAACGGCACCGCGGCCTTCAGCCTCACGATCTTCTGCGCTGATCAGGAGGACGTCATGGTTTACGACCTGACCGAGGACGGCAACGCCTACCGCTTTGGCACCGGGACCGAGGCGATCACCTGGGTGGAAGAGAAATTTGCGGTGAAAGATGCGCCGGAACAGTCTCTAACCCTGGGCTTTACCCGTCACGGCCCATTGGTCCATGCGCGGGACAATGTCGGCGTCGCTGTCCGCACTGTCTTTACCGATCCGGGCACGTCGCCCTATATGGGGTCTCTCAAATCCATGCGCAGCACCAGCGCGCCAAACTTCCGCAAGGCACTTGCCACATGGGGCGCGCCCTCGGTCAACATGGTCTATGCCGATACCACCGGCGATATCTGCTGGCAGGCGGCGGCCTATGTCCCGCGCCGCTCCGGCTGGCGCGGCCTGACCCCGGTGCCGGGCGATGGCCGCTTTGAATGGCAGGGATACATGACCGCCGAGGACCTGCCCGCCATTACCAACCCCAAGCGCGGCTTTGTCCATTCCGCGAACGAGATGAACCTGCCGGACACCTGGGATCACGATGCCCGGCCCGTCGGCTTTGAATGGTTCGAGGACGGCCGCGCCGACCGCATCGCCGATGTGATCGCCAGGGGTGGTGCCCGAAACGTGGCCGACAATTGCGCATTGCAAACCGATACCTATTCGGCCCTGGCCGAAGAGCTTTGCGCGATGCTGCCCGCCAGCGCCCTCTCCCCGGCCCGAGGATTGCTGCAGGCCTGGGACGGCTATGCGCGGGCTTCTTCCGCCGCCGCGCTTCTTTATGAGATCTGGTTGTCCCGGCACCTGCGCCCCGCCCTGCTGGATCGGGTGGCGGAGGATCCCGCCCTGCGCGCCGTTCTTGTTCCGGGCAGCGTGCCTACCGTCCTGCGCCTGCTGCGCGGCGATCTTCCAGGCCTTGCTGCCCGGGCAGCACCGGACCGCGATGCGCTTCTGGCCGGCACGCTGCAGACCGCCTGGGATGAAGCCTGCGAAACCTACGGCAAGGACACCACCAGATGGCAATGGGGCGACCTGCACCAGGGCTATTTCATTCACGCGCTGACCCCGATCGGCGGCAAGCAGGATATCGGCCCCCTGCCGACCGGCGGGGCGGGTGGCACCGTGATGCTGGGCCACTACGAAGCGGCGGACTACCGGGTGACCATCGGCGCCTCGGTCCGCATGGTTGTGGACGTGGGCGCATGGGACAACAGCGTCTGGATCAACACGCCCGGCCAGTCCGCCCTGCCGGACAGCCCCCACTACGCCGATCTGGCGCCACTCTGGGCTGCGGGGGATTACGTGCCGATGCTCTATTCGGCGGAAGCCGTGGATTCCGCGACCAGATCCCGGATCAACCTAGTCCCTTAAAGGGTTCAAACCGCACCATTGCGCGATGAACAGCGCCAGAACCACCGTCAGCTTGCGGATCGATTCCAGTTCGACCCGTTCATCGAAGCCGTGAATGTTCTGTGCTGTAGGCCCGATGCAAAAGGCCGGAATGTCATAGTAGAGACCATAAAACCGCGTGTCCGTCAGCGCCGTCATCTTGTGCTCGGCGATCTGCGCGCCCGCACCCATGACCTGCGCGTGGGCCGCGCGCATCACCGCCAGCGCCGGGTCGGCGTCGGACCCCAGCACGTATCCTTCGGCCTGGAAACCGTTCCAGATCACCTCGGGCGGGTTGTTGGACAGGAAAGGATGGTCGCGCGCCGCTCCCGACACGCGGGCCTCGATCTCGGCCTTGGCAGCCTCCAGATCCTGCCCCGGCAGCACGCCCATCCGGCAGTCGATGTCGCACCAGGCCGGCACGCTTGATGCCCAGTCCCCGCCCTCGATCTTGCCCGCATTGAAGTTCAGCGGATGCGGCACGTCATGATAGACCGGGTCCTGCGCCGCGCGCGCGTTCCACTCCGCCTCCATTTCTTTCAAGGCGGCAAGAATATCATAGCCCGCCATGATCGCGTTCGACCCTTCGCCCGCGACCGACACATGCACCGGCTTGCCCCGCACCCGTAGCCGAAACCAAAGTGCCCCCACCTGAGCGCGGTTGATCGTCAGGCTCGATGGCTCCGGCAGAACCGCGACATCGGCGCGGTAGCCCCGCTGCAGGGTCGAAAGCGCGCCAAGTCCCGTGCTTTCCTCCTCGATTACCGACTGGAAATGCACGGTCGCCGCAGGCTCGAACCCGGCGGCCTTGACCGCATCCAGCGCGTAAAGGGCGGCGACCGTGCCGGCCTTCATGTCTCCTGCCCCTCGGCCGTTCATCCAGCCGTTCTCGATCACCGGGTCGAAGGGGTGATACTTCCACATCTCGACCGGCCCGGTCGGCACCACGTCCAGATGCCCCTGCAGGATCAGCGAACGCCCTTTTGTCCGGGCACTGTGATGGCTGCCGACCACACTGCGCGCGCGTGAAAAATCACCGTGGATCGGCCCGAACCCCGGCAGGTGCTCAAGGTCTTCCAGCCGGATCGTCCAGTCATCCACCTTGTAGCCCCGTTGCCGCAGCGCCTGCGCCATGAAATCCTGGGCGGCACCTTCCTCGAACCTCAGGCTCGGGATTGCGACGAAATCCGCCAGAAACCCGACCTGGGCCTCGAACCCCGCATCGACGGCTTTGGTGATCCGCTCCAAAGCGCCATCCGGCAGTGGAAGGGTTGTGCTGTCCGTGGTCATTGAAAGCTCCTGCAATCGGTTTCGCCCAGACTTGGCCCAATACAGGGCCGCGTCAATCGCCCAGACCGCCTTCGGCTTCAATCTCCGTCACGTCCTGATCGGAACCAGGCAAGGAAAGCACGATGTCAGGTCGCGAGCTGTTCAAAAAGCCGCGCAACCGCCTCTGCCCCCGGATCCACGTGACCGTCCAATTGTTCGGCACTGATATAGGAGGCCCGCCCCGCCTTTGCCTTCGTGATTGTCGCGGTATGAGCCGCACCGCTCCGCGCGGCGAGGGCCGCATCGGCAAGGCCCTTGGCTTCCAACTCGTCCAGCGCGGGCTTCAGCGCATCGACCATGGTGCGGTCGCCGATCTGTGCGCCCCCGATCTTCTGCATGCGGGCCAGACCCTCCTTGAGTGACGCGATCATGCCAAGCCCGCTCGAAGCTGCGTCCCCCGCAGCGGTAAAGAAGATTGCCAGCAATACGCCGGAGGACCCGCCCATCGTCTGGCTCAGTTCCTGACCGATGGCCCGGAAAAGCTGCGTATGGTCCGCCAACGGCATCCGGTCCAGCGCGTCGATCAGTGCCCGCGCCGCGCCTGCCAGTGTCGAACCGGTATCGCCGTCCCCGGATTTCGCGTCGAGCGCGTTCAGGTCTGCCTCCGCCGAGATCAGAACCTTACAGCATTTGGTCAGGAAGGCGGCCGTGTCCTTGTGCTGTGACGGGATCGGCTGGATCGGGCGCAGACCGTCGGGCAATTCCACCACGGAAACGGGTTTGATCGCCTTGCAGCCGGGCCACGCCGACGGGCTGCAAGGCGCGGCAAGCAATGCCTGGTCTTCTGCCGAATATGCATAAACAGAGACTGAAAAGCCCCGCATGTCGAGCGAGGTCATCAGCGATGCAGGCCCCACGATCAGCTTGAGGTTCTTGCCAATATCCGATTGCGTCAGGTCATTGGCCAGGATCGACATTTCAAGCACCGAGGCACCGCCAAGGTTGTTCAACAAGACGACATGGGGCTTGGATTTCATGACCTTTGCCAGCTTTTCGGTGACGGCAGCAACCGCCTGCCGCGCGTTCTGATACGCGATCTGCTGAACCCCGGCCTCCCCGTGAATTCCCAGTCCCAACTCTGCCTTTCCCGCGCCGATGCGGTTTTCCTTGGGTGAACCCGGCACGGTACATGTGTCCAGGGACATGCCGATGGTGCTGGTTCCGGCAATGACCCGCTCGGCTGCCGAGGTGATCTTGTCCAGCGGTTCACCGCTTTCGGCCAGGGCGCCCGCAATCTTGTGCACGAAAAGCGTGCCGGCGACGCCCCGCGGCTGCGGAAGATCGGGCAGCGCAATGTCGTCATCGACGATCACCATGTTGACCTTGAGCCCGAAAGCCCGCGCCCGTTCCGCCGCGAGGCCAAAGTTCAGCCGGTCGCCGGTGTAGTTCTTGACGATCAGCAGGCATCCGGCCGGGCCGGTCACCGCCAGTATGCCCGCCAGCACGGCATCCACGGAGGGGGATGCAAAAACATCCCCGCATACCGCAGCCGTCAGCATCCCCTTGCCAACGAACCCGGCATGGGCAGGCTCATGGCCCGACCCGCCCCCGGACACCAGCGCCACTTTTGATTTGTCCCAATCCGCCCGCACCACCACGCGGATGTGCGGATAACCGTCGAGACGGGCCAGTTCGCCACCAGAAGCCTGCAGAAGCCCGTCGATCGCCTCGGTGACGGTTGCTTCCTTTTCGTTGATGAATTGAGCCATGGTATCCTCCCTCAGGCCAGACGAGCGCCGGACGCGTCAAAGTAAAAAGGTTTCTCGGGCCGAATCTTGACCCGATCTCCCGGTTTCAGCTCTGTGTGCGCATCGGTCACGGTGACGATATCGTGCGATTTGAAACGCAGGTGCAGTCGTGTCTGGTCGCCCAGTCGCTCGACCCGCTCGACGCGGCTTTCCTCGCCATCGCCCTGGCGGATCTGTTCCGGTCTCAGCCCGATCGTCTTTGCCCCTTCCGGCGCCCCGCCGAATACCTCTGCGGGCAGCACGTTGATCCGCGGCTGGCCCAGCCTGCTTGCCGCGTAGATGCTGACCGGCTGTTCGTAGATTTCGCGCGGCGGGCCGAACTGCACCAGGCGCCCCTTGTCCAGCACACCCACATGTGTGGCCATCGTCATCGCCTCGATCTGGTCATGGGTCACATAAAGCAGCGTGGCGCCGGAATCGGCCTGAATGGACTTCAATTCGACCCTCAGATCGGCGCGCAGCTTGGCATCCAGCGAGCTGAGCGGTTCATCCATGAGGAACACCGCAGGATCGCGCACCAATGCACGCCCGATGGAAACCCGCTGCATTTCCCCGCCCGAAAGCGCGGTCGCCTTGTTGTCCAGCTTGTGGGAGATTTGCAGCATCTCGCCCACCTCACCGACCTTGCGGTCGATCTCTTTCTGCGATGTCTTCAAGATCGGGGATTTCAGGGGGAATTCCAGATTCTGCCGGACCGTCAGATGCGGGTAGAGCGAGTATTGCTGAAACACCATCGCCACGTCACGCTGGGCCGGCATCAGCCCGGCCATGTCGCGCCCGCCGATCATGACCGTCCCGAGATCAGGCGTATCAAGCCCGGAAACCATCCGCAGTGTCGTCGTCTTTCCCGCGCCCGTGGGACCAAGCAGCACCACGAATGAGCCATCGGGCACCGTCATCGTGACATCACTCAGCGCGACATCATTCCCATATCGTTTGGTAATTCCCGTCAAGGTGACCTCAGCCATGGTCCAGCACTCCTGCATTGGCTTGCGACCGCAGCGCGCGACCTTCCTGCTGGTCGAACAGCGTGATGGTCCGCGCGTCGAACCGCAGGCCTGTCGTCGTCCCCACGTCCACCCGCGCCGCGCTGGCGACGCGGGCCTTGAGGGGCCCGTTGGCCGTGTCCAGCGTCACGATCTGGGTGGTCCCGAGATATTCCGTCGCCATCACCCGTCCCCGGTACGGCGCGTCATCATCCAGGGTCACATGTTCGGGCCGAACGCCCAGCGTCAGTTTCCCCTTGGCCCCCTCAATGCTCGGGGGAACCTTCACCTCGACATCGTTCAATCGGACCTCATCGCCACCGGCACCGATCACGCCTTCGAAATCGAGAAAATTCATCGGCGGCGAACCGATGAACTGTGCCACGAACCTGGTCGCGGGCCAGTCGTAGATGTCCTGCGGCACCCCGAACTGCTCAACCACCCCATGGTTCATGACCACGATCTTGTCGCCCATTTGCATCGCCTCAAGCTGATCATGGGTCACATAGACAGTTGTCGCCTTCATCCTGTCGTGCAAGGCGCGCAATTCCTCCGACATGCGTTCGCGAAATTCGGCATCCAGTGCGCCAAGCGGCTCATCCATGAGAAACGCCTTGGGGTCGCGCACGATGGCCCGCCCCAGGGCCACCCGCTGACGGTCCCCGCCCGACAGGCCGCCCACGGGCCGGTCCAGAATATCGGTAACGCCAAGGATTTCGGCAACCTCCTCGACCTTGGCCTTGATCCTTGCTCTCGGCATCCCCTGGCTTTTCAGCGGATAGCTGATGTTGCCCCGCACGTTCATATGCGGGTAGAGCGCGAACATCTGGAAAACAAAGGCAATGTCCCGCTGGCTCGCCGGTTTCTGGCCAACCTCTTCGCCGTCGATGAAAATGCGCCCCGAAGTGGGCAATTCCAACCCTGCCATCATGCGAAGGGTCGTGGTCTTGCCGCAACCCGAAGGCCCGAGAAGCATGAAGAACTCGCCGTCCTCGATCGTGAAGGTCGAGGACTTCACCGCATTGAAGCTGCCGAAATCCTTGCGCAGGTTCTCAATCCGTATCTGTGCCATGCGACTACTCCGGAAAATGGCTGACGATGATGAACATCACCGTGCCTGTCAGCGTGACGATGAACGAATAGGTGTAGAGCCCCAGGAAGAATGGCTGCATCAGCATCACCACCCCTGCCGCGATCAGGATCGTCGCCAGCATTTCCCAGGGGCCGCGGAGGAATATCCGCGCGGCGGGATGCGCGCGATACCCTTCGTCCGGTTGCCCGCGCGTATCGGTCACTTCCGGCTTCGGGGTGCCTTTGCGCTCACGCTCCATCTGGGCTTCGGTCAGGCTCTCGTCGGGGTCGAAAGGTGAATTGCTCATTTGCGAACGGCTCCGAATGTGATCCCGCGCAGCAGGTGCTTGCGCAGCAGGATCGTGAAAATCATGACCGGGACGAGGAATATCGTCGCCCCCGCTGCAACAGCGGGCCAGTCCTTGCCGGAGGTGCCGATGATGGTCGGGATGAACGGTGGTGCCGTCTGCGCCGTGCCCGATGTCAGCAGCACCGCAAAGGCATATTCATTCCACGCAAAGATCAGGCAGAATATCGCGGTCGATGCGATGCCCGTTGCCGCCTGCGGCAGCACCACCTTGTAGAATGCCTGGAACCGCGTGTAGCCGTCGATCAGCGCCGCTTCCTCGTATTCCACGGGGATCTCGTCGATGAAACCCTTGAGAAGCCAGACCGACAGAGACAGGTTCACGGCTGTATAGAGCAGGATCATTCCGAGGTGCGTATCGTTCAGGCCGAGGTTCCGAAACATCAGAAAGATCGGGATCGCCACGGCAATTGGCGGCATCATCCGCGTGGACAAGATGAAGAACAGAAGGTCATCCTTGAGCGGCACCCGGAAGCGGCTGAACGCATAGGCGGCGGCTGTGCCAAGGATCATGCAAAGCGCCGTCGACCCGAAACCGATGATGATGGAGTTCAGGAACCGCTCGCCGTAGCGCGACGCACCGGTGATGACCGTGCCCTGATCCCGCGCGATCTGCTCGTACCAGGTTTCGGGCGGGCCTGCGGCTTCCAGCATGTCGCTGGTCGCGCGGGTGCGGTCCGTGAACAGGTTCACATAGCCTTCGAGCGTCGGCTCGAATACCACCTTGGGCGGATATGCGATGGAATCCGGCCCCGATTTGAAACCCGTCGCGATGATCCACAGCAGCGGCGCGATGGTAATCAGCGCATAGCAGACGACCAATACACCGGCGATCCACTTGATGCCCTTGCCAGGTTCCGTGATCGAATAGCTCATCGTTCTTTCACCTTGTTCAATGCCTTGACGTAGATGGAGGCGAGGCCGAAGACGGTGACGAACAGGATCACCGCATAGGCCGAGGAATAGCCCGTGCGCCATCTTTCGAAGGCTTCCCGCTTCAGGTCGATCGACGTGAGCGTCGTGGTATTCCCCGGGCCGCCTCCGGTCAGCTGCACCACCAGGTCGAACATCTTGAAATTCTCGATCCCGCGGAACAGCACGGCCAGCATCAGGAAGGGCAGCACCATCGGCACCGTGATTGTCCAGAACTGCCGCCACTTGCTGGCCCGGTCGCATTCCGCTGCCTCATAAATGCTGTCAGGAATGGACCGCAGTCCGGCCAGACAGATCAGCATCACAAAGGGGGACCACATCCAGGTATCCGCGATAACGATGGCCCAGGGCGCAAGATTCACGCTGCCGATCATCGAAAAGCTCGCCGGGTCGACTCCGGTGAAGAACGCGACCACGTAGTTGAACAATCCGATTTGCGGTTGGTAAAGGAAGGTCCAGAAGTTGCCGACCACCGCGGGCGACAGCATCATCGGAAAGACGATGATCGTGGTCCAGAGGTCGTTGCCCTTGAATTTCTTGTTGATCAGGAATGCCAGGAAAAAGCCGATCAGAACCTGGAACACGATGGTCCAGAACAGAAAATGCGCCGTTGCCTGCATCGTGGCCCAGATGTCCGGATCGGTCAGGATCCGTTCATAATTGCGCAGACCGACCCATTCGACATCGCGGTTCGGGCGGTTCACGCGGAAATCGGTAAAGCTGAGCCTGATCGTCCAGATCAACGGAAAGATATTTACGGCCAGCAGCAGAAAGATCGTCGGAGCCACGAAAAGCCATGCGATGCTGCGATCGGACAGACCCTTTATGCGGCGGGCCACGGTCTTGGGCGTGGCTCGGGCGAGCTTGTCGATGGAAGTGTCTGTCATTGATCCTGTCCTTTGACGCGCGGATAAGTCGGGCGTCCAGATATCCTCGGCATAGGCATCCTGACGGCCCGCCGGGCCGCCAGGTGCGGTCAGCCCCCCAAAGGGAACCGACGGGGAGGAGCCCTATATTTTGCCTTCGTCCTCGAACACTTCGGTCCAGTCACGCACCAGACCGTCAAGCGCTTCCTTCGCAGTGCCGTCACCAGCCACCACGTAATTGTGGACACGTTCCTGCATCGCCAGCAGCAGATCCGCATAGGCCGGTTCCGCCCAGAAATCTTTCACGATTGCCATGCTGTCGAGAAAGGTCTGCGCGTAGGGCTGGCTTTCGGCGAACCCCGGATCTTCGACCACAGCGCGCAGCGCCGAGTAACCGCCCAGTTCCCACCACTTTGCCTGGATTTCAGGCTGCGCGAACCACTGGATATATTCCAGCGCCGCATCCTGTTTGTCCGAATAGGCCACGACAGAAATACCCTGCCCGCCCAGTTGCGCAAACTGGCCCGCAGGCCCTGCCGGATTGGGGAAATAGCCCGACTTTCCGCCGCCCACGTTCGGATCGGCTTCAACACCTGGCCAGATGAAGGCAAAATTCATCTGAAGCGCCACCTGGCCTGATTTATAGGCATCGATATTCTCGCCCATGTACCAGTTGGACGAGCCCGGCGGCGTCGCGGTGTCATAAAGATCCTTGTAGAATTCCAGCGCTGCAACAGCGCCATCGGAATTCACATAGCCCTCCAGGTCATAGGGCTTGTCCGGATTCTCGTACATGAACCCGTAGTTATAAAGCGCGTTGGTCACCCCCATGGTGATCCCTTCCGAGCCACGCTCGGTATAGATCGCGGCACCGTAAACCGTGGTGCCGTCAATGTCCCGGCCCTGAAAGAACTGCGCAATCTCCTTCAGCTCTTCCAGTGACGTCGGCACGCCAAGCGCGCGGCCATATTTGGCCTTGAACGCCTCCTGCAGTTCCGGGCGTTCGAACCAATCCTTGCGATAGGTCCAGCCGACGACGTCCCCAAAGGCCGGCAAGGCATAATAATTCGGCGTGTTCTTGGGCCATTCCGCATAGCCGGTGACAGTTGCCGGAATGAAATCGGCCATGTCGATGCCATTGGCCTCGAAGAAATCATTCAACTTAACGTAATGACCGTTCTCGGCACCGCCGCCGATCCACTGGCTGTCGCCGATCATCAGGTCGCACAATTGCCCCCCTGAATTCAGCTCGTTGAGCATCCGGTCCGCAAATGAGGTCCAGGGCACGAATTCAAAATTCATGGTGTGACCTGATTCCGCCTCGAAATTCTTGGACAACTCGACCAGGGCATTGGCCGGGTCCCAGGCAGCCCAACACAGCGTCAGATCCTCGGCCAGGGCCGAAGTCGCGGCAGAGCTTGCGATAAGTGACGACAGGACAGCTGTCGTCAGGTGTTTCGTCTTCATGTCGAAATCCTCCCAGTTTCATCGCCACGGCCCTCCTGCCGCGACTTAACTCGCCCGAGCGTAAATGAGGTGCGCACCTCAAGGCAAGAACTATTTGAGGTGCGCACCTCATTTAGCTTGTGATTTCCTCCAAAATTGTCAAAGATGGGGTGGTTATCCTATGAAATCAGAGCTTTGACAGAATGAGACCAACGATAAAGGACCTGGCCAACGCTGCAGGCGTGAGTCTGGCGACCGTGGACAGGGTGCTCAATGGCCGGTCCGGCGTACGGGAAAAGACGGTCAAAACTGTCAATGACGCCATTGAAAGAATCGGGTTTCAACGCAACCAGGTCGCCGCGACCCTGGCGCGGCAGAGAGGATACAGGTTCGTATTCGCCCTGCCCCGATCAGGCGATGAATTCCTGATGGAGATCATAGACCGAATAGCGGAATTCGACAGCGCCAGCCGTGCTGAGATGATCGAGGCGGATGTCATTCGAATTGACGATCAGGATCCGCATGAGGCTGCGCGCAACCTCTCGAACCTGTCCGCAGAGGATGTCGACGGCGTCGCCATCATGGCACCCGAAACCCCGCAGATCCGCGACGCCCTGCTGAGGATGAGAGAACGTGGCATCCAGACGATACCGCTCGTCGCCGACCAGCAGGACGATGGGGAACATGGCTTTGTCGGCATTGACAACAGGGCAGCAGGGGCGACCGCAGGCCGCTTGATGGCCCGTTTCATCGGGAACAAGGAAGGGTCCGTTCTTGTCCTGACCGAAACCACCCAGGCGCGCGACAGCCTCGAACGCAGGCTTGGCTTCGATGGGATCATCAATGCGGAATATCCGAACCTGAAGGTGCTTCCGACCCTTGAAACCTACGGGGATCCGGACCGGACGGAAAACATCCTGCACAACGCAATCCGAACCCACAGCGACATCCTGGGCATCTACTTCATGGGAGTGGAGGCCCGCATCCCGCTGGAAAAAGGGCGCCGCGCCGGTGTCATCCGGGATCGTGTGACGATAGCCCACGAACGCACACCCTCAACGGAGCTGGCCCTGAAAAATGGCGAACTGGACGCCGTGATCCATCAGGACCCCGGACATCTGGTGCGCAGCGCAATCAGGATCCTGCGGGCAAAATGCGAAAACCGCGCCACCCTCGCGTCGCAGGAACGCATACGTATCGAAGTGCTCATTCTCGAAAACCTGTGATTGGGAAAGTTCATTAGCCCATGTGGGCCACAGGCATCGCAATGCGTCCATAATATCACGCAGCCAGCCGGGTAAAACCGTGAACAAAGGCGATCTCACCCAGGACACCTGGTTGATTGTGCTGATCACCTCCAACCTTTGTAATGTCGCATTTGCAGATCGCAGGGATCAGAGGCCTTGCCGATAGCCGTGCAGCCTTTTCAAAGTGGCATGGTCTCTCTCGGCGCGGATAAGGTGACGCTCGGCCCGCCTGAACAGCGCCAGATTGCTTGGACTTGGTTACAAGGACACCTACCGCCAGGTGAGATGCGTTGCAACTTGACGATGCCGTCCAGGAAATTTGGGCACTTCATGGTGAATGCTCAGGTGCCGATTCTGGTGGTCCTTTCCCGCATGGTCTTATAACATAGCATGTGCAAAATCATATCGGTCAGCAAGGCAAAAGAGTGTTTATTTACAGTGCATTTGATGAAGACATAGAGACACCACTGTACCACGCTGAGGCGATGATATCCGCATTCAGTTTGAGGCAACACAGCAAAGAACCAATTGTCTTACACTCGAATTCACGCGTGTTGGCGGACAGATTGGCGGAGCCTTCCTGGTCACCATTCTCTGAAGTGATTGTGACCGATGTGCCGCGCGACCATCCCAAACTTCAAAAGTTGGAGGCCATCGCAGCGTCACCTTTTGAGAAGACAGTGTTTCTGGACACAGACACTTTTATCTTGGGTGATCTGGCAAGAGTATTTGATTTTGGGCCCTTTGACATAGCCGCGTGCCAGCCGCCGTACCGCCAGAGCGTTTGCAGTATGGACGCCGCGGTCAAGGAAGAATGGAGCAGGCGCTGGAAACTCAATTCTGGTGTGGTGTTCCTGAACGGCAGCCAGCGCGATGTCATGGACAGTTGGCTTGCCGACTACAAAGACCGCCTAACATCCGCTGACCACCCCGGAAAAGTGATGGATCAGCCTTCGTTCCAGCAAGCGTTGATGAAGCATCAGCCAGATATTTTTACGCTCCCCAACAACTACAATTTTCGTCTGTGTTTTGGCGGTTACCTCAGTGGAGCCTGCTTTGTTGTGCACACCCACGCAGGCGTTTCGATCCGCCCCGTGATGCAAAACCTTAATGACCTTGCAGCGATCAGGGCGTTGATTGACAAAGTTGCCTCGATCAATTCTATTTTGGTCGGGGTGTCGTTTCCCACCATGGCGGACCTGACGATGGCTCAAGAGGACCTGCACAAAATGCAATTTGTACGCAATGCCGTAGGCAAAAAAGTTGACGGCTGAATGAAGCGCATTGTCCTTCATATTGGATCGGCCAAAACAGGTTCCACATATATCCAAAAACGCCTGCGACTTGATGCAGACTACGTCCGGTCACGAGGCATATTTGTGCCTGTTCTGGACGAAGTGAAACGCATTGCGGGGAATGCCAAATTGCTTGCGGCCTGCCTGTCCAAGGAACGGACCTATGATTTCAAACGTGCTTTTCCAAGGATTGACCCGACAGTTCTTGACCCGCAAAATCTAGTGGACCGGTTGTTGGCGAATTGGCAGCCCGACAATGAAACGGTCGTGCTATCCGCCGAAGACTTTCGCCATTTTCACGCGAAAACCCTAAAGGAAATGCTGCCTCAAGACGTTGAAGTGACCGTCGTCTTGTTCATTCGAAGGCAAGATCACTGGATTACTTCACTTTATAGCCAATGGATCAAAACCGGAAGTTTTTGCGGCAGCATGTCCGACTTTCTGGCTACGTTAGAAGACCCGACGACGCTCCGATACCGCGCGCCAGACTGGTTCAGGGACTATGAAGTCTGGATGCAACATTTCGGGTCCTGCCAGATCGTTTTTTTCGATGAAGCGCGTGACGACTTGCTAGGCAGCTTCCTGACCGCGGCACAGCTGCCCGATTTGCCCGACTTGCCCCAGATTGACCCCCAACAAGTCAGGCTGAGCGGGCATCAGATCGCTTATATTCTTGAAGCGGGGAGGCGTTATTCCGGGGACGCCTACCACGCCCGCAGGATCATCGCACGCAATACGCCGCCAGAAGAGGCAGTTAAGCTTCGGCTTCTTTCAGACGTGCAGCTGGCGAAAACCAAGAGTGACTATCAACCATCCAACGAAAAGTTATTGGCAGCGTTGGCGCGCCAAACGGATGACCCTCTGCTCGACATTCCAACAACCTTAAGCCCAGGCATGACCTTGGCGCAGGTTTGGCAGTCAGAAAAATATGAAGCATATAAAACGGACTGCGAACTATCGCTGGAAGCTACGGGGAAATAACGCTTGGGCCTAGAAACAAACAATAATGGCAGCGGCGCGAAAGGTTCGGGACATCAGGCAATTGTAGGCGACCCCACCAGGCGCTGATCCCAGGCCCGACGAACACTCAAAGGAGTTTTGCATTGATATTTGTCTCTAGGAAACTGATCTACATCCATGTCCAGAAGACCGGCGGAAATTCCGTGACCACTGCGTTGCTGCCTTTCTCTGACGACCGGATGACGGCGCACAAGTACCAGGATTCTGTCCACAGGTTTGGCCTTTCAGGTGAATTTACAAAGCGTAAGCATGCACTTTTGTCTGACTACAAGACTGCGCTTGGCTCCACATTCAATGACTACAAAGTCGCTGTGCCAGTACGCGACCCGATAGAGAGAGCAATTTCACTTTACTTTTCTCCCCGTCGCTGGATGGTGGAAAAAGACGGCATTTGGGAAAAAACACCTCCGCGATGGGACATTGGCGAGTTCGAGGCGTTCATGAGAAAGTGCTTTACGCTGACTGACTACATTTCAGTTGATGGCAAGGTTCAGATGCCCGATCACGTCATCCGCTTCACGCACCTTGATGAAGACTTCAAAGCACTTTGCGATGAATACGACTTCCAACCCGAAGGGTTGAACTTGCCTAAACTCAACCAATCACCCGCCTCCACGGCGTTGCGCAAATTGGCATTGGATGACCAAAGGACGGTCGATATCATCAAAGACCATTTCGCAGCTGATTTCGACCTGGTTGAACGTTTGCTGTGAAACATGATGGCATCGTCAAGTTATTGGCGATCTTGGCAGTGGAAATACGGACACCGGATCTCAAACAGCTTTCAGTTCATATGTGATGTCGCCCCAGAACCAATGTGGGTCAGCTCTGGATTGAAAGTAGAAAGCCGCGGACAGGGCTTTACGGCACCGCATCCAGGCGGTCAAAGTTGGCTTCCGGTCCGCGACGCAGCATCGACAGCCATCCCTCGATTTCTTCAAGAGCGCCATCTGCAAGGCGGCATGGGCGACGGGTGCCGTCTATGCGCCGCGTGATGAGGCCGGATTCTTCAAGAACCCAAAGGTGGTGCGAAACAGCCGGCTGGCTCATGGCAAAGGGCCGGGCAATTTCCCTGACCGAAGTCTCGCCTTTCGCCAGACGCGCAATGATTGCCCGGCGGGTCGGGTCGGCAAGCGCCCTGGAAAAACGAGGACGAGGAATGGCGCATGCAAGGGGGGGGGCAGATCGGAGCTGCCACCCTGTTTCAGGCATTGCTCTTTTCGGCAGTCTCCTGCGGTGATGCGTCGATTTTTGCCAGCGCCTCCAGCTCCTCAAGCATCCCGACCGCATGCGCAGCGTATGGGCCGATCCAGCGTTTCTGAACGTCGTGGATCGGAAGGGCGTCGAGGTGGTTCCAGCGTTCCCGGCCGCGCCGTTCGACAACCACCAGCCCGGCTTTCTCCAACACGGAGAGGTGCTGCATCACCGTGCAGCGGTCGATATCTGTCAGCGTCTCGCAAAGGGCACCGGTGGTCTTCGGACCATCCTTGATCAGGTCGAGTATCTGACGTCGCACCCGATGGCCAAGCGCCTTGAACAAGGCGTCAAATTTATCTTCCATTGACATGTTATATTTTTATAACATTAATGGCGGAAAGCAAAGAGGATTCGCACCATGGAGTTGAAGTTCACCGTGGCCGGGCGCATCGCCAAACCGGTCGAGGACGTGTTCGAGGCGGTGGTCGCCCCTGAGCGCCTGTCGAATTACTTCACCACGGGCGGGGCGCGGGGCCGGTTGGAAACCGGCGCCGAGGTGACCTGGGACTTCCACGATTTTCCCGGCGCCTTCCCCGTCCTGGTGCAGGAGGTCGTCACCAACAAAAAGATCGTGCTGCAATGGGAGACGGCCAAGGCAACTGCCACCTGGACAACGGTCACCATGGAGTTCAGCCCGCTGGAAGATGGACGCACGCTGGTGCGGATCAGCGAATTCGGCTGGCCCGAGACCGAGGCCGGCCTGACTTCCTGCTTCGGCAATTGCGAAGGATGGACGGGGATGCTTTGCGCCATGAAAGCCTGGCTGGAGCATGGCATCAGGCTGCGGGACGGATTTTACAAGTAGCCCGCACATCAGGAAGGAGTTCCATGACATGGAAGCCGGAAAGAATATTGCCATCAAGGTGTCGTTCCGGGCGCGTGCCGCGGGGCAGTCATCCTTCCATAGCCGCCCGTTCTTGCGGATCGGGATGATTGGACCCGCGTCGCGCTCGATGACGGCCCTGTGGCAGCGACGCGTGTCGTAGACGCCACCCCTTGCCCCGCGCCCGACAACCCCATGGGGCGTCTCCTCGCTTCACGGCTCAATATCCAGATGGCCCAACGCAGCCCCGGATAAATACGCCACAGTTTCAGGGCTTTCCGAACCGCCCCAAGTGACCCGGGCGGGCAGTTGCGGTAGAATACCCAGGTCGCCTCGCAAATCAGCGGGTCGGCGTTTCATGCGACAAGTCCATTTGACGGCGGCGCTTTTCATCAAAATATGGCTCACAACCGCCCCACCTTTCGGCCCCCAGTTGTGTCCGATAAGCCGCTGCCGGATCGTCTTCGGCAATTGCCCGAACCGCCTGACATGCTGAGGGGCTGGAGTGAGATTAAGCTACTGAAAACAAACCGTTTACGCGGATATTGCCAATTGGCAATCAGGATTTTCCGGCTTCATGCGCCTTCATGAAGGCCATCAAAGCCACGCGCAGGTTGTCTCCCTTCAGATCCTTGTCGAACTCAAGCTGGATACGCCGACCCTTGCGGCGCACCTGCACCCCCTGCCCTTCCGGATGCTTCCGATAGATCTCGTCGGCGGCCTGGCGTTCCTTCCTGGGAAGCGCGGCTGCCCGCAAACGCGCCATCACCTTTGCTGTTGGCACATTGGCCTCTTCAGCCGCAATCGCATCGGCTTCCCTCAGCACCGCGTCGCTTTGCTCTGCCGTGGCCATCAGCGGTTTCAGCTGACGGGCATGCAATTCCTTGACCTCGCGGATGCTGGGGAAGGCCCTGACAATCCGGTCGTCCAGCTTGGCCAGTTGCAGGTAACGCGACAACCAGCCCGCAGACACCTGCAACCGTTCCGCCATCACATTCTGCCGGCCGCCATAATAGGCCTCTACCGCCTTTGCATAATCGCGCGCGCGCTCCAGATCCGAAATATCCTCCCGGTCCCGGTTCTCGATATCGGCAAGACGAAAGGCCTCCTCATCCGTCAGATCCCGTTCCTCGATCAGATACTCGAACTTGGGATAATTGTTGGCCCGCAGCCAGCACACCGCGAAGTGCCGACGCGCGCCGCAGATCACTTCGTATTCTGCCCCCTGCCCTTCCGCACGGCGGCGCACAATTGCCGGGAATTCCTGCTGTCCCTGGCTGAGAATACCGTCGATCAGATCGCGGCAATTGTCCTCGGTCAGCAGGTCATAGGCCCGGTTATGACCTTCCCACATCACGCATCTGGCCGGGTCCACCAGGCGCAGCACCTTTTCCTGGCGCTGGCCGCCGGCCTGCTCTGCCATCGTGTTCGACCGTTTGAGAAACCGCGCACCGGATCGGTCGCGGGCCGGCGTGTCATCGCCCAGGTCCTTCAATACGTCGTCAAAAACTGCATCATGCCGCTTGCTCACAATATGCCTTCCTTCCTCAATGCCGCGTGATGGCTGGGCCATGTCTTGCGGATCAGGGTTTCAACCTCCCGGCCCACCGCGTCCAGATAGACCCTGCACCGCTTGTGCGTGTCTGTCCGGGTCGCAGCACCGGTCATCTCGTAGACGGTCATCAGATTGGCGGTGGCATTGTCGATCTCGGCGCTGTCTTTCAGCACCGATTGCATCAGGTCATGGGGGAACACCGCCTCCATCACCCGCTTGATCGCCTGATGTGCGCTTTTCTGATCGTTCATCTTGGTCGCAAGAATCTTAACAAAATGATAGCCACGCGCACCGCCGTGTTCTGCCAGCTCATTCAGGGTGGCGCCCATCATCTTGAGGAAATGCGCGGTAGAGCCGAAATCAATGTTGTTGGGTGGCGCCGGAATCAGCAGCGCATTGGCCGCCCGCAGCACGGAAAGCGAGATCATCCCAAGCGCTGGCGGCGGGTCCAGCAGGATCACATCGAACTGATCCGAAATCGTCTCTATCCCGTGGCGAAGCCGGTCCAGGACAAAGCTTTGCTCGCGCACCATGCGGGCCGCAAATTCATATTCCGCATCATAAAGGCCAAGGTTCGCGGGGATCATCGCGATGCCCGGCCAATAGGTGGCACGCAGTGCGTAATGCAGGCTGGTTGGCCCGCCGTGGCGGAAGAAGGGATAAAGCGTGTCTTCATCCTCATCCACATCCACATCCGGGTTCAGCCCGAAGATCGAGGTGGTGGACCCCTGACTGTCACAATCAATCACGCAGACGCGGTAACCGCGCAGCGCGAGGTATTGCGCCAGATGCACCACAACGGTTGACTTGCCCACGCCGCCCTTGAAGTTCTGCACGGCAAGGACGGTTGCCGGATCTTCCGCCGCGCGGCGGGGCAGGGTGCCGAACACCTCCCGCATCCGGTTCACTTCCTCCAGGCTGTAACCGGTTCTGCGGCCTGTGTTAGGGTCTTTTTCCGGCGTCGGCAGCCTGCCATCACCTTCTGCGTCACGCACCGCCTTTTCCGTGCGCCCGGCCATCTCCGCCGCGGTGCGGACATTGAACCGCACCGAAAGGGCCTTTTGCGCGCCAGGGGCAAAGACCCGTTCACGCAAGCGCCGGATCACCGTGTCGGCGCGGCGGGCAAGGTTGTCTATTTCTTCGAGGGAGACCGGAAAATCCTGCATGGTATATGCGATGCTCTTTGTTATTCTTTGCAAGGAACATGCACCTTCAGGCGCTTCTGCTCAAGTGCGAATATTTCGCTTCTGTGCCGAATAAACCGAACCTTGGCCTAATGTGCCGCCAGCACCGGAAGTGTATGAGGCAAACCCGCAAGTTCGGAGATCAGGTCGCTGAAACCCTTCAGCGCGCCCCAAAGGTAAGATTTGGAAGGTAGACGCCGCCAAATGCGCCAAACCAGAATCACCAAATTGAAGAAACCAACCCTATTCTTGATTCTAGGATTCTTATGTTCGGGGCCATGATCACCCTGAAAATCATGCGGATTCCCCTTTAACAGACTACATATCGGGATGGTTTGGATTACATTCCGGGATTGCTGGCCTTACGGATCGGGTGGGTTCACGTTACATATTGGTGGGCTAAATCTTACGTTTCGGGTGTCGCCTTCGGCGGCGAATCGGGGGCCTCTAAAACCCTTGATTTGCAGGCACATGTGATTCGGCTGTGTCTTGCCGACCTGCCGATTGGCTTACATTTCGGGTGGTGTCCCTGGATCCCGCTTCTTGTCAAATTACATTCCTGCCGATACAAATGTAAGAAAAAGAGGTACGGAATCGCGCAGCATGGCCAAGCCAACCAAACCTTACCGCACCGTCGACGCCCGGCCAAGCCGGGAATCGCTGGTCAAACCAGGCGAGCTTGTCGACCTGATCGAGGTGACGCCGCTGACCCTGACGGATCGGCGCATCTATAACCAGCTTCTTGAGAACGCCTGGGAGGCGATCGACAAGCCGGTGTTGCATGTAATCGCAAAGTCGGAGCTGCGTGGGTCGCATAATTCCAACGACCGGGTCGGCGAAAGCATCGAACGCCTGATGGCCGCCATCGTGAAGGTGGAGGCGGTCTGGGAGGGCAAGCCCGCCATCGAGCGGGTGCAGCTGTTGGGCGGCAACCTTGAGATGGCGCGCTCGGACGGATTGCTGGAATATGAGATTCCGCCACGCCTGCGCAAGATCATCTCTAACTCGACGATTTTTGCCCGGCTTCAGCGCGAGGTCATGTTTGCGCTCAGCTCCAAATACGCGCTGACGCTTTATGAAATGGTGCAAAAACGCGGGAACCTGCGCTGGCGCTCCTCGGAGAAATTCAGCCTGGACGCGTTGCGCGGGGTGTTGGGGGTGCCGAAGGGCAAGTTGACCTCCTGGTCGAACCTGCGGATGCGCGCGATTGATCCGGCGGTGGAGGAGGTATCGGCGCTGTCCGACTATATGGTCGAGGTTGCGCCGATCAAGACGGGGCGCAGTGTCACCCATGTGGAGCTGCGCTGGTGGCGCAAGGATGGCGAGGCCACGGGCAAGGTCGAGCGAGCGTTGCAATTTGCCTCGCCGGGCCGCCGCGCCCGTGCCGAGGGGCGGACCGAAGAGGTCGAACCGGCCCCGGCCGCCGCGCCAAAACCCCGGCCCGCATGGCTTGACCGACAGGGCGCAGCGCTCAAGACGCAGACCTATGAAACCGCCAAGCTGCGGCATCCGGGTTATGACATCTATCACGTCGAAGGAGAGTGGCGCAGCTGGGCGCAGGATAAGGAGCCGGCGGCGGACCCCGACAGAGCGTTCCTGGCGTTCTTTCGCAAGTTTGCCGAAGCCAATCCGATCTAGATTGGTAACCACCTGCATCTATTGAAGAAAACGGATTATTGCCAATTGGCAATTTCGCGGGACAGTGCGGTCGTAGCTTTGCGAAAGGCCAGGGGCTCACAACGTTGACCCGGATGCCCCGAGGAAGAAGTTCCACTGTGAGATCGGAAGCGAAGGAGGGGCGCGCCACCTCGGGTGCGTTGTGCAGGTTCATATCTAGCTTTACCCCCGCGCCGGCGACCAACAGCGCCGTGTGATCGCGCTTGCCAGAACCTTGCTGGCGCAATTGATATCAGACGACTTGCGACCGTTTATCACAGCTCTGACGCCACCTTTGTTCGGCAATCTTGCAGCCGCCCGTCGTAGGCCCGACCCGCCCAAACAGAAGCTGATCAAGCGAGCCTAGGGGCCGAACGCTATCGCCACTCCGTCGCAATAACCACTCTCGGGACCACTTGCGTTCCGGCGGCCTGGCTCGGGTCGCGCCGTCGTGGTCTGCCGACGAGATTGCAACAACGTTGACCGTCCCCCAAACGAGGTTTCCTGCCTTCCATGCGCGTTGTGTCCGAGCTGATACCAGGCCGCGCAGCGATCGCTGCACCGAGAAACGTTTTGTGGTATTTCGCCGAACATCCATAACGACCGGCGCGCGTTTGTCCGGGCTTCGGCAAACAGCTGAAGGCCTGAGGAAGGTCGTCTTGATTGGTGTTGTCACTTGGCGTGACAGCGGCTACTGGCCAATTTCATTAGGCACCGGCGGGGCCGATGTAGGTAATGGATATCAGCTACAGCGACACCGGCGTCCATTCCCGATTCTCTCAGGCGAGGGGGTCGCGGCGCTATCGGAAGACGCAGGTTTCTTGGGATCTGTCGACATCTGGCGATGACCTCCATGATTTAATAGTTCTACGACAGACCCGATATAAAAGACCATTAAGGCAAACTTATTGGACTCAGCGCAGAACAACAGGGCAGGGCGGTTATATGGCCGTAGTCTGGCAGAAAGCGCCGCGTGAGTGTGGCGTTAGGCGAGACATCTACCCGATCGGATCACACCAACGACCTCGACACTTTACCTCGGATGCCAGCCCGGGTCACCTCCGTGCGTGCTGCAACCCCTGAAGATGTTGTGTTTTTGTCGAGCGCGGTGCTGAACCACTTGCATCTTGTGTTAAGCCGAGTTGACCTCCCCCACGCCGTGTTGCGGAATAGGCGCGCGCGGCGCGCTGCGGTGGCTCGTGTCGGGTTCTCTGGACCGGAAGGCCGGAGCGGGAAGCGGGGTTGCGCGATGCGGTGCATCTATTGCGGCCCGGCATTGACCCGGACCGCCCGGTGAAATCTGCCTCGCCTGGCGACGCATGGCGGCCGCGTTGCGATGATCGCGCAGTCGCTGGCTTCGCTTGATCGGAATTTACGGACCGGAGGGCCGCAAAAGTGCAGAGAACGGGGCAGGGCTCAAGCGCTATATCACCCTGCACGGGCAACCAGAGCCGGAGACGCTCGAACGGGAAGCCGCCGTGCCGAAGAAATGGGTAGCTGCGCTCGACCGGCAGGAGGATTTCATCGAGGAGTTATTGGGCGTTTGATTTATTCTTGTCACGTATCGACCATGCGAACCGTGTTTGATTACTGCCTCATCCGGCCAGTGTTGCATCAGGCGGATATTGCGCGGTCAGGATCGGGGCCGACGGTCCACACCGTAGTCTCCGCAGAGGTCCGCCAGGACGGCATGCAGCAGCGCGATGATTTCTGCGCGCGGCGTTGCGGTGCGCTCGACAATGCCGATCTGGCGGACCACCTGCGGGTTGCCGAAGGGCAGGCGGGTCAGGCCCAGATCCTCGGGTTCCTGAAGCGCCACATGCGGCACCACCGAGATTCCCAGACCTTGCCGCACCCCGGTGACGATGGACCCAATAGTGTCGATCTCGGCGACATCGTGCGTCACGACGCCCAGGCGGGACAGTTCAGTGTCGATCAGATTGGCCAGCGGCACAGCGCTTCGAAAGCGGATATAGGGGCGGGTGTTCAGCAACTGGATTGGATCGTGGGACTTCGTCCCCGGAGGTGCGATCAGCCAGAGCGGTTCGCGCAGGAAGGGGCTCCAGCGCAGGGCGTTCGGAAATCCGACATGTTCGGCGACGATGGCCGCGTCGAGCCTCCCCGCCGCCACATCCGCAATTAGTGTGGACGAGAGCGATACCCGCAGGTTCGGTTTGAGATCCGGATACCGCAGACGCATTTGCACCAGCGCCCGCGGAAGCAGGTTCAGCGCACTTGACCGGACTGACCCCAGCATCAACGTTCCAGCGATCTGATCGCCGCGCAGGCTGGCCTTTGTATCATCTTCACGGCGCAAGATATCCCTTGCCATTTCAACAACCTGAAGACCCTCGGGCGTGATGCGTGGCGGACGGGTGCTGCGGTCAAAGATGGTCACCTGAAGTTCATCCTCCAGGGCATGAACCTGTTGGCTGACCGCCGAAGGCGTCAGGCCGACAACGTCCGCAGCCTGCGCAAAAGTGCCATGCGAATGAATGGCCAAAAGGGTCTTAAGCTGACGGGTGTCCATAATCAAATCCAGTTTTGCTAAATCTAATAACCAGAATTACGCGCTTTTGTGAAGACATTCTTCGTAATAGTGTCACCACCCAAGGAGGATGCCCCCGTCCGGTTGGGAGACCGCTGTGGGCCAATCGACAGAAACGAGACGAAAAGACGTGCTCCGACGCTTCGGAGCGCAATGGAGACGCGCGCGATGAGCAAAACAATCCTCGTAACGGGGCCCGAACTCGATCCGGCCGCTGCCAGACTGGTGACCGATCGCGGGTATAGGACGGTGCACACACCGGCCTATGCCGACAGTGCGGTGATTTCAAAATATCTACAGCAGACCGGCGCCGAGGGCATCGTGTCTCGCATGGGCCGCCTGGACGCCGCCGTGATGGACGCGGCACCACAGATCAAGGTGATCTCGAAACATGGAGTCGGTGTCGACAACATCGACATCCAGGCTGCGGCCGACCGTGGCATCCCGGTTCTGGTCGCCACCGGTGCAAACGCAGTCTCGGTGGCCGAGCACGCCATTGCCTTGCTGCTGGCGACGGTCAAGCGGGTCCTGCCTCTGGATGCGGGGCTGCGGGCCGGTCGTTGGGAAAAGCCGGGGTTCTCGGGGCGCGAGATTGCAGGGTCGACACTTGGTCTGATGGGCATGGGAGCGATTGCACAGGCGACAGGCCGCATCGCCAAGGGGCTGGGGCTGACGCTTGCGGGTTTTGACCCCTATGCACCGGACAGCATTTTCGACGAACTGGGCGTGACCCGCTATGCCAGCTTCGAGGACATGTTGGCACAGACCAATATCCTTTCCCTGCATTGCCCGCTGACGGACCAGACACGCGGTATCCTGAACTCTGACGCGTTCGCGCGTATGCCCGCCAACGGCTACGTCATCAACACGGCACGCGGCGGGCTGATCGACGAAGCCGCGCTGGTGGCAGCGATCCGGTCCGGACATCTGGCCGGGGCCGGCCTTGATACATTCGCGGTCGAACCACCCGCGGCGGACCATCCCTTCTTTGCACTGCCCGAAATCGTGCTGACTCCGCACATCGGCGGCGTCACCCGCGAAGCAGGTGCGCGCGTAGGCGTCGATGCTGTGCGCGGCATTTTCCAGGTCCTCGACGGCCAACCCGTCGCCCCAGAACGTATCATCAACCGAAAATTGCTGGCCGCCACGCAGGCCGAGCCGGCCAATATGGAGAAGCAGCAATGACCACGGGATTCCGTATTCTCAATCGCGACCGCACCGCACCGGCGGACCTCGTCGCCGAATTTGCCAAGCTGCCGGTGGCCAATGTGTCCGACAGCATGTCACGCATGACCGCCGCCGGATCGCGGTTGCGCCCGATGCACAGCTCGGGTGGCATGGCAGGCGTGGCGTTGACGGTAAAGGCCCGCCCAGGTGACAACCTGATGCTGCACGCGGCCATCGACCGCGCCGTACCCGGCGACGTCATTGTCGTGGACGCAGGCGGCGCGCTGGACAACGCGTTGATGGGCGAGCTGATGTTGGCCTATGCGATCAAGAAGGGGGTCGTCGGGTTCGTCATCGACGGCGCAATCCGCGATCTGGACAACTTCCGCGAAACCAATCTGCCCACATGGGCGGCGGGTGTCACCCATCGCGGCCCTTACAAGGACGGCCCCGGCGAGTTGAACGTGCCCATCGCCATTGACGGCATGGTGATCCATCCCGGCGACATCATCATCGGCGACAGCGACGGTGTGCTCTGCGTACCCATCGACCAGGCCGAGACGATCCTGAAGGCGACACAGGCGAAATCCGACGCCGAAATCAAGCAGATGGCCGCAATCGAGGCCGGCACGAATGACCGCAGCTGGGTCGACCGCGCCCTGAAGGATCGCGGCTGCGCACTGCCAACAGACTGAAACACATGCATGAAACGGAGGAGTAACATGCTCGACATCTTCAAGAAAACCGCCATAGCGAGCGCGATGTGCCTCGCGGCAGGCGCTGCACTGGCCGAATACCCGGAAAAGCCCATCGAGGTGATCGTGGGCTATTCCGCAGGCGGCGGCACCGACGTCATGGCGCGCACGGCGGCCCCCTTTATCGAAAAATATCTGGGCGAAGGTGCGAGCCTCGTGGTCAAGAACATGCCCGGCGCCTCGGGCCAGATCGGCGTGACCGAAGCGGCCCATGCCGCGCCTGACGGCTACACGCTGGGCACCTTCAACCTGCCGGGCATGATGGCCCGCACCATCGACCGCGAGGCGGAGTACGACCGCGACAGCTTCACCTACCTCGCCAATGTGGTGAACGACCCCAACGTCATCGTGACGTCAAAGGGCAGCGGCCTCGATACGCTCGACAAGCTGCTGGAAGAGGCCAGGGCCAATCCCGGCGCGATTACGGTCGGCATGTCGAGCCTGGGCGGTGACGACCATTTCGCGCTGATCAAGCTGCAAAATACCACGGAAACCGAGTTCACGATCGTGCCGTTCAAGGGGTCCGCCCCTGCACGGACAGCATTGCTGGGCGGGCATGTGGCCATGGGCATCCTGAACATTTCCGAAGTGGCCGAATTCCAGGACCAGCTGAACGTGCTGGGCGTTGCGACCAGGGAGCGTTCGCCCTTTGCGCCGGATCTGCCAACCTTCCAGGAACAGGGCCTCGATCTGGTAAACGGTGCCATGCGCGGCTTTATCGCGCCGGCAGGACTGCCCGAGGATGTGCAGGCCAAACTGATTGATGCCTTTACCCAGATGTCCAGCGATCAGGAGTTCATGGACGCGATGGCCGCAACCGCCAACCCGGTCGAAGTCGTGACCGGCGAAGATTTCAAACAGCTGACCTCGGACCTCTACGACCTCGCCAACAGCGTGTGGGAAACAACCCCCTGGAACTGAGGCCACATGCGTGAGGGGACACCCCCCTCACGCCCATCATCCCTTACATCGAGAGCAAAACCATGCCCGAGAGTCGCAATTCCCGCCTGACCCGGCCCGAGACCTTGACCGCGCTTGGCATCATCGTGGTTGCCGTCGGGTTCCTCGTTCCGACCTATGACCTGCGCGCCATTTCCGCGCTGCTGCCCGCCGCCATGCTGGTGGGGCTGATCGTCCTGTCGGTGGCCCTTCTGGTTTCTGACCAGCGCAAGGCCAGTATGGGCGACGAGGCTCAGCAAATGACCAAATCGCCCAAACGGGTCATCGGGGCTTTCCTGCTGATCGTCGCCTATGCGCTGGCCTGCGATTTCATCGGTTTCTACGTCAGCACCGCCGTTACCATCCCGCTGGTTGCGTGGGTTTTCGGCTACCGCAGCCCCGTCGGCCTGCTGATCGCGACAGTGATCGTTGTTGGCACGATCTGGGCAATCTTCGATTTCGGGATGTCTCAGGACTTCCCCACCGGCCGTTTTTGGGGGCGCTGAACCATGTATGCTGATCTTCTTCACGCCCTTCCGGATGTCTTTGCCTGGACGAACTTTGCCGCTGTCGTAATCGGCGTCATCGCAGGCATCGTCGTAGGTGCCATGCCGGGCCTCTCGGCCACCATGGCGATCTCCGTCCTCGTGCCCTTTACCTTCGGACTGGAGCCGCTGGTCGCGCTTGGCCTGATGGCGGGCATCTACAACGGCGCAATGTACGGTGGCGCGATCCCCGCTGTGCTGCTGCGCATTCCCGGCACCCCCGCCGCCGTCGCCACCACCTTTGACGGCTACCCGATGGCGCAGAAGGGCGAGGGTGGCTTCGCGCTGCAGGTCGCGGTGGTCTCCTCCGCCATCGGCGGCATCGCCTCGGCCTTTGCGCTGATGCTTCTGGCGCCGCCGTTGTCCAAGGTAACATTGCTGTTCGGCCCGTCCGAGGTGTTCTGGGTCGCGGTCTTCGGCCTTGCCTCGATCATCTTCCTGCTGGGCGGCAACCCGATCAAGGGTCTGATCTCGGCCTGTTTCGGGGTCTTCGTTTCGGTCATCGGCTCGGACCCGATCTATGGCAACGATCGGTTTACCTTTGGCCAGTTGGAAATGCTGGACGGCATCAACATCGTGATCCTGCTGGTTGGCCTTTACGCGCTGCCACCGGTGATCGACCTGCTGGAAACGCCGCTCAAGACCGATGGCATCAACAGTTCCAAGCTCGGCACCGAGTCGATCTGGAAGGCGCTGCCGCGCATGAACTACTGGAAGACCTGGATCCGCGGCTCCTTCATCGGCATCTGGATCGGCATCCTGCCCGGCGCGGGCGGCTCGATGGCGGCCTTCATGTCTTACAACGAAGCGCGCCGCACCTCCAAGCACCCGGAAACCTGGGGCGAGGGCGAACCCGAGGGCGTCGCTGCCGCCGAGGTGGCCAACAATGCCGACACCGCCTCGGCGCTGATCCCGGCGCTGACGTTGGGCATCCCGGGCACCGCCGTGGCGGCGGTGATGCTGGGGGGCCTCTTGGTGCATGGTCTGCAACCCGGGCCGATGCTGTTCCGCGACAACCCCGACATCGTCTTCGGCTTCATGTGGCAGTTCCTCTTTGGCGCGATCCTGCTGGTGCTGCTCGGCGGCTCGCTGGCGACCAACTCCTTTGCGCGCCTGCTGAACCTGCCGCGCCCGCTGCTGGGGTCGGTGATCATCGTGCTGATGCTGATCGGGGTCTATTCGATCCATGGCCGGATGTTCGACGTCTACCTGATGCTGGGCTTCGGCGCGATCGGCTGGGTGATGGACCGGCTCAAGTTCCCGCTGCCGCCGGTGGTGCTGGGCCTGATCCTGGGTGGTTTTGCCGAGGAAAACCTGCGCCTTGCCCTGCGGATCGGCCGCGGCGACCCGATGATCCTGTTTCAGAACACCACGAGCCTGATCCTCGTCGCGCTCACCGTCGCGGTGATCATTGGTCCGACGCTGAAAAAGCGTTTTATCGACAGCAGTAAATCATGACCGCCAGCCCGCACCATAGCATCCGCGAGGATTGGCTCGCCCTGACGCAGGAAGATGTTCTTGCGCCGGGGCAACCCATCTTCGATTGCCATCATCACCTATGGGACCGGGCAGAGGGACGGTATCGGGCAGAGGAGCTGATGGCAGACGTTGGGGCGGGCCATGATGTGCGGGCCAGCCTTTATGTGCAATGCCGGACAGGCTATCGCACGCATGGCCCCGAGGCGCTGCGCCCGGTGGGCGAGGTCGAGACCGTGCTGGACTGGACCCGTGACCACGACCGTTTCCCGGTCGGCATCATCGCCATGGCCGACCTGCAACTGGGCGACGCCGTGCGCCCGGTGCTGGAGGCGCTGGCCGAGGCGGGGCAGGGCCGGGTCAAGGGCATCCGCAACACCACCGCCTGGCACGCCGATGCGGCAGTGCGTTCCAATCCCAACCCGCCGCCTGACGGCCTTTTGCGGAGCGATGCGTTCCGCGCCGGGGCGCAAGCGGTGGCCGCAGAGGGCCTGAGCCTTGATGTCTGGGCCTACCAGACGCAGCTGGACGAGGTTCGCGCGCTGGCCGAGGCCGTGCCGGAGCTGACCGTCATCGTCGATCATTGTGGCGGGCCGCTGGGTGTCGGACCGCATGACCGCTTTGACCCCGACAATTTCAATGCCTGGCGCGACGCGCTGGCCCCGGTTGCTGCCCTGCCCAATACGCGGGTCAAGATCGGCGGCTTTGGTCTTGGCGTCTTTGGCTGGCGCTATGCTGACGACGACCTGCCGCCGCTCTCTGAACGACTGGCCAAAGACTGGCGCCCCTGGATCCTGACCTGCATCGACCTCTTCGGCCCCGCCCGCGCGATGTTCGAGAGCAACTTTCCCGTGGACAAGGGACAGGTCGGATATGGCGCGCTGTGGAACACCTTCAAACGCATTGCCGCACCGCTGACCGCCGAAGAACAGCATGCCCTTTTCTGGCGCAGCGCCGCGCGGTCCTACAACATCGACGAACAGATTTTTTCACATGACCTTGGGAGGATACCGTCATGAAGAAAACCCTAACCGCACTTGTGTTGGCCTTGTCGGCCACTGTCGCGCTAGCCGAATACCCGGAAAAACCCATCGAGGTGATCGTCGGCTATTCCGCCGGCGGTGGCACCGACGTGATGGCCCGTACCGTGGCACAGTTTCTGGAGCAGGAACTGGGGGACGGCGCATCGGTCGTGGTCAAGAACATGCCCGGCGCCGGTGGCCAGATCGGCTTTACCGAAGTCGCGCGGGCTGCGCCGGATGGTTACACGCTGGGCACCTTCAACCTGCCCGCCGCGCTGGCACTGACCAAGGACCGCACCGCCGACTACGATGCGGACAGTTTCACCTATCTTGCGAATTTCGTAGAGGACCCGAATACGATCACGGTCGCGGCCTCGTCGCCGTTCCAGACGCTGGGCGAATTGCTGGACGCCGCCAAGGCCGATCCGGGTGCGATCACCCTGGGGCTGT
Source organism: Sulfitobacter sp. G21635-S1 (assembly GCF_027213915.1). Lineage (NCBI taxonomy): Bacteria > Pseudomonadati > Pseudomonadota > Alphaproteobacteria > Rhodobacterales > Roseobacteraceae > Sulfitobacter > Sulfitobacter sp. G21635-S1. The sequence goes on from NZ_JAPWGV010000034.1 coordinate 42,535, forward strand.
CCAGCCTGGGTGGCAACGACCATTTCGGCGCCAACATGATGGCGGCCGCCTCGGGCGCGGAATTCACGCTGGTGCCGTTCAAGGGTGCGTCCAACGCCCGCACCGCGATCATGGGGGGACATGTGGCCGCCGGAACCATGGCACTTGGCCAGACATCGAACTTCCCAGACGAGTTGCGTGTGCTTGCGGTGCTGGCCAACGAGCGTTCGCCGTTCCGCCCGGACGTGCCGACGGCCAAGGAACTGGGCTTTGACGTTCAGATGTCATCGCTGCGCGGCATCGTCGCCCCGGCGGGCATGGACGACGCCACGACCAAGCAGTTGCGCGATGCTCTGACGGCCGTGAACGCGAACCCCGCCTTTCAGGCGATGATGGCCGAACAAGGCAATCCGATCGCCTTCATGGTCGGCGACGATTTCGCCGAAACGGCAGCAAAGCAGGACGGCGTCGCCGCGCAGATCTGGGCTGAAACCCCTTGGAAGTAAACGAAATACCGGGCGGACAAACCCGGCAATATCAATCAACACTGGAGGAAAATCATGACCATCAAAACCCTTGGCGCCGCGGCGCTGATCGCCGCGTCCACGACACTGGCCCATGCCGACGAGTGGACGGCCTACACCTATTCTTCTGTCTCGACGACCTCTGCGGTCAAGGGGATGAACCGCATCGTGGACCGTGTCGCTGCCGATACCGACCTGACCATCACCCTGCATCTGGGCAAAACCCTGCAAATCGCCTCGGCTGACATCACCCAGGCCGTGGGCGATGGCATCATCGACATGGCGGCGGACTTCTTTTTCTCGGGCTCGGTTCCGCTGGCGCGGGTGCTGAACCTGCCGATGCTGATCGAGAACGACGAGGAATGGGCCAAGGCCTATGCCGCGATCGAACCGAAACTGGTCGAGGCCTTTGCAGAGCAGGGCGTCGTGCTGCTGGGCAGCTATCGCTATCCTGAGCAAACCATCTTTACCACGTTCGAGATAGGCAGCCTTGCCGACCTCCAAGGCCACAAGATCCGCGTGACCTCGCCAGAACAGGGCAAATTCATCGAGGAATTCGGCGGCGCACCGATCACCCTGTCGGGCTCCGAAGTGCCGACCTCGCTGGAACGCGGCGTGATCGAGGGCGTGCTGACCGCTTCGGCGGGCGGGGCCAAGAACTGGCACGAATTCCTGCCCTACAACTACCGCTTTGCGGTCAACTACGGCAACTCGATGATCATCGCCAATGCCGACGCCTTTGACGCGCTGTCCGAGGACACGCAGGCCAAGCTGCGCGAAATCGTGGCCGAGGAAGGCCCCAAGACCACGGCCGCCTTCCTCGAAGATGAAGAGGTCCAGAAGGCGGCGCAGTCAAAAGCCGGCATGACGCTGGTTGATGCGGCCGAGGGCGATGCGGCCATGGCGGGCGAAAAGCTGACACCCTTCTGGGAAGCCTGGGCCGCGGAAAACGGACCCGAGTACGTCGACGCCCTCGCCACCGTGCGCGAAGCAATCGGCAAATAAGATGCAGCTCGACAGCAAAACGGGGCCGGTTTCGGCCGGTCCCCTCTTTGACGGGGTGGCGCGCCTTACCGGCCTTTTGACCGCCACGGTTCTGGTGGCGCTGGTCTCTCTGGTCTGCCTGGAGGCGCTTCTGCGCGGGGGCTTCAACTATTCGCTTGGCTTTGCCGAGGAACTGACCGGCTATGGCGTGGTCTTCATAACCTTTTTCGGTGCGGCGCTGGCTTTGCGTGGTCATGCGATGTTTCAGGTGCATTTCCTGCTGCAACGCTGGCCCGGTGGCACGCGCCGTTGGCTGGTCCGTGCCTTCGTGCTGATCGCGCTGGTGATCTGCGTGATCCTGGCGTGGAAGACCAAGGATCTGACGCTGTCCTCGTTTTCGCGTGGCAAATTCGCTCCGACGGTCCTGCGCACACCTTTGTGGATACCGCAAATCATGCTGCCACTCGGATTTTCCCTGCTGGCGTTTTTCCTGGTCGAGCAAATGCTGCTGACCTTTCGCAAATCCGGGACAGAATAAATGGAAGCGATCCTTGCCTTCGGCCTTTTGATCGGCCTGATCCTGGGTGGTATGTGGGTGCAATTCGCCGTAGCGGGCGCCGGTCTGACCTACATCTGGCTGCTCAAGGGCTTTGGCGGCTGGAAGGCGCTTGGCCTTGTCAGCTGGGGCGCCGCGAACAGCTTTACCCTCGCCGCAATTCCGCTGTTTGTCCTCATGGCCGAGATCCTGCTCGGCTCGGGCCTGTCGACACGTCTTTACAACGGGGTCGCGCCCTTCATGCGCCGGCTGCCAGGCGGTCTGTTGCACACCAATATCGCGGGCAGTGGCATCTTTGCGGCGATCTCGGGCGGGTCAGCCCCCACCGCCGCCGCCATGTCCACCGTTGCCCTGCCGGAACTCTCGTCGCGCGGCTATAACAAGCGCCTCGTTGCCGGGTCGCTGGCCGCCGGCGGCACGCTGGGCATCCTCATTCCGCCCTCGATCACCATGATCATCTACGCCACCTTTACCGAAACCTCGATTGCGCGGCTGTTCGCCGCCGGTCTGGTTCCGGGGATCGTCCTGGCGCTGTGCTACATGGGTTTCATCATGGCGCGGGTGTTGATCAACCCCAAACTGGCGCCGAAGACCGAGACAAAGGCCAGTGCCGGCGATCTCGGCCGCGCGCTTCTGGACATCGTGCCCTTCCTGATGCTGATCGTCATCGTTCTGGGCAGCATCTATGGCGGCTATGCCACGCCGACCGAAGCCGGGGCGGTGGGCACCGTCGGCGCCATCCTGATCGCCGCGCTCTATCGCAAGCTCAGCCTGAGACTGCTCAGGAACGCACTGTCCCGCACCGCCTCGATGAGCGGCAACATCCTGTTCATCGTCTTCACCTCGATGATCTTCGCCTATGCGACCGCGCTGTCCGGCATCGGTGAGGACCTCGTCGGCATGCTGGAAGAGGCCAATGTCTCGCGCCTGACCTTCCTGCTGATCATCATGGCGGTCTTTGCCATCCTCGGCTGCTTCATGGAGGGCCTTGGCATGATCGCGATCATCGTGCCGGTGATCTTTCCGGCGCTGTTGGCAATGGACGTCGATCCGATCTGGTTCGGTGTCTTCGTGGTGATCCTGGTGGAACTGGGCCAACTGACCCCGCCGCTTGGCGTGATCCTGTTTGTCGTGGCCTCGTCTTCAAAAGAGGTAAAGGTCGAGGACGTGATCATGGGCACCCTGCCCTTCTTCATCATCATCGTCGCCTTCATGCTGCTTCTTATCGGCGTGCCAGACATCGCCCTGTTCCTGCCGGAGTTCACGTTCGGATGACACATACCTATCCCTTCCCAGAACCGATCGTCATTGATGCCGAGGTTTTCACCGAATTGCCCGCGACGTTACGGCGCACCGGCCAGCCGTCCTATTGGGCGGAGAAGAACCGGCGCGGCGCGCCTGCGGACAGTTTCCTTGAGGGGCCGTCGTTCGACCGCGCGGGCAACCTGTACTTCGTCGATATCCCCTTTGGCCGTGTCTTTCGCGCCGACCCGGCGGGCGAAATCACCCAGATCGCGGAATATGACGGCCAGCCGAACGGGCTGAAGATTCATCGCGACGGGCGGATCTTTCTGGCGGATTACCAGAACGGCATCATGCTGCTGGACCCGGAGACGGGCGCGGTCTCCAAGGCACTTGGCGATGCGGATACAGAAAGTTTCAAGGGCTGCAACGACCTGCATTTCGCGAGTGACGGGGCGCTCTATTTCACCGATCAGGGACAGACCGGGTTGCAGGACCCTTCGGGGCGCGTCTGGAAATGGGTGCCCGAGACCGGTGTGCTGACCTGCCTGATCGACAGGGTGCCCAGCCCGAACGGGCTGGTGCTGGATCTGGCCGAACATGTCCTGTTCCTTGCCGTGACGCGGGCCAATGCGGTCTGGCGGCTGCCGATGTCGCCCTCGGGGCGGGTGAACAAGGCGGGGCTGTTCATCCAGTTCTCGGGCGGGCGCGCCGGGCCGGACGGACTGGCGCTCACCTCAAATGGCGGCGTCGTGGTGTGCCAGACCGGCATGGGGCTGGTTTGGGTACATGACGTGTTGGGCCGGCCCATCGCCGTGGTACGCTCGCCGCGCGAGCTGGGAACGACCAATTGTGCCTTTGGCGGACCGCAGGGGCGGACCCTCTACATCACCGAAAGCGATAGCGGCAGCATTCTGAAGGCTGATTTCCCCGACATCCTGAACATTGCGGGTGCGCCGATGTTTTCCGGTGCCACCTGAATTGGCAACGGCTTAGAATCCATAAAGCCGTTCGGGGTTGTCCCACATGCAGCGTGCAAAGGTGTCGGTGCTCAGTGCCTCGCGGCACAGCGCCAGCATCGGCGGAAGTTCGGGCAGCGGTTCGCAGGTCATAACATGCGGCCAGTCGCTGCCCCAGATGATCTGGTCGGGAAACGCCGAACCGATCTGTTCGATCAGCGCGGCAATGTCGCCATAGCGCCCGATATCGGTACTGACCCGCGTCGGCGAGAGCTTTGCCCAGACGCGCCCGGTGCCCAGAAGCCGCAGCAGGGCCTGCGGTTCTGCCGGATCGACATGACCGATGTGATCAAGAACCAGCCGCACGCCCTCCGGGAGCAAGGGCACCATGGCGGCGATGTGCTCGAAACTTCGCGGCTCAGTGTTCAGTTCGATATGCCAGCCGACCTCGGCCACCCGTTCGGCAAGCTGGGGCAGCGCCTCAAGCGCGCTGTCGCCCAGTCGCGCACGGTCCTGCACGCGGGTCGCGCGGATGCCGGCGGCATGCAGTGCCGGCAGGTCGGCATCGCCGTCGATCATCGCAACACCACGCAGGGCGACCGGACCCTCAGCGCCCAGCACCTGCACCAGGCGGCTGTTGTCCGTACCATCAACCGAGGCTTGCACGACCACAGCGCGCCCGACACCCACTGGTGCGGCCTCTGCCATATAGTCGCGAATGTCGCGGGCAGGCGGCACATAGGCGCCGGTCTGCGGGCCGGGGGTCCTGTCAAAGGAATGCATGTGGCAATCGGTGATCATGGGCGCGGCTTTCGCAGACTCAGGGCCAGGCTGATGGCCAGCGACAGTCCGATCAGCACGACCAGCCCGACGGTGATCGGCGACCCGAAAAAGATACCATAGCCGCCGCCCGAGGTCAGCAGCCCCTGCCGCAGGCTCTGCTCGAACGGCGCGCCAAGGATCAGTCCGATCAATAGCGGTGGCAAGGGGAAACCCGAACGCTGAAACAAGAAGCCCAGCACACCCGCGCCCAGCATCACCCAAACGTCGAACAGGCTGTTGTTCACCGAAAACGCGCCAAAGATGGCAAGGATCGTGATTGCGGGCAACAGGTGGCGTGGCTGGATGCGGGTGACGTGGATCGCGACGCGAAAGAACAGCAATCCAAGGATCACCGTCGGGATCGACGACAGCAACAGCGCTTCGAAAATGGCGTAGACCTCCACCCCGTGATCGCGGAACAGGAACGGCCCGGGCGCCAACCCGTGCAGCATGAAGGCCCCCAGGATCACCGCCGTGACCGCATCGCCGGGGATGCCCAGGGCCAGCGTCGGCACCAGCGCGCCGCCGGTGACTGCATTGTTCGCGGCTTCGGGTGCCGCGATGCCCTCGGGCGCGCCATTGCCGAACTGCTCCGCCGCGTCAGAGCGCGCGCGGGCGAGGTTGTAACTCATGAAGGCAGGCACGGTCGAACCGATCCCCGGCAGGATGCCGACAAAGGTGCCGATGACCGACGACAACAACAGCGTCGCCCGCATCCGCCACAGCTCGGCAAACCGAACGACGGACGATTGCAGCGGCGGCACTTTGGTATCACCGACCAGCGGTTCGCGGTCGAATGCCTGAAGCAGAACCTCGGACATGGCGAACAGGCCGATCAGCACCGGGATCAGCTGAAAACCGTTTTCAAAGGCAAAGGACCCAAAGGTAAAGCGCGGCGTGCCGCTGATCGGGTCCAGGCCTACGATGCCGGCACAAGCACCGACAAGCACCATGATCAGCGCGTCGAGCTTCGATCCGCCGCCGAACAGCACGATCACCAGCAGCGCGAACAGCATCAACATCGCCATCTCCGCCGGGCCAAAATCCAGTGCAAAGCGGGCCAGCGGTTCCGCCAGCGCCATCAGGACAAGACAACTGAAGATGTTGCCAAAGATGCTTGCATAGAGGGCAAATCGCAACGCCCGGCCGCCTTCGCCGCGTCGCGCCATGGCAAAGCCGTCGATGGCCGTGGCCGCCGACGATGGCGTTCCCGGCACGTTCAGCAGTACGGCCGAGATAGATCCGCCAAAGATCGCACCCTGATAGACGCCCAAAAGCAGGATGATCGCCGGGATCGGCTCCATCGAGAATGTGACCGGAATCAAAAGCGCAATGGCCATGGTCGGGCCCAGTCCCGGAATCGCCCCGATGATGATCCCTGAAATGATCCCGACCAGGGCTGCGACCAGTACCCAGAGGTTCAGAAGTTCGAGAAAGGCGTCGACGAGCACGACGTGCGCTCCTTTGCAGTCGGGGAATGCTAGGGCAGGGGGATGTTCAGCCCTTGATGCCCGCCATAGGCAACAATGGCCGCCACGACAATCGGCAGGCCCAGCAACAGCGGCTTTCGTTCACCTAGAATAAGCGCCACGACAATGCCCATACCGGCCGCGCCTGCGAAGAAGCCGATCCGCGGCATCGCCCAGAGTGCCAAGGCCGCGCTTGCCGCGACGATGATTACGCGGCGCAGGCGTGAGGCGCTCAGCGTGTCGTCTTCCTGGCGCAGACTCAGGATCAGGCGCAGCGCGACAACGGCGGCCAGCATCCACAGCGCCACACGGGGGAAACTGCGGGCATCGGGGCCTGACGCACCGAAGCCGAAGACCTCGATCTGGCTATTCAGGGTGTACAGGCCGCAGGCCGTCGCCGCGAGCAGAAGGCCCGCGGTCAGCGACCGGAAGCCGGGGCGGGCAAGCCCGCCGCCGTGGCCATTCGTGCTCAATTGCTCAGATCCTTGGCAATTTCGCGATAGGCATTCAGGTTCTCTTCAATCGTCTTGCCAAGCTCCGCGCCCGACATGATCCGCACCGGCTGGCTGAGATCGGTCATGAAAGTCTTGAATTCGTCGGTCGAGGCGACTTGGCTGAAGACCGCTTCTAGCTTGGCGATAATCGCAGGGTCGGTGCCGTCGGGTGCCATGATGCCCACGACGGACGGAAACTCCGCCGCGAGTCCGGCCTCTTTCAGTGTCGGTGCATCGGGGAAATCCGGATCATTCGTGCCGTCGAGCACGCCCAGCAGGCGCAGCTGACCGTCCAGGACCAGATCGCGATAGGCCGGGACCAGCGCCGCGTCCACATGGCTGCCCAGAACCGCTGCCGTCGCCTTGGACGCGCCATCGAAGGGCACGTGCTGTAGCTTGGCGCCGGTGTCCTTTGCGACCGAGGCGAAGGCCAGATGTGCCCCGCCCATTGCGCCAGCCGTGCCATAGGTCACAACGCCGGACTTGGCGCCATCGATCAGCGCATCCAGAGTCGCATAGGGGCTGTCCGCCGGGACGACGACGCCGTGGAACGGGCCGGAATAGTTCAGGATCGGGATGAAGTCGGTCAGCGTGTCATAGCCCACGTCGCGCAGGGCCGGGGTGACAAAGGATGGCGACGAGGTCGTTGCGATCACCGTATAGCCATCGGGATCGGCAGCTGCGACGGCGCGCATCGCGTTCGTGCCACTGGCACCGGGCTGGTTTTCGACCACGATCGGCTGGCCAAGGACTTTTTCGGCCATCGCCGCCAACTGGCGCGCGGATATATCGGTGGTGCCGCCTGCCCCATAAGGCACGACAAGCGTGATCGGACGGTTCGGATAGTCCGATTGCGCCAGGGCTGCAAAAGGCATGAGTGTGAGACTGGCCAACAGGGCCAAGCCAGAACGGCGTGTGAATGTCATGATGTCCTCCCGAGTGTGACTGAGTTCCGGCTAATGACGGCGGCGAAACAATTCGGCTGCCGGTACAATCCCAGCCATGGCCGAAACCGGCCTCCCAACCGGTTTGCCAAACATGACATTGATTGCTTCTTAACAAAAGCGCGAATAAATTCATATCTAATACAGAAAAGCTTAATCTCTGTCAGCTATCCCAGAGCTTTGTATCGCCAGTTCGTACGCTTCTGGTGATTTATGCGCCACTCGGATGAAGGTTTCGGCGCTTTCGCCATTCTGCCGGGCTCCGCTGTCAGTCCGGCAGATAGAACTCCGTGACCCGCCGCTTCCCCTCGGCCCGCCCGAGTTGAACGATCACATCAATGGATTTCCGGATGTAGTCTTGCATCTTGGCGAATGTCCTGTGTCCGGCCTGTTTGCGCGGTTTTGACCGCTGGCCCTCCCTCTCGGGACATTGCTTCGCAATACCCTGCCGAGCAGTGGATGGGTTCCGCAAAGCAAGTCCCTTACAGCTTGGCGAGCTATGTCGCCCGGGACCTTTGGCGGGGTGTCTTGGTTTTGGCGGCAGACTTATGCACCATCATCTTACGGGTCTTGCTAACTCGTTTTGCTTGCTCCTTTAGGCCGTGTGCGGCGTATATGGTTCGTTGCGGGTCAGACCGGCCCAGACGATCCGCGATCTCTGAAATCGGCATTTTGGCTTCAAGCCACTTTGCAAGCTTGCGTCGTTCATCCAGCTTCAAGTGACTGTAGTGGCTTTCCATTCTTCATACTCCATGCAACTCACTGTCTTGATCGAGAATTTGCACTTCGTTTGTGAATCCACCGGGGAGCACCTCAATTGTTAGCGCTTAGCGTGTAGACTCAAGCTCTGCCAGACGTTCTGCCAGCGCTGCGATGACCGCTGCCTGCGCGTCAGATTGCGCCGCTTTTTCCTTCAGGGTCGCGATCACCGCATCCTGCTCAAGCGTATAAAGCGTCAGCTCCTCGACCTTTTTCAGCAGGATCATCTGCATTTCGGTCATGTCGACACCTTTCGCGGCAATGTCCGCCGCCGATGGGACATCCGGCAGATGAGAATTCGCGTCGATGAACGACTGTACCTCGGAAAGCGGACGCAGCGCGTAATCGTCTGCAAAGACGTAATCCGGCACGTTCAGTTGCGTGTTGTTCACCACCAGCGTGCCGGTGATGTTCACCTCACCCGGCTTGCCGTTCCGCCCCAGTCGCATCAGGTTGTTGTTGGCGGCATTGTCGATTTTCAGCGGCGTGTTGCCGCCCGCGATGCCGACATTCAGGCGGCCGGAGTCCTGCTGGTTGCGGAACTCCCAGGTGGTTGGGGTCACGCCATTCTGGCGCAGACGGAAAGCCGCGTCAGAGCCTGCGCCATTGGCATCGAAGAGCGCAAAAGCGTCGGTGTTGATGGCGTTGGAGCGGATGTGCAGAAGCTCTTCGGGGAGCGTGGTGCCAAGGCCGATTTTGCCGTTGTCCGCAATCACGAACGAATTGGTGTTGGCACCGGGCAGGATTTTGAACGGCATCTGGTTGCTGTTGTTGACGTCGCGAACATAGAAGGTCGTCTCGTTGCCGCCAACGTCCCAGGTTTGCTGAGGCAGGGCCTCGCTGCCATCCTGCTGGAGCCGCAGGGTGGGGCTGTCGCCATCGACAATATGCAGTTGGGTCAGGGGGTTGACCGTACCCATGCCGATTTTTCCGGAGGTTTCGAGCACCAGCGTATTGCTTGGCACGCCGCCCTCGATGGTGAAGGGGAAAGTGCCCCCGTCGATATCCTGCACCGCGAATTTGGTCGTCGAGGAATCGTTGATCACCAACCGCCAATCGTTGCTGGAAATGCCAGAGGTTGAGGAGCTGTCTTCAAACAGGATATCGGGCTCGGACCATTTCAGCCGCAGCGGACCCTGTTCAAAGGGTTCGGAGCCGTCACATGCAGGCCCGATGCAGGCGCGCCCGTCAAAAGTGTTGTTACCGGCACCAAAAAAGTTCGGGCCGAAACCATTCTGGGTGATATCGCCCGACAGGGTCAGGTCGGATCCGTTAATCGCCTGCGCGAACACAGTGCTGGCACCCAGGCATAGGGCAAGGCTCAGCCCAGCCGCGTTGAATGTAAGTTTGGTCATCTAAAATACTCCCTGCTGGAAAACGGTTATCGCTTCTCTGTCTGGCTCAGCCACGAGGTAATCCCTCTGTATTTAGTGGGGTTCAGCCATGGCATTCATGCAGAGGTTTCCGGTTCTCACTGCGGGTGTTAAACCGCCGATGCCCATGTTGGGTCGCTCGTTGTTGTAAGTCCAGAAAATTTGTGTTGCTTAATTTTGTGTTTCTGCGATGGGCTCAAGGATGTTCCGGCTCTGGCGCGCGGTTGATCAGGACGGGATCGTACCGGAGAAAATTCTGCAGTCCACGCGCGATAGCCAAGCCGCAACGCGTGCTCTGAAGTCACTGGTCAAACGATTTGGGCGGCCCAAAGGGATCGTCACGGACACACTTCGGTCCTAGGTCGTGTTGACATTCATTGTCGCCCACCCGTTTCAGTCCAAAATTGCTCAGTTCCAGGCAAGAGAGCGCAGGAATAGCCAGCTATTTCAAGCTCTCTTAACGCAGAAATGGGCAATTTTGGCGAAACCCCTGCGGGGCGCGGCGGATTTTGCCTCTGCCCTCCCGGATGTTCGC
>NZ_JAPWGV010000035.1:0-47542 GCF_027213915.1 Sulfitobacter sp. G21635-S1
GCAATGGCCACCGGGCGGACCCGCTGCTTGGCCAGACTGACAATTTCAGCATAGCGAGAGTTCATTCCTGATCCTCCGTGACGTTGTGCTCACACCGGTTGCAGGCGCGGTACATCGTGACCGATTGACTGTTGGTGTTCGCGAACTTGCGCGATCGCCCGCGCCATTTGCGGCAATGCTGCTTTTCAATTTCCCCCAGGACCGGGCAGGCAATCGTTTCCTTGAGCAACGTACCCCGGACGATATCCTCAACGGTTTCCATGCTGCCGCGATAAGTGTTGCGCAGAACACCCGAGATCACGGGCGCGGATCGTTCAAGGCGTCTTGCAACCTGGTTCTGGGAGCTGCGGTCGCACTCCATTGCCAGGGCTATGATCCAGTCTGGCGGATTGCCCCATGCGTCTTTTGCGGTTTCCAGCGCACTCATGACTTGATGCTCCTGTCTGCCGGGTGAAACGTGTTGCAGTTGGGATCGATCAGACCCTGCAGACGTGTCGTTCTCGGCGCACGGGGGCCGGTGTCATTGATCAGCTGATAATGCGCTTCCCGGCGACCGGGGATCGCTGTCACCCGGACCCGCAGATACTCCGCCGACATAAGCTTCCGGCAATACCCACGTGCCTCTTCCACAGAGACCGCGATGCCACCAGCGTTGGCATGTGCGGCCACATCGGTGGCAGAGAACTGACCGAGACGCCGCATGGCACGCCACATGTTGCCCTCAGGTGTCGGTTTCGCAGAGACCGGTTCAACCTCCAGAACCGGGCGATCCGCAGCGGCGAAGTACCGGCGTTTGTTGTCGTCGGTGCGGACCAGCCTGATCCAGTTCCACCGCTCCCAGCGGCGCATGTAGCCGCGTGCGGTATTCTCGCTGATCCCGAACTGTACGAGATCGGTGTAATGAAATTCGTGCAGTTTCCGGGCGTCTTCCCAGACAACCTGCTCGGTCTTTGTTGGGGAGGGTTTCATGCGCGCTTTACCCGTTTCTCGAGGCTTAGAACCGCGGCGCTCTGCCCCAACTCCTTGGCGTTTCGCTTTGCAGGGGGCAGCCCGGTGTCAAAGGCCCGATCTCCCCAAAATGCAAGATCAGCCTCGGGTTCGCCTCGCCGCCGCGCCAATTCCTGGACGCGCGACAGGTTTGTCGCGACCCGCCTGATCGAGCCGCCCGAGGAATTGACGATGGTCTCCAGCAAATCGTCAGAAACGGCCACGCCCCGGCAATAGATCGGAGCCAGATATTGCGCGTCATCCAGGTTGCAGGGCAGGGCAGGCTCCCAGACCAGCATCCGGTTGTGGATATTCTCCCACTTGGTCAGCGTCTGGGGCAGTTCTTCCTCGCCCACCAGGATCACGGGTGCCTGACTGCTCTCGTAGATGTCGCGGGTCAGTTCGATCATCCGCTTACGCAGAAGGTACTGGGCGTCGTCGATGATCAGGGGCCGGTCGCTGCGCGCCAGCTGCGCCCCGATCATATCGACCATGGCGGCAACCCCGCGCACCTTGGGCAGGCCCATTTCGCGCATGATGGCCTCGGCCAGATAGGTTGGCGTCCAGCAATCCTTGACCTGGACGCAATAGGCCTGAAATTCATTGGCCGCGACCGTAACGGCCGTTGTCTTGCCAAACCCTGATGGCCCATGGAATGTCGCCATGCCCGGCAAGCTGAAGGCGCGTTCCTGGACGCGCTCCACCATGCCGATGAAGGCTGCGACGTTGCGCAGGGGGGCGATGGAAGGTGTCATGCTCTGTTCCTCTCCTAATCGTTGCTCTGACCGAACAGCCTGCGCGTGCGCGCATAGCCGCTGTACTCACTGCTCAACTGGTAATCGGCCAACCAGTCGGCTTGTGCTTTGGTGATGGGATCACCTGCTGCCAGCTTCGCTTCGAAGGCCAACGCACGCGCAAACCGCACCTCTGGCCCTTCAGGCTCTGCGGAACGTGCGCGCTGGCGTTCGGCAAGGCGGGTGACGTGCCCGGTGATCCGGTCAGCATCCTCCCGGTTTGCATCTGAGGCGCGCTCTGGTTTTGGGGCCCGCGGGTGCGGCGGCACCATCCTGACAATCCCGGCTTCGGGGCGATCGTCTTCAGGTGCCGGTGTGGCATCGCGAAGCCGCGCGGCAAGATCTGCGGCCTTGTATTTCTGAGCCGCCTTGGCCTCTTCGCGGATGGCCTTTTTGTAGTTGCCACGCTCCCGAGCTACGGTGCGGGCGTCTTCGACATTCAGGAAGCCGCCCTTGTCGAGGCAGGCTGCATCGCCGAGGTAACTGCCCTCGAGGTCATAGATGTGGATGCCTTCGTGCAGCGCATCAGGATCAAACCGGGCCACGATCTTCTGCCCGGCGATGCGGTACATCCACTCCGACCAGTACCGATTGTCGTGGAGCCGGATTTCACCGTTCTTGCTGTTGCCTCGCAAACCTTCAGCTGAGAGCAGCCAGAGACGGCACTGTTCTTCCGTCGCGCGCCGGATCGGTGAGGTCTTGTAACCCTCTTCAAATACCGCATTAAAAGAGCGACCGAATGCCACTTCGCTGCGCCTTCCGGGACGCTCATTGTGCTCGATCACTTCCTGCGCCAAAACCGCCTTGAATACGTCCAGGTCAATCGCTCGGGACCGGTAGTTCTCAGGCTTCGCATCGGGCTTGTTGCCGGTGTAGGCACCGGAAAACTCGGGGTGCTTGGCAACACGATCACACAGATCACGGAAAGCGCGCTCGATCGGCTTGGATTGACCGGAATAGGGTGTCGCCCAATGCACATCCACACCGAGCAGCGGCAGAAGGCCAGGAATGTCATCGTCGCGGACCTTGAACCGAAAGCGGGTCTTGGCCCCGCCGGTGATCACTTTCGCCGCGAACTCCCGTCCGTTGTCCAGCAAGGCGGACTGAGGGATGCCAAAACGCTCGATCATATCGCCGATGGCCAGCTGCACCGTGTGGCTGTTGGCCGTGGTCGACAGACGCTGTACCAACAGCTTGCCCGAATGGACGTCGGAAAAGAACACACCCTGCGGCCGAACCGGTTCGGGCTCGCCGGGCCAGTTCACGAACACATCAAAGCGGTGGAAATCGCCCTGCACACATTCCATTGGTGCCAGGGCAGTTTTATCGCGTTCCTGATGCGGGAAGAAGCGGCGCAGCGCCTCCTGGCCCTTCCGGTGAAATATCTCGACCGGTTTGGAAACCTCTGCCTTGTACAGACGGCGCAGCTGGTGGATCGGAGCGACTGGCAACCGCTCGGCCTTGGCGATCCGGACCGCACGGTCATAGCAGGACGTGAATGTCGGTTGCTCGGGCCGCAAAAAGTCGTCTTTTACCAGGGCGAAAAATTCAGGATCGACGGCCGCGGTCTTCTTGCGCTTGGTCCACCGATGGCGCGGCGCAAGGAATGCCGCGTGATCTTCCGGGGCAACGCCGTCAACAAGTGCCAGCCAATTATAGACCGTCCGCTCTGATACATTGAACCGGCCAGCGGCACCCGACACCGCCGCGACATGGGTGCAACCGGCCTCGTGAAGGGCATCAACAGCTCTCAGGCAGGCGAGGCGTTCAGCGGCGGCATCCTTGATCCGCTGGGGCAGTCTGTCGAAGGCAATCCATGCCTCATCGCTGCCCAGCTTTTGAGGTTCGGGTTCGCGGCGTGCCAGCAACACACGCTGCGCCGACAGGGGCAGAACCGACCAGTGATATTCCCAGCCCCCACCACGACCGGCCTTGCGCCGGGCACCGCCCGGAATGCGCCGCCATTCTTCGGCCCGCAGGTTCACCGCGCGCTTGGATGTTGGCAGATCGGGCAAGGCGGCATCGACCAACTCGTCGACACTCCACCAGATCTGTTCGGGGGCGCTGCGCTGGGTCATTTGGACACCTGCGCAATCAGCTTCTGCAATGCCTCAAGGTGATCACGTGCAAACCGCTTGCGGCCTTCCTGCGAGGCACGGGCAAAGGCATCCGCCAGCCGTCGTGCGTCAAGATCGGCAGGCTGTCGCGCCACATCGCCGGGCTTGGCGTACCGAGCAGTGAGCGCGGCCTTTGCGGACTTCGCTTCACCCGCCGCTAGGGCCGCGCAGATCGCGCGCCGGTCGGCCTCTACGCCACATTTGGCGAGGGTTTGCAGATCGGCGAGGGTGACGCGTTTCGGAGCGGCACGAAGCTGCCGAATGGATTCTCGGTCAAGGGCCTGACCCGCTGCGACAAGGCGACGAATTTGACGCTCGCTCAGGTCGCGTTGTTCAGCAACGCTTTGGCAAAACGACATGACGTCGTTTTCTTTTGATACGGCGGACATCATGTCCGTCGTATTCCAACGCTTCGCCACAAGGGCCGCTCCAGTAGCCGCTTTTGCCTCTGGATACATCCGCTCATACACGACCTTTCGCTCGGCCAAGAACACCGCCAGATCAAGCGCATTCAGGTCGGCATGGGCGAGGTTGTCGTCGATCTCGGCCATCCGGGCCCAGTCATCCGTGCAATCCCACAGCTTCGATGCGATGGAAGTGCAGCCCAACCGGCTCAACGCCTCGATGCGGTGCCGCCCGAGGATCAACTTCATGCGCCCGCCCTGGTGGCGGATTTTGCGCACATGGATTTCGGATTGCTGCCCGACTTCCTCGATCGACGCCATCAAGCTGACGACAGCGGTCTCGGACAGCGGGCGCAGTCTGTCTGACACGTCAATATCGCGTATCGGCAACTCGCCGGTGAATAGAAGCTTGGCAGCCATCAGGTCTTGGTCTCCGGTGATTTCAGAAGGGTGTAGTAGAACCGCCGCTTGCCATCCTTGACCTCCTGTCGGCAGTTGATCTCGGCTCCGTTGGCGCGCAGTTCGGCAATCGTGGAATTGACAGCGCAAATCTCGGCACGCTCAGCCAGCTCTCGGGTACTGATTTCCCCGTTGGCAGCCTGCAAGGCGCGCAACGCCCGCTGCAGTCTTGGGCTTGAACTGAGCCTGCCGTGATGCATCAGGGACGCCCCGCCGTCTCAATGGCGAGGATCTCTGCACAGCGCTCAAGAAGCCCGCCTGCAAGCACCACCAGGGCCTGCCCGGCCAGCACGTCCCGCGCGGTTTCAACTTGCCTCAGCAAGGCCTCTGCGCGTTCGTGGTCGGCTTCTGCCGATGCCGTGGTCCCCTCGCGCTCCATAAACTGGATGAAATCGGCATGTTGCTGCTGCACGTCGCGATAGTTCTCGATGGCACGTTCAAACGCCGCCAGCTTGTAAGCGGGGGGATGGGGTTGCGAATTCGCGCCAAATGGATCGAGCCACATTGGGTCAGTCATTGCAAAATGCTCCCGATAAAGAGACCGGCAAACAGCATTCCGAAGATGCAGATCACGCCGATCAGGTCTGAAAGGAAAACGGCCGCGCGGCGCTGCCTGGGGGAGGGTTTACCCGCCGCGCGACCACCCGGTACGTCAGGGCTGCCAAGCCGACGCCGGGATGAGAAAAGGGAGGTGCCGATCATGACGCCTTCCGTTCGGTTTTGTTGAGGGATGGGCGCGGAATGTCCTCCGGCCATTCGAGATCGGCGGGCCAGTTCTCATCGAACCATTGGATGATCCGGTCCGCCTTTCTCAGCGTGCAACCTGCACCCTCGGAAAGGCTCTTGAAGAACTTTCCGTCGTTGGCCGCGTAGGTCGACACTGTGGACAGCTTGAGCCCAGTCTGTTGCGCGTATTCCGTTGCGATCTTCGTGAGTGTCTGCGTCTGCATGTTTTGCCTCGGTGTTGTTACCGAGAGATTAGACGGTAATAATACCGATAGTCAAGAGTTGAGTATTTCGGTAATAATCCCGAATCATGATGCCTGACCGGATTGACTTCCAAAAGATCGTTAGAAACCGACTTTCTGAGTTGGACGAAAAGGTCTATGCGATTGAGAAAAAACACGGTTTGCCAGCCGATGCGCTCAGGAATGTTGGTCGTGGTGACAAACACAGCGGGCCGAGGCTAGCGCGAGTAGAAGAGATATGTAACGCGCTCGGGTTGGAGTTATATATTGGCCCTCCACGTGCGCCGATTTCAAATCACCAGAAAATCGGTGCCGACTTTGCCCGCATTCCTCGGTATGAGGCGCAGCTTGCGGCCGGTCATGGTGCGCACAACGGCGATAACATCCCGACCTCGTCTCTGGCGTTCAGGCTGGATTGGCTGTCCAGAATTGGTGTAAACCCAAAGCATTGCTGCCTCGTGAACGTCATGGGTGACAGCATGGAACCGACGCTCTACAATGGTGACTTGGTCATGATCGACCAGCAGGTGCGCAGGTTTCGCAGTAATCGCCTGTTCGCCTTCGTGAACGCCGATGGCGACGCCCAGGTGAAGCGTGTGACCGTCCACTCTCAGGCGCTGGCGCTGATTTCCGACAACAGAAACTACGAGCCGCAGCTGCTTACAATGGACGATGCCGATCGACTGACGATCATCGGCCAGGTCGTCTGGTCAGGGCATGATTTTGAAAGGTAGACTAATGAATAGACGTTGGATTACAGCAGGGATTTTGGTAGCTGGATTGGCTGGGTGTCAGGATCAAGGCACTGCGCTTTCGGGGCCTTTTGATGCTCAATTCATAGTTCAGAATGGATATCAGCAAAACTATGCACGCACTCTCCGAACCATGCGGATATGTTTGGGCTCGGGAGGAATATTCTCACCAACGGGCGCAAGTATCTCCGTTGACGGTCAACTCTATTCAGATCTTCGATACGGCGAGATCATTCATTCGATTGAGAGCTATACGCCAGCAATTTTGGGGATTGTTCGTTTCGATGCAAACGGGGCAAATTCAAAGGTATCGATTAAGGCACCATATGGAATTCAGTCGGGTAGAGCTCGCGAGAAAGCGTGGCTGCGCTATTGGGCGCAGGGCGGCACGCGATGCGCCAAGCTAGGCAGCCCCAATCCACCAACCTAGAAATTCTGCAAAAAATCGCTTCCAGGTTCGCGGCCTTATGTTAAGCCTGTAAACTTGGCTTATGTTTTTGTTTTAATTGATGTAATCCCGTTCTGGGAAGTCACGGATCGAAGTTGGAAGCCCACTTCCCAGTTCAAGCACCGTTTTTTCGCCGATAAAGCTAATTATGCCGCTGCAAAATATCCTTTGAAGCCTTTTTTACTGGGTCTTCCCAGCCAGTGGGAAGCTGAAGGAACCGATGTCGCGAAATGACTTGGTCGAACCTAAAAAGGGCGCTTTGTCGGTCACTGAAAAACACCGGACCACCGCATTGCGGTATCCGAATAGGTTGAGCGTGCCCCTTGTTTATATGGCGCATTTCCGGCCAAAACCGCTTGATTCCGGATAATCCCACTTACTGCAGGTTTCAGTGTTTCCCAACATGGATGTAGTTGTAGCGTGACAGGGGTTCTGCAGGGATTTACGGAGAGGTTTGCAGCAAGGGGTTTTGGGAGACTATTGGCGGGCTGAGGACCTTCGCTGCGGCAGTTTCGGCCCATTGCGGACTTTGGCCACACGACCCTAATGCCGCGATGCGGCCCGTCGAAGGGGACATTCGCTTCAATAGTGCAGTGCAAAGAAAAGTAACTTTGGTATACAAGATGAAAAGGTTATCTGTTGCGCCAAACTCTTGATTTTGCGATGCTTCCGAGAACCACATCGAAGGACCACTCCTGCTCATGACCAATCACACAATGCACGGTATCAGACTGCCGGGGCGACGCAGGAAGCTTCGCGTTTTGAACACTCGGAACTGCTAGATGAATGTGAGCGAAGTTAAGAGACTGGCTGACATTGTTGATCAGAAAAAGTGGGCTGCTTATGATGGCCTTCGAGCATCTGGGGAAACAGTCCTAGACGCACTCAGGTTATTTCTTAGCGGAATGGATGTTCAACAAAGAAAACTGTCGCTCGATATTCTGGAACGATACTTGATCATCAAAGAGTATCAAGTACCAGCAAAGCATCTTCTCGAAAGGATTGTTGCCGAGACAGACCAAGAGCGGATTTTCATTTCAACGGTCAAAGATTTTGAATCAGAAAAGGTGAAAAGCGGTGCGAGCCTTAGCTATGAATTTTCAAGTTTAATCAACCTCTTTCCTCAGAAACGTTTCTCCTTCTTCGAAGACCCAACCAGCGAGAAATTTCTTGCTGCTGATGGCTTCTGTGTTTTGGTTGATGATTTCATTGGCTCTGGAAATCAGTTTTTTAAGATGCTCACTTATCTCAATGACAACGACATTGCGGTTAGGTGCGATTGCGTCGCCGCGCTCATCTTTCAGGATGAGGGGCGACTAAGAATTGAAGAAGAGGGGTATTCAACTGTTCACCTTCACAGCCGCCCAAAATGCCTCCATGAGATTGCCCAACTAAGAGGTGTTGACGTGGCCAAGATACATGAAACTTATGATGCTATTGAAGCCTCGACATGCTGCAATGCTGACTACAAGAGAGGCTATTCTAGTTGTGAAGCTTCGGTTACATTGAAGAAGACACCTAATAACACACTACCAATATTTTGGCATGAAGGACGAAAAAAATGGCCAGCACCGTTCCCTCGCCCCAAAAATTGAGGCAAATTAGAAACAGCATACTTCGTTCAGTCTATTTTCGGCAAAAGCTACCTGTGGACACCTTCCGAAACGGCGTAGGCTGGGTTAGCGCAGAGATGACCGTTCTCGTCAATCAGGGACTACTGGTGGACATTGAAGGCACATTTGAATTGACTGAACTTGGTAGAGCGTCGCTATTTAAGATGAACCGAGGTCGCGCACCCAAGATGATCTCAATGAAACGGGAGATTTTTGAAAGAAGTAAAGCAGGACAGAATTTCATAGTTGGACGGTCTTTAGCGGATGAGATATTCCGCGAGGTTAGTTTTAACGATTGATCGAAAGGTCGGTTGTTGGGGTGGCGTGTCGCCACCCTTGATCGGACTGAGTACTAGCCATCGTCTTAGTGACTTTACTTGGAAAGAAAAGACCACTAAGACGATGTCGTCCTTACGTCCTCCATCTGTAATTAATGAAGAATTAATTACAGTGATTTTGGTAGCCGAAAGACCGCCCTACTATGAAATTAGAAACTTTAGAAATCTCATTCACCGAAAAGGTCAAGGAAGCCCACAAAGCCGCTGTTCTGTCGTATATTGAGAACATCGCCTCAAAGGGTTTGCCAGCGATACTTTCGGTTGAACACTTCTCTATGCTCATTGGAGTCCGCGCTGAGAGCCTATATGAGATGTCGAACGGCCCCCAGCATTTTTATCGATCATTTGATCTCCAGAAAAATAGTGGTGGAACAAGGCGTATCGATGCTCCCCTTCCAAGCTTGCACTTTGTTCAACGCTGGATTCTTGACAACATGTTGTCGAGTGTAACGCTGCATGGAGCAGCCAAGGCCTATCGAAAAGGGGTTGGCATTAGGGAGAATGCCCGTTTTCACAGATCTCAACCATTACTTTTGAAAATGGACGTAAAAAACTTTTTCGGCTCAATCATCGAGCGGCAAGTTGTTTCCATCTTTTTGAAATTTGGTTACTCAAAAAAGGTTAGCGTCTTCTTGGCCAAGCTCTGCTGCTTGAATGGAAGTTTGCCGCAAGGAGCCGCAACGAGTGGTTGCTTAAGCAACATATACTTAACTAACTTTGATGAAGTAATATTTGCGAAATGCAAGGCTGAGAAAATCCGCTATACTAGATACGCCGACGATATGACGTTCTCGGGTTCAGATTTACATGTTGAGAATTACGTGAAATTGGTTTCAAAAGAACTTGGAAAACTGAAGCTTAGCCTGAACCCCAAGAAAACACGCGTACTAAAGCCTAACAATCAGCAAATTGTGACAGGTCTGGTTGTGAATGAAAAGGTATCTGTACCTCGTGAGTATTTGCGCTCATTGAAGCAGGATTGTTATTTTATTCATAAGTTCGGCATTTACGGTCACTGTCGTCAAATAGAAAACGAAAATCCTAGAAGTACCCTTGAACAAGTCATTGGTCGCCTTTCATACGTGTCCAATATCCTGTCCAAAGACAAAAGATGGGTCGATCTTCACGGAAGTATGATGGCCCACAGGAAAGAGACCTTTGGTTACTGATATCAATGTTTTTTCACTTTTAAATTACACCAACGAAAGTTTAGCCTGACTAGGCGTTGATCCCACGGTTGGATATTACGATCCTTTCGAAGGAAAGGAAGGAAACAGTATGGGGCAATTTCATCATGGTAGCGCCATGTCCTATTACCTGACAGCGCACGCAAAGCCTGTGCGAGAGGGTACGCACGCCATTAGAACTGCAATACAACTACCCACTTTCTGGCAAGGTTATGCTCGGCATGATCTCGAGAGGGGCAGCTTCGGTCGCGCAGCTGAGCCGGGATGTCCGCTTAGGAATCCCCGTCGTTTGCACATCGCTACTGCAGCGAATGACCGCTTCCCGCCCTCATCCACTGATCAGCCCCTTCTCCCCGCTCCTCTAATCCTGATCAGCCCCCCAAAGGCTCCTGCGTTCAGAACCCCGCCCGCCATTTTGGTTTGTTCGACGGTGCCGTGGTGATCTGCGCAAGGCCGGAGGTTTCCATCAGGCGGGCGGCCTCTTCCGCCAGCAGGCGCTCCTCGGCCTCGCCCTGGACCGGGACGCGGCCCATTTCAAGGAACAGGGGTGCGGCCAGCGGTGTCACCCGGGACAGGCGGCGGTGGTCGATGCGGCCGCCGATGCGGGTCAGCATTTCTTCGATGCGGCCGAAATCCACCAAACCGCGCAGGGCCTCTTCGCGGGTGATCTGCAGCATCAGGTGGTCCGGGTCGTAGCGCATCAGCGTGTCATAGAGGATGTCGGAGGAAAACGTCGCCTGCCGCCCCGACTTGCGCGCCGAGGGCGTGTTGCGTTCGATCAGCCCCGCGATGGTGGCGGAGGCGCGGAAGGTGCGTTTCATCACCGCATTGCCTGCCAGCCAGGTCTCCAGCCCCTCGTGCAGCGCCGCGGGGTCAAAGAGCGGCGCGGGGTCCTTGAGCGCCTCCAGACCCCAGATCAGCGTGGCATAATCGGTGGCGACAAAGCCCAGGGGATGCAGGCCCAGTTCCTCCATCCGCTTGGTCAGCAAGAGGCCCAGGGTCTGCATCCCGTTGCGCCCGGCAAAGCCGTAGACGACCGTCTGTTCGCGCCCGTCATGGGGGAAACTCTCGATCAGCAAGCGGCCCGGCTGCGGCAGCTGGCTGACCTCGCGCTGCAGATGCAGCCATTCGGCGGTGTGGCGTGGCAGGTCGGGCCAGTTGTCTTGCGTGAACATCTCCTGCACCCGGGCGGAAAGCTGCGTCGATGTGGCGAATTTGGTGCCCATGAAGGTGGCGATCTTTGGCTTTCGGGCCGCATCCCGGCTGACCTCCACCGTCATCTCGCGCAGGCCCTCGTATTTCACGATCTGCCCGCCGATCAGGAAGGTATCGCCGGGGGTCAGGCTGGCGGCAAAGCCTTCCTCGATCTCGCCCAGCGGCTTGCCGCCCCGGTTGCGGCGCAGGCGGACCTTGAGCGTGTCGGTGTCCTGAATGGTGCCGATGTTCATGCGGATGCGCTGTGCCGCGCGGGGGTCGCGCAGCTGCCACCGCCCGTCGGGGCGCTGCAGCAGGCGTTGCCAGCGGTCATAGGCGCGCAGGGCATAGCCGCCCGT
Source organism: Sulfitobacter sp. G21635-S1 (assembly GCF_027213915.1). Lineage (NCBI taxonomy): Bacteria > Pseudomonadati > Pseudomonadota > Alphaproteobacteria > Rhodobacterales > Roseobacteraceae > Sulfitobacter > Sulfitobacter sp. G21635-S1. The sequence continues at coordinate 11,621 of NZ_JAPWGV010000035.1, forward strand.
TGCGCAAAAGGCGAGGCAGGCGTCGAATTCGGCGCGGGACAGGGCCGCATAGGCCCCTGCGGAAGTGACTTCGGCAAAAAGCGCCTCGGCGTCGAAGGGCCCGGCGCAGGCGGCGATCAGGATGTGCTGGCACAGCACGTCGCGCGGGCCGGGGCCGCGCGGGTCGCCGTCCAGATCCACCGCCAGCACCGCGTCGAGGGCAGCGACACATTCCACCACTTCAAAGCGGTTGGCGGGCACCAGCAGCGCCTTGGAAGGGGCGTTGTAGCGGTGGTTGGCGCGGCCGATGCGCTGCACCAGACGTTTGACGTTCTTGGGCGCGCCGATCTGGATCACCAGGTCCACATCGCCCCAGTCGATTCCCAGATCGAGGCTTCCGGTGCAGACGATGGCGCGCAAGTCGCCACGGACCATCGCCGCCTCTACCCGCTGGCGCTGGTCGCGGTCTAGGCTGCCGTGGTGGATGCCGATGGGCAGGCTGTCGTCATTGGCGAGCCAAAGGTTGTGAAAGAAGATCTCGGCCTGGGCGCGGGTGTTGTGGAAGATCAGCGTGGTCTGATGCTTGCGCACCTCTTCCAGCACCGCGGGGATGGCATAGGCCGCACCGCCGCCGGACCATGGTGGAGCCTCTTCGGTGCGCAGCATCCGGATGTCGGGGGCCGGGCCGGGATCGGCCAGCAGGATCTCGCAGGGGTCGGGATGGCGGGCCATCAGATGGGCAATGGCGGCGGGGTCTTCCACCGTGGCGGAAAGCCCCACGCGCTTCAGATCGGGGCAGAGGGTCTGCAACCGCGCCAGTGCCAGCATCAGCTGGTCGCCCCGCTTGCTTTCCGCCAGGGCATGGATTTCGTCGATCACCACCCGCTTGAGGCCGCGAAACATGCGCGGTGCATCCTCGTAGCTGACCAGCAGGGCAAGGCTTTCCGGTGTGGTGAGGAAGATATTGGGCGGGTCGGCGCGCTGGCGGCGGCGGCGCGCGGAGGCGGTGTCGCCGGTGCGTTCGTCGATGGTGACGGGCAGCGACATCTCCTGCACCGGGGTGGTCAGGTTGCGTTTGATATCGGCGGCCAGCGCCTTCAGCGGCGAAACATAAAGCGTGTGCATCCCCTCGTGCTGCCCATCGGCAAGGTCGATCAGCGTGGGCAGGAAGCCCGACAGCGTCTTGCCCCCGCCGGTGGGTGCGATGAGCAGAAGGGCGGGGTCATCCGCGCGGTCCAGCATCGCCTGCTGGTGCGGGTGGATGGACCAGCCCTTGGCGGCGAACCAGTCGGAGAAGAGGGGGGGCAGGGGGCGCATGTCGGGCAAGGTAGCATGGGACAGACCGGGGGCCAGCCCCCGGACCCCCGGGAATATTTGGGGCCAAAAAGAAATGGATAAGAGCGTTTCGCGTTTACCTTGAGGCAGTTCTTGTCATCTGAGCGTTGAAATCTCTGATTTCCGGCAGCGTCAGGTCACGATTTACGCTTTTGAATGCGGGTAGGGCGCGGAAAACAGCGCCTGATTTCCGGAAACCCCTGGTGAACCAGGTGCCGTTCGCGTCAGCCGGTCAGATCGGGTGCATCTATTTCACGATATGTTCGTCCTTCACGAACATGTTCGCCCAGGCGCGGTCGATCAGATCGGGGCTCATCTGGTAGGGGATGCCTTCGAATTCACAGATCGCGATCATCTGGTCGATCAGGAAGATCGGCTGGTAATTCGCATAGATGTTGTCGATCGTCGGGTATTTCACCTTGAGCAGATGCACCAGGGTCGCCTCGTCCAGCGGCATGCCGCGTTTCTTGGCGACCATGGCAAAGATCTTGAGGAAGTTCTGCTGGTTCGGGCCGTCGATCTTGATCTTGAAGAAGATGCGGCGCAGGGCGGCCTGGTCAAAGATCTCGTTCGGGTGGAAGTTGGTGGAAAAGATCACCAGCGTGTCGAAAGGCACCTCGAACTTTTCGCCCGATTGCAGGGCAAGGATGTCCTTGCTCTCTTCAAGCGGCACGATCCAGCGGTTGACGATGGATTGAGGCGGTTCCTTCTGCCGGCCAAGGTCATCGACGATGAAGATGCCCCCGGTGGATTTCAGCTGCAGCGGCGCCTGATAGGTGCGCGCGGTGGGGTTGTAGACCAGATCGAGCATGTCGAGCGACAATTCGCCCCCGGTGATCACCGTGGGCCGTTCGCAGCAGACATAGCGCATGTCATAGCGGGTGACGCGGCGCAGCGAGGTCGGATCCTGCACTTCGTCCTCGGCCTTGGAATGGACGATAGGATCATAGACCGTGATCACCTGGCTGGCGTATTCGATGGCGCGCGGCACATAGACCCTGTCGCCGAGCGCGTCGCGGATGCCGTTTGAAATCGAGGATTTGCCGTTGCCGGGCGGACCGTACATCAGGATCGACCGGCCTGCGCCGACAGCGGGGCCGAGGTGGTCGAGCAGGCTGTCGGGCAGCACCAGGTGGCCCATGGCGCCGGTCAGCTGTTCGCGGGTGATCTGCAGGTTGCGCACCGACTGGCGTTTGACCTGTTCGCGGTAGACGTCCAGCGGCACCGGCATCGGGCCGAAGTATTCCGACTGCGCCAGCGCGTCCAGCGCGCGGGCCTTGCCTGCGTCTGTCAGCTGGTAGCCCATTTCGTTGCCGTTCTGGGCATTCAGCGTGCCTGTTGCCTCCAGCAGGCGCTGGGTGCGGGCCATGTCCACCAGTTCCTGGGTCACCGGGATCGGCAGGCAGATGGCAGCCGAGAGTTCGCTGACAAGCTCGACGTTCTTGCGGAAGATCGTCTTGAGCAGGATGTCCCGCATCATCACGATCGGCAATTTCATGTCTTCAAGCCGCTTCGGCGGCGGCGGGGCCATGACGGCGGTGGTCTGCATGTTCACGGTGCGGCTCCTGTCGGGCGGGGCGTTGCTGCTCAGACGGGGTTTAACGGCGGATTATGGCGTTTATCAGGCGCCATAGAGGGCACCCAGGATCAGATAGATGGCCAAAGTGGGGCCAAGAGCGAGGCCCATGGGGAATTTCTTGGTCTGCTCCCAGCTGACCCATTCCGGGGCCATCCGGCGCAGGGGGGAATATTTGGCCCCCTTGTGGGCCACGACAGCCGCCAGAAGGGTCACCATGAACAGCGAGATCAGCAGCCGCAGGTCACCCAAGGCGATGTAAGGCGCGGCGGCCGCGGCGAATTTGGCGTCGCCCGCGCCCAGGACCCCGGCCGCGTTCAGGACCACACCCACTGCCAGCACAATCAGCAGTGCCGCAAGCCGCCACAGGTAGACGTCGAAAGGCAACAGGAAGAAACCCAGCACGACAAAGATCAGGGCCAGCAGGATGACAGCCTTGTTGGTGATCTTCATCAGCGCCATGTCGGTATAGGCGACGTAAAGACAGATCGGCAGGACAAAGGGCAGGAACCACAGTGCGTCCGTGGCGCTGATCGTCAAGAGACTAGCTTTCCAAAGCGCGCAGCGATCGCACGGCGGCTTCGAAATGCTGCGGATGGGTGTCAATGGCTTCGCGCAACAGCCCTTTGCCGGTTTCCACATCGCCTTTCTTGATCGCGGACAATGCCATGGTGTGCAGCAGTTGCGCGCGCTCCGTCTGGTCCATCGGGATCACGGGCAGGGTGTAGTCGCGCTGTGCGGCGCGGGCCAGGATCAGGTTGTTCTTGGCGGTGAACAGGGTGGTGTCCTGACGCACGGCTTCAGAGAACAGCCGCTCCGCATCGGCATAATCGCCGCGGGTCAGTTTGGAATAGCCCCAGTTGTTCATGACGGCACCCGGCGTGGTGGTCAGCCCGACTGCGATCTCGTAAAAGCTGTCAGCCTTCTTCCATTCCTGCTTGCTGTCGGCGACCAGCGCCTCAAGCCTGTAGCGCTTGAATGTCTCATGGGTGGGCGGCACGCCATCAAGGATTTTTTCCGCCTTGGCCCAGTCGCCCGCGCGGATCAGCGCATCGGCATATTCGACGCTGTCGTCGCTGGTGGCGCCCTTCATCTTGGTCACCTTGGACCAGGCGACGGCGCCCTCTGTCACCCGTTTTGCCCGGATCAGCGAGGATGCAAGGCCGCGCTGGTGGCTGATGTCATCGGGTTTCTCGGCGGTGGCGCGTGCGAAATAGGTCACCGCCTCGTTCGGGTCCGCAACTGTCAGCATCACATCGGAAAGATTGCTCTCGTCGACCACGTTGACGTCCTTGAAGGCGCGTTCGACAGTGGCGTTTGCGTCTTTTTCACCGCAGCCTGCAACAGCGGTCACGCCTGCGATGCAGACGGCCAAAAGAATAGGGTGGCGCATGTTTGCGTCCTTTTCTGCTCTACCTCGATACCGGTGTCGTTAAAGAGGGGCTGTGATCAGAAAATCACCGCCGCCCCGGCGCACCAGCTTATAATCGTTGTCGTCAAGTTCTACGTTATCAGAATTTTGCGATTTGGCGAGTGCCAAGCGAAGATTGTCGCGGATTGCGTCACTTTGGCCATTGTCGAGCGCATAGGCCTTCTTGAAGATCTGCTCGGCCTCGACGGTCTTGCCCCGTTCCATCAGGACAACGCCCAGGTTGTTCCAGACTTCGGGCTGGCTGCCATCTTCCTTCACGGCGCGGCGCAGCAGGGTTTCGGCCTGTCCCAGACGGCCAAGCCCGAGGTTGGCGGAACCGAGACCCGACAGCACTTCGCCGTTGAGCCCCTGGTCGAGCGCTGCACGGTTGAAGGATTTGATGGCCAGTTCGTATTGCCCGGCGGCAATCAGGCGGTGGCCCACTTCGACACCGTCAACCGCCTCTGCCCGCTGGTCGACGCCGGGGGCATAGACCTGTTCGGATTTCGACGCAGAAAAGCCGCCCGGTGAACAGGCGGCCAATCCAAGGATGGTTGTCAGGGCAAGGGCACGGATAGATCCGCGCCCGTGTCGTGGTGTCATTATTCCGCCAGTCCACCCATATTGCCAAGTTGCGTGATGCCATGGACCGAAGGACCCACAAGAATGATCAGCAGCGGCGGCACCGTGAGCATCATTGTGGCAAGGGTCATCTTGGTTGGCAACTTGTTTGCGGCCTCTTCCGCGCGCATCACGCGTTTATCACGCATTTCCGCGGCATAGACCCGCAGCGCGTCCGAGATCGACGTCCCGAAGGCGGCCGATTGCACCAGCACGGTCACAAAGGACGACACGTCCTGCACGCCGCAGCGTTCGCCCATGTCATTCAGGACCGTGATCTTGTCCTTGCCGGCCTTCATCTCGTAGGCGACGATCTGGAATTCCTCGGACAGGGCGCGGTAGGAGGCGCGCAGTTCGGCGCTGACGCGGACGATACATTGGTCAAGCGACTGGCCGGCCTCGACGCAGACCAGCATCATGTCGAGCGCGTCGGGGAAACCACGGGTGATTTCCTCCTTGCGGGCCTCGACGCGGCGCGTCACCCAGTATTTCGGCAGGAAGTATCCCAATGCGCCGGGCATCAGGGTGTAGATCATTGTCTTTTGCGTGCTCATGCCTTCGCCACCGCCCAGCACACCGGTGTAGAAGATGCCCGCGGCCATGCCGAGCAGCCCCAGCGCCATCTGTGCGAAGTAGAAGATGCGCACCGCGTCGCGCGACTGATATCCGGCCTGGCGCAGCATGAGCTGTTTGGCGGAGAGTTCGGCAACATCCTCGGGTTCGAGGAATTTGGCGAATTTCTGCAATTGTGCGTTCTGGTCGGCCTGACGCAGCCTGGCGTTCTGGTCTGCCTTGCCCGGGTTCGCCGCGTTGCGCTTGAGCTTGGTCAGCGGGTCCTCGGGCTGGCGCATGTACATGATGGCGGCGGTGGCCACCATGACAAAGCCCACGACACCAGCGATGATGATCAACCCCATCGGGCCGAGGGTCCGGGTGACCTGATCGTTGATCTGTAAAAGGATATCCATGTCTCTGCCTTACACTTTGATGTCGGTGAGAATGCGCATCACAAAGAGGTTCATCGCCAGGAAGATACCCACGAGGAAACAGGCGGGAATGAACAGGGCGTGGTCGCGCACTTCGTCATAGTAATGCGGGTCGGAGACGTTGATCACGATCAGCGCCACGATGGGGAAGGCGGACAGGAACTTGCCGGACCATTTTGCCTCTGCCGTGATCGCCTTGACCCGGCGGAACAGGCGGAAACGGGCGCGGATCACCTTGGCCAGACCGGCGAGGATCTCGGCCAGGTTACCACCTGATTGCTGCTGGATCGTCACGGCCACGGCGAGAAAGCGCAGATCCTGCATGTCCAGGCGTTCGGCCATGTCTTTCAGCGCCTCGCCCACGTCGCGGCCATAGGCGGATTCATCGGCGATCACCCCGAATTCGGAGGCCAGCGGATCCTGGATTTCCTTTGAAACAATGGAAATGGCGTTGGAGAACGGATGCCCCACCCGAAGCGAGCGCACCATCAGCTCCACCGCATCGGGCAGCTGTTCCTCGATCATGCCCATGCGTTTGTTCGCCTTGGCCGAGATCCAGAAATAGACGCCGCCGACACCGATGCCGACCGACAGAAGGGCGCGCACCGGCGCGTCGGTTTCGGTGCCCACGGTCAGCGCCATGAAGGCCGCGGCAGAGACCCCGGCCATGATCATCAGAAGCTGCTTGGGCGTAAAGGCGATGGCCGCCTTTTGTGCCTTGATCGACAGCAGCGAATACAGCGGGATGGTCTTGGCATCCATGTGCTGCTGCATTTCCTTGCGCAGCTTGTCCAGCACCTCCTCGCGGCGGGTGCCTTTTTCCAGCATCTCAAGGCGGCGGTTCACGCGGCTGTTGAGGCTGATGGATTTGCCAAAGGCGACAAGGTAAAGGCCTTCGACCAGCACCAGAACACCGATGAAGATCAGGCCGTAGATGATTGGTTCGGCGCTCATTGCACTAATTCCTTACAGGGCAGATGCATTCTTGTGACGCGGCCCGGCGGGCCGGGGGTTTCCTGGGGTGCAGCCTATTGGGCCGCAATCGGTTCATAGATGGACGAGGGCAAGTCATAGCCCCACATGCGGAAGCGTTCCGCATAGTGGCTGCGCACCCCGGTGGCGGTGAAATGGCCGATGATCTTGTTGTCGGGTGTCAGGCCCACGCGCTGATAGCGGAAGATTTCCTGCATGGAGATGACATCGCCCTCCATGCCCGTGATTTCGGTGATTGAAGTCATGCGGCGCGAACCGTCCTGCAGGCGGCTGGCCTGCACGATCAGGTTCACAGCCGAGGAGATCTGGCTGCGCACGGCTTTCAGCGGCATTTCGATCCCGGCCATGGCGATCATGTTCTCCAGACGGGACACGCCGTCGCGGGCGGAGTTGGCGTGGATCGTGGTCATCGAACCGTCGTGGCCGGTGTTCATGGCCTGCAGCATGTCGATGACTTCCTCGCCGCGCGTCTCGCCCACGATGATCCGGTCAGGACGCATCCGCAGGGCGTTTTTCAGACAGTCGCGGGGGGAAACCTCGCCCTTGCCTTCGACGTTGGCGGGGCGGCTTTCCATCCGGCCCACATGGGTCTGTTGCAGCTGAAGTTCCGCCGTATCCTCGATGGTCAGGATACGCTCGGCGTTGTCGATAAAGGACGACAGGGCGTTCAGCGTCGTGGTCTTGCCCGAACCGGTGCCGCCCGACACGATGATGTTCAGGCGGGTCGCCACGGCGGCTTGCAGATAGGCGGCCATTTCCTCGGTGAAGGCACCGAAATTCACCAGATCGTCGATCCCCAGCTTGTCTTTCTTGAACTTACGGATGGAGACAAGGCTGCCGTCCACCGCAACCGGCGGCACCATCGCGTTGAAGCGCGAGCCATCCTGCAGACGGGCGTCCACATAGGGGTTGGATTCATCCACCCGGCGGCCCACGGCGCTGACGATCTTGTCGATGATGCGCAGCAGGTGTTTTTCGTCCTTGAAGGTGATATCGGTCAGCTGCAGCTTGCCGTCGCGTTCGACGAAAATCTGCTGCGGGCCGTTCACCAGGATATCGTTGACCGTATCGTCCTTGAGTAGGGTTTCCAGCGGCCCAAGGCCCGTCACCTCGTCAAAGAGCTCGGAGTTCAGCGTCATCCGGTCTTCGCGGTTCAGAACGATGCTTTTCTCGGCCAGAATCTCCGCCGAGATCGCGTTGATCTCCTGACGCAGGTCGGCTTCGCTTGCATGTTCCAGCGCCGCCAGGTTCAGGTTGTCCAGCAGGGCGCGGTGCAGTTCCAGCTTGATCTCGCCCATCCGCTGCTTGCGCTTCACATCCTTGTCGATGGGTGCGGCTGCGGCAGGTTGCGCGGCCTTGCGCACCACCGTTTTGGCCGCATGGGCGGCGGGTGGCGGTGCGAGGTCAACCACCGCCGCCGGTTTGCGGGCCGCTGCGGTCTCTGGCGTCTTCTTGTATTTCGAAAACATGGCAGGCTCTTTCAGTTCGGGGATCAGGCCGCTTCGGCCTGGTCGCCTTTCAAGTGATGGATTGAGGCGGCAAGCTTGGCGATTTCGCGGCGCAGCGGGCTTTTCGGCGCGGAATTGGCAAGCGGCAGGCCGTGGTCATTGGCCTGCGTGATCGGCTTGCCCCCGTCCGGCAGTTGCACGTCGATGGAGATGCTCAGCGATTCCGCCATCCGCTTGACGCGGCTCTTGCCGTTCAGGTCCGTGAACTTGGGTGCGCGGTTCAGCACATAGCGCAGCTTTTCAACCGGCAGATCCTCGGATTGCAGCGCGCGTTTGAACCGCAGCGTGTTCTGCGCCGACCGCATGTCGAGTTCGAGCATGGCAAAATAGACATGCGCCTGGTTGAGAACGGTTTCAGACCATTGCACCAGCGTCGAGGGCATGTCGATCACCACGTAATCGAACTGGCTGCGCGCGATGCTCAGCACACGTTCGATGTCTTCGGAGCCCAGCAGGTCCAGCGGCAGCATATCCGTGGGGGCGGTCAACACGTTCAGCTTGTCTTCATAGGTCAGCATCGCCTGACCGAAAATTTCGTCGTCCATGGCTTCGGTGTCAGACAGCATCTCGTAGACGGCCTCGCGGCGCGGCAGGTCGAGGAAGGTCGCAACGGAACCGTATTGGAAATCGAGATCCAGCAGGCACACCGAGGGCGCGTTTTTCTTGTCGGCCGTGGCCAGTTCCCAAGCCAGGTTCACCGCCATTGTGGTGCTGCCGGTGCCACCGGCAAGACCGTGTACCACGATCACCGCGCCATTCTTGTTGGCACCTGCACGCAGGCTGGGTCCGCTGGCTTCGACGTGCTGCTGGACCGCCTGGTCGACCATGCGCACGCGGTCGATGGCCTGCGCCAACTCGCCTTCGGGCAGGGGATAGGGAACAAATTCATCCGCGCCCTGCCGCAGCAGGCTGTGCAGCGCGGCGGGGGTGACATCCTCTGCGATCAGGATGACCTTGATGTCGTGGGCCTTGGCCTGGCTGATGATCTGGGTCATCAGCACCAGGTTGTCCTCGTCCTCCTGGTCCATCGCCAGGGCGATGAATTCCATCGCATTGGCTTCGGGCTGGTTGAAAAAGGCAAGTGCCTCGGCAAACCCGAGATCGCCCCAGCTTTCGCCCATGGAATCTTCCATGTCCTCGATCAAAAGATCGAAGTTCTGCACGTCGCGGCTGACGGTACAGGCAACAATCGGCGCTGTTTCTGGTTGGGGCATTACACTACTCATAGCCTTTATCCTCTACTCACAAGGGCTTGGCGGCTGGAGCTGCTGCAGGTTCAATGCAGTTTCGATCCCGCGCGGTCACCCATGTCTGGCATTCTGCACAGACACATCTGTCCTATTGCGTGAATATCGCGGCAAACTTGGGCGAGATTGGGGCCAAAACGGTCTGATTGTTGGGTATGTTGAAACGATCAGGCGCTGCGGTTGAGATTGATCAGACCGCTCCGTCTGGGCCAAAAAGGCAGGGGACGGGCAAGAAGAAGGGGGCCAATGGCCCCCTGCTGTCCGGATTACTGGCCGCCGACCCCTGCGGTCAGCGTATCGCTCAGCTGACTGGGGGGCACGCCGCTTGCGACGTAGTCGCGATAGATGATCTGCGCGTATTTGCCATCCAGAACGGTGGGGTGGCGTTCCACAAAACCACTGACCTCGGTCACGGTACGGCGGTTCCTGCGCTCGCGGCCCTGTGTCACGATCAGGGGCTGGGTTTCGCCAAAGGAGACCACAGCTTCGAGACGGCTGCGGCTGATGCCCAGTGTCGACAGATAGCTCACGACAGCATTGGCGCGGCGCAGGCCAAGGCCCTTGTTATAGCGGTTCGATCCCACCGCGTCGGTGTGACCGTAGACGCGGAAGCGGATTTCCGGGAACTGGCGGATCCAGCCGGCCTGCTGGCGCAGGATCGCCTGGGCGTTGCCATCCAGCTGCGATGAATTGAAATCGAAGTTCACGACCGATGTCACTTCGTTGGCAAAGCGGTTGGCCAGATCGAAAGTATATTGCCGCTCGCCCGTCATCACCAGACGGTTGTTCAGCGTCGCATTGCCAAAGTAGCCGGTATCGGCCAGCGCGCCCGCCTCGCTGTAGAACTGGGTATAGACCGGATCGGAACTGGGCGCGCAGCCCAGAAGGGCGGCCAGAGCTGCCGAAGCAGTGGTTACTTTGAGTTTCATGGCCAGCATTGGTGTCATCTGTTCAGTCCAGTACATAACCATATGACCCGCCAAAGTCCTGTTTGGCAACCTCGCCGGCGGCACCCTTGCTCGGGGCGCGTGTGCCTTCTGCGGTGCGGCCATAAAGGAACAGGTCCTTCTCGGTAGGCGGCTTGATCCGGTCGGTGGGCAGCGCAAGCGCTTCGCCACGGGTCGGCGTGACCAGATGCGCGGTCACGATGATGACAAGTTCGGTCTGGCTGCGCTGATAATCCGCGGAGCGGAAGAGGGCGCCCAGGACCGGCACATCGCCGATCCACGGCAACTGCCGGGAATTGTCGGTAAAGTCGTCGGTCAGAAGCCCCGCGATGGCAAAGCTTTCACCGTCACGCATTTCAACCGTGCTGGAGGTCTCGCGACGGGTGAAGGCGGCAATCGAGATGCCGTTGCCCAGTTCGAGGCTGTTGGTCGGGTCGATGGCGGAAACCGCCGCCTTGAGTTCGAGGTTGATCAGATCCTTGTCGACCACGCGGGGGATAAATACCAGTTCGACGCCAAAAGGCTTGAATTCGACCGAGATCCGGTTGTCCGTCTGCGCCACGGGGACGGGATATTCGCCACCGGCGAGGAATTTTGCCTCCTGCCCGGAAAGTGCAACCAGGTTCGGCTCTGCCAGGAACCGGACGACACCTTTTTCTTCCAATGCTTCCAACAGGATACCAACCTGGGTCGATCCTGCATTGAATCCGAAGAGGACCGCGCCCGCGTTCTGGTTGCCGGCTGGAATGTTGCCACCAAGCGAGCCTGCGACCCCGCCGGAGGTATTTGTCGTTCCGGTGCCGCCGTTGATCCCGGTGCCGCCGATGGCCCCGTTCAGCGCCAGCGATGCGCCAAGCGATTTGGAAACGTTGCGCTGCATCTCGGCAAAGCGCACTTTCATCATCACCTGCTGGATACCACCGACGCTCATCAGGTTGGACACCCGTTCGGGGGCGTAGCGCTCCGCGAGGTCCAGCGCGCGTTGAAGCCGCTGGGTGGAAGAGACGATGCCCGACAACACGATGCCGTCATTGGCGGTGCGCACTTCGATATTCTCGCCGGGCATGATCTGCCGCAGGCGTTCCTTGAACTCCGACACATCCGCCGCGACGCGCACATCGACGTTGGTGATCAGCTGGCCGCTTGCGTCAAGCAGTGTCAGCGTGGTCAGACCCGGCGATTTGCCCAGCACATAGATGGTGCGATCGGAGAGCGATGAAATATCCGCGATACCGGGGTTGGCGATGCTGAGCTCGGCAAAGGGGATATCGCTTTCCACCACCACCGCACGGTTCATCGGCACGTTGAGCGCCGCGTTCGTGCCACGTTTCATGACCCGCAGCGTATCCGCCTGGGCGGTCAGGGGAGCGAGCACTGCGACAGGCGCAGCGGTCAGTGTCAGGCCCAATAGAGCCGCTTTCAGAAATCTGTCGATTTTCATGTGACCTGCCTTTTTGATCACGCCTCAATGTAGGGTCTTTTCGCCCGTCGTTTGAAACACTCTGCGTCAGTTTCGATTTTATTGCAAGAATCAAGGTGTTCGGCTGGTTTTCTTATGTGGACAAATAGCAACATAACGCAAAACCGAACCGGCGCCGCATCACTGCGGCGCCGGGTCAAGCGATTGGTTTCCAACAACCTTGATGGCCTTGGAGCTGATCAGTTGGTGCAGGGGATCGGCAGTTCGACCACTTCAGCACCGCGCCGTGTGCGGATGGTGCAGACCTTTTCCTTGGCAACTTCGGCCTTGATTTCCTCGGCAGCGATGCCAAGCAGCGCGCGTTGGTCCACTTCGATGGCAGAGGCCACCGTGTCATCTTCGGCACCCACCAGCGACAGCGAGAGGTTCCCGGTCGATTGCGCCTGGGCAAGCCCGGCAACCTGCTGCGGGCTGACGGCAACAGTGACGGTGCGGGCGATGGTCGCCTCGCTCAGCTCGCCACCGGCGGATTGGTCCACCGCGATCAATTGCACGCCGGCCTCGATCAGCTTGGTGACTTCGGTGCTGGGTGTGTCGCGGTTGATGCTGACGCGGCCTGTCCAATAGACATCGACCTTGTCGCCCGGACGCAGGAAGCCCGAAACGCCACTGGAGACGTCAACCTTGATGGTAAACGCGCGTTTGCCGCGTTCCAGCCGCGAAGTCAGACCGGTATCTTCACCCGGTGCCGTGACCTTGAGCGCCATGATTGCTTCGTCTTTCTCCATGGCGCGCAGGACAACGCGGGGTTCATCCGTATTTTCGGGGAAGAGGACCGCATAATCTGTAAAGGCACCTTCGGGGATGGCATTCTCGGGCCATGCAACTTCGCGTACGTCCTCCGGGGTCAGCCGCTGCCCGTATTTCAGGGGGCCTTCGGCGACAAAGACCGAAACCGTGGGCACAACCTGGGACAAGGCTTCCTGAGCGCGCGCATTCGCCAGTTGGTATTGCGCGATCCGATCCTTGGCCAGATATACCGCCCCGCCGGCAAGCGCGATGCCCACCAAAAGGACCAGTCCAAATACCATCCGCATGTTATCACCTCTTGCTCATTCGTGCCGGGATTGCCCGACGCCTCTTTGTCAACACCCGGCCTAGCAGCCGAATATGACGAAACTTTGCCTCTCCGGTGGAAAGGGTTGGGCGCCCGCCGCCGCGACGCTGACAGGGTCAGGATCATCGGAGAAGAGCGCCCGAAAGGCCGACCCGGAGGCCGGCCCGTCAAGTCAGTTTGTGGTCAGTTCCCGACCAATCGATTGCCCAGCCAGGTGCCAGTGCCATCGCCCACGCTTTCTGCGCCGTTGTGGATCGCCACGACAATTACAACCGCCAGTGAGACGACTGCAGCAGTCAGGACAACCCAATCCACCGTGACTGCGCCACGTTCGGATTTTCGGAATTGCTTCAGTTTGCGCAACATGGTTGTGCTCCTCTTAAAGAGGGTTGACCCGATCGTCCGACCGGGACGAAAACGGGGCCGCAGTCTGATCAACAGAGTGCGGCCCCGCAATTTCACACCATCAGGTGAGAATTAGTTGGTGCCGGGTGTACGGTTGTCCAGGTATGTCGCTGTACGGTCGGTCAGGCCGGAAGCGCCGGTCTGGATCGAGGAGTAGGCTGCGACGGCCAGGCCAACAACGGCGGCGGTCAGCACGACCCAGTCAACAGTCACGGCGCCGGATTCGTCAGATTTGAAGTTTGCGAAGAAGTTCATCATGGTTTGTCCCTCCAAGGATCAGGTTTTAAGGTTACACCCTGCCGTCCGTTGGTGGCGCCGTTCTCTCAGTTGAGCGCCTGTCCGACTTGGTATGACGCTATATAGCTGTCTGATTGGGGCATGAATTTGGCGGCAAATGTGACTTTTTGGTTTTTTCGCCCATCTCTGGCCAAAAAATTTACAAGCACATGTTATTAAACGAAATTTCCCGCGATACACGTGTGGGTTTAGTTAAATTCGAAAGATCTTGGGGCGAATTATGGCGAAATTGCCGCAATTCCTGCCTCGATTTAGGGGTTTTGGCAGGGCGCGCGGCGCGATTTACTGGTTTCGACAGTGATTTTGTGGGAAGCTGTCTGAAAATCGAGCCGATAAACAAACAACGGCAGGCAGGCATGTATCGTATTCTGGCAATCGCGCTCTTTTCGGGCGCCATGGTGGCGGCACCGCTATGGGCGGAGAGCGCGCGTCCCTTTGCAGATTTCAGCGCCAAGCGGATCAAGGCCCCCAAACCGGGAAGCCGGCCACGGATCGGCATCCAGATCGACCCGGCGGTTCAGGCCGCAGCGCTGAAGCCCAGGGTCGGCCCCGACGTCGTGGCGCAGCCATCGGGGGCCATCCCGCCCAGGGAACCTGGTCAATATGACTGGTTCTGGGAAAAGGTATCTCCGAATATTGCGCAATCCGGTCCGGGACGTCTGGAAACCGCGATGGCAACGCTGGCGGGCGCGGCCGACCGCGTCAACAGCCCGCGCCTGCAGCAGATGCAGGATATCGCCAAGGTCAACGGCATCGACATCCTGCGTTCCACCATCGGGACGCAGGTCTCGCCCGCGCTGGTGCTGGCGGTGATCACCGTGGAATCCGCCGGAAAGCCTGATGCCGTCAGCCGGGCCGGTGCGCAGGGGCTGATGCAACTGATGCCCGCCACGGCGGAACGGTTCGGGGTGACGGACAGCCTGGCGTCTTCCCAGAACATCACCGGCGGGGTGAAATACCTGAACTGGCTGATGGACGAATTTGACCGCGACCCGATCCTGGTGCTGGCAGGGTATAATGCCGGAGAGGGCTCGGTGCGCAAACACGCCGGTGTGCCGCCCTTTGCCGAGACGCGCGACTACGTGCCCAAGGTGCTGGCGGCCTTCCAGGTGGCCAAGGGCTTGTGCAAGACCCCGCCCGAGCTGATCTCGGACGGCTGTGTATTTGCTGCGATGAACTGAGTGGCGAGAAACGGAGTTTTTAAAAACTCCGGCCCGATCTTTTTGAAAAGATCGCGACACCCGGCCTTGCAGACATCGAAAGCCTCCGCCAGTCACGGATGTTTTCGCCACCCGCCACTCACGAGAGGGCAGAGCGCCATGGTCAGCGGGAGAACCGGAGTTTTTGAAAACTCCGGTCCGATCTTTTTGAAAAGATCGCGACACCCGGCCTTGCAGACATCGAAAGCCTCCGCCAGTCACGGATGTTTTCGCCGCCCGCCGCTCACGAGAGGGCAGAGCGGCATGGTCAGCGGGAGAAACGGAGTTTTTGAAAACTCCGGTCCGATCTTTTTGAAAAGATCGTGCAACCCGGCCTTCAGACGTTGAAGGCGTCCGCCCATTCCGGATGTTTCCGCCGCATCGCGTTCACGAAGGGGCAGAGCGGCACGATCTTGAAACCCTCGGCACGCGCATCCTCGACCAGCCGTGTTACCAGTTTCAGACCGGCGCCAGTGCCTTTCAGGGCTTCCGGTACGCCGGTGTGATCCGCGATCACCTGGGTTTCACCAAGGCGCGAATAGGTCAGCTCAGCCTCGTGACCGTCCTGGGTCAGGACATAGCGGCCCTTGCTGCCGCTGACCTCGCGGGTGATCTCAGACAATCGTCGCCTCGGTCGCCGCGCGCAACTCGTCCTCGGTGACGCCATCTGCGCATTCGACAATTCTCAAACCGCCTTCGACCACGTCCAGCACACCAAGGTTGGTGATGATCCGGTCCACCACGGCCTTGCCGGTCAGCGGCAGGCTGCATTCCTTGAGCACCTTGCTTTCACCGGCCTTGTTCTGGTGGTCCATCACGACAATGACCTTGCCGACCCCTGCGACAAGGTCCATCGCGCCGCCCATGCCCTTGACCAGCTTGCCGGGGATCATCCAGTTCGCCAGATCGCCGTTTTCGGCCACTTCCATGGCCCCCAGGATCGCCGCGGCAATCTTGCCGCCGCGGATCATGCCGAAACTCATGGCGCTGTCGAAATAGGAGGTGCGGGAAAGTTCGGTGATCGTCTGCTTGCCCGCATTGATCAGGTCGGGGTCCTCATCGCCCTCAAGGGGGAAGGGGCCCATGCCCAGCATGCCATTCTCGGATTGCAGGGTGATGTCCTTGTCACCGACATAATTGGCCACCAGCGTCGGAATCCCGATGCCGAGGTTCACATACATGCCGTCTTCCAGCTCTTGTGCCGCGCGTGCGGCCATCTGATTGCGATCCCAGCCCATTATGCTTCCTCCCGCTTGCGCGTGGTGCGCTGTTCGATGCGTTTCTCGTGGGTGCCCTGGACGATCCGGTGCACGTAGATGCCCGGCAGGTGGATCGCGTCGGGGTCAAGAGACCCGCGCGGCACGATTTCCTCGACCTCTGCGATGCAGACCTTGCCGCACATGGCGGCAGGCGGGTTGAAATTGCGCGCGGTCTTGCGGAACACCAGGTTGCCGGTGTCGTCGGCCTTCCAGGCCTTGACGATGCTGAGGTCGGCAAAAATGCCCTCTTCGAGGATGTAATCCTCGCCGTTGAACTGTTTGACTTCCTTGCCCTCGGCGATCTGGGTGCCGACACCGGTCTTGGTGTAGAAACCGGGGATGCCGCAGCCGCCCGCGCGCATCCGTTCGGCCAGGGTGCCTTGGGGATTGAACTCAAGCTCCAGCTCACCGGACAGATACTGTCGCATGAATTCCGCGTTCTCGCCCACGTAGGAGGAGATCATCTTTTTCACCTGCCGGGTCTGCAACAGGATGCCGATGCCAAAATCGTCCACGCCCGCGTTGTTGGACGCAAAGGTCAGGTTCTTGGCACCATTCTCCTTGATCGCCTGCAGCAGCAATTCCGGAATGCCGCAGAGGCCAAAGCCCCCGGCGGCGATCAGCATGCCATCTGACAGAACGCCTTCCAGCGCCTCGGTGGCGGTTGCGTAGATTTTGTTCATTCTGCATGATCCCCTGTCGCTATGGTCAGAAGAACTTGTGACGCCGCGTCGCGGCAAAGTCAATTCATGCAGGGGTTGCGCGCCGACCGGCGGATTACACGATACGCACCTGCGTCCCGATCGGGGCGATCTGGTACAGGGCTTCGATCATGTGGTTGTAAAGCCCGATGCAGCCGTCAGAGCTTTGCCGCCCGATCTTGCGCGTGTCATGGGTGCCGTGGATCAGATAGGCGGGCCAGCTCAGGTACATGGCATGGGTCCCCAGCGGATTGTCGGGGCCGGGGGGCATGTATTTCAGCTCCGGGTCGCGTTCGATCATGCTGGGTGTCGGGGTCCAGTCGGGACCGACGCGCTTGCGCACGATCTTTGTATACCCGCGCTTGGTCAGCTCGTCGCTGCGGGGCACGGAGGTGGGGTAGACATTGTAGGTCTTTCCGTCACCGCTCCAGAAATGCAGCGCGCGGCTGGTGGTGTCGGCAACGATGGCGGCCTTGCCCAGGCTGTCAAAGTGGTCCTGCCAGCGTTGCGAGACAAAGCTGGTCGCATTGCGCCGCACCGGGTTGAGGTCGCCGGGGTCTGCCCGCAGGACAGTCGGGGCAAACAATGTTGCCGTTGCCCCGATGATGAAACCGCGCTTGCTCAGATGCTCTGTCATTGGTCTGCCTTTCGCCTGAAGTTTTGCCACTGGTCTGGCAAGCTTCGGGGGCAGGTTCAAATCACAAGTCTTTGATCAGCGGTCATTTTGTCGCAGTCAGGCTTTCTTGACAGCGGGTTTTTTGGGGGCGGCCTTCTTTTTCGCAGCCGGTTTTTTCTTTGCCACGGGTTTTTTCTTGCCGGACTTGGCCGCGCGTTCGTCGATCAGGGTGATCGCCTGCGCCATGGTCAGATCTTCGGGGTCGATCGTGTCGGGAATCGTCGCATTGATCTTTTCCCACTTCACGTAAGGCCCGTATTTGCCCTTCATCACATTGACGGCACCGCCCGCTTCCGGATGCTCACCCAGTTCGCGCAGCGGTTTCGCGGCCTGTCCGCGTCCGCCCCGGCTGGCGACTTTCTCGGCCAGCAGCTGCACCGCGCGGTTCATGCCGACGGTAAAGACCTCTTCGATGTTTTCCAGGTTGGCATTGGTGCCGCCCCGGTGCGAGGTGCTTTCCGCGTGTTTGAGGTAGGGGCCGTAGC
This sequence comes from Sulfitobacter sp. G21635-S1, assembly GCF_027213915.1. Lineage (NCBI taxonomy): Bacteria > Pseudomonadati > Pseudomonadota > Alphaproteobacteria > Rhodobacterales > Roseobacteraceae > Sulfitobacter > Sulfitobacter sp. G21635-S1. Next base: position 29,783 of record NZ_JAPWGV010000035.1, read on the forward strand.
GCCCGATGTTGGACCAGACCATCACGCCATCCTCGGGGTGCGGACCAATCTCGCGCGGCAGCGACAGCAGCATCAGCGCGCGTTCAAGCTCCAGCTCCTCCGGCGGCCATTCCTTGGGGATCGACTGGCGCGGCGGCTTCTTGTTTTCTTCCGTCACCTCTCCGCGCTGGACATAAGGCCCGAAGCGGCCCTTGAAAACGCGGATCTCCTCGCCCTGATCGGTGCCCAAAAGCTTGCCGTCGGGGGGGATGGCGCTGGCCTCGGCTTCCGGGTCGGGCGGGCCAAAGGGGCGCGTATAGCGGCACTCAGGATAGTTGGAGCAGCCGATGAACGCCCCGCCGGACCGCGCGGTGCGCATCGAAAGCCGGCCCGCACCGCAATGCGGGCACAGCCGCGGATCGCTGCCGTCTTCGGTGGGCGGGAACAGATGCGGCTCCAGCACCTCGTTGATCTTTTCCAGCACCTCGGTGATGCGCAGCTCGGAGGTTTCCGCAATCGCGGCGGAAAAGTCGCGCCAGAACCGGCCCAGCACGTCCTTGTAATTCGCATCGGCCGCAGAGACCTTGTCGAGCTGGTCTTCGAGATCGGCGGTGAAATCATAACCGATGTAGCGGCGGAAGTAGTTCTCCAGAAAGGCGGTGACCAGACGGCCCTTGTCCTCGGGGATCAGGCGCTGGCCCTCGCGGCGCACATATTCACGGTCCTGGATCGTGGTGACGATGCTGGCATAGGTGGAGGGGCGGCCGATGCCCAGTTCTTCCATCCGCTTGACCAGCGTCGCCTCGGTATAGCGCGGCGGGGGCTGGGTGAAATGCTGTTCGGGCGTGACGGCGCGCTTGTCCATCTTGTCGCCTTCGCTGATCTGGGGCAGGCGCTTGTCGTCCTCGTCCACCACGTCATCGCGGCCTTCTTCATAGACGCGCAGAAACCCGTCGAAGAGCACAACCTGACCGGTGGCGCGCAGGCCGACCTGACCGTCCTTGCTGCCGACCTCGACCGTGGTCCGCTCCATCCGGGCGCTGGCCATCTGGCAGGCAAGGGTGCGTTTCCAGATCAGGTCGTAAAGCTTGGCCTGGTCCGATTCGAGCTTGAGCGAGGCCGCATCACGGGTCATGTCCGTGGGCCGGATGCATTCATGTGCTTCCTGCGCGTTCTTCGCCTTGTTCTTGTAGATGCGCGGCTCACCGGGGACATAATCGGCGCCGAATCGTTCCTTGATCGCGTCGCGCGCCATGGTCACGGCCTCGGGCGCCATGTCGATGCCATCGGTCCGCATATAGGTAATGTGCCCCGCTTCATATAGGCGCTGCGCGGTGCTCATGGTCTGGCGCGCGCCCATGCCGAACTTGCGGCTGGCCTCCTGCTGCAGGGTTGAGGTCATGAAAGGGGCGGATGGGTTGCGGGTGGCCGGTTTCGCCTCGACGCTGGTGACGGTGAGGTCGCGGCTGGTGATCGCCTGCACAGCCATTTCGGCCCTGGTGCCATCGGAAAGGTCGAATTTTTCCAGCTTGTCGCCCGCCAGCGTGACCAGCCGGGCCTCGAATTCCTGACCCCGTGGTGTCGCCAGCAGCGCCTTGACGGTCCAGTATTCGCGGGCGCGGAAGGCTTCGATCTCCATCTCGCGCTCGACGATCAGGCGCAGGGTGACCGATTGCACCCGGCCCGCCGATTTCGCACCGGGCAGCTTGCGCCACAGCACCGGAGAGAGGTTGAACCCCACCAGATAATCCAGCGCGCGGCGGGCCAGATAGGCCTCCACCAGCGGCATGTCGACCTGACGCGGGTTTTTCATCGCTTCGGTTACCGCGGCCTTGGTGATCGCGTTGAACACCACGCGGCTGACCGGCGTGTCCTTCTTGATCGACTTGCGGGCGGTCAGCGTCTCTTGCAGGTGCCAGCTGATCGCCTCGCCTTCGCGGTCGGGGTCGGTTGCGAGGATCAGTTCGTTGTCGTTCTTCAGCGCATCGGCGATGGCCTTGACATGTTTCTTGCTGTCGCTGGCGACTTCCCATTTCATGTCGAAATCATGCTCGGTGTCCACAGACCCGTCCTTGGGCGGCAGGTCGCGGACGTGGCCGTAAGAGGCAAGAACGGTGTAATTGTCCCCCAGATACTTGTTGATCGTTTTGGCCTTGGCAGGAGATTCGACAACAACAACTGGCATGAATTCAGTACCTTGATAATAAAAGCGGGCGCGTTCGTGCGTTGTGTCATGTGGGATGGCGGGGTGGATTGTCAATGCGCCTCAGTCCGACGGGCCGATCCCCGAAGGCTGCGGGAGGGGCTGATCGTGGCAGTCAGCATGGCGGCAAAGGCAGCTCTGCAGACGATGCGATGCGCGCGGCAAACTGCGGCCCTGGCCGCTTCGCATGCCTCCTGGTCCGGGGCGGCAAGGCTCAGCGGATGAGGGCCGCCTTTCCCCGCCGCCACCTTGTTTCATCTGCCGCCTTGGGACGCGGATCGGGCGATGGTCAAACCACTCTGGTCAGCAGGCCGCCGGGTTGCCGCGCGATTTGTCCGTCAAGTTCGAGGTCGACAAGCGCCGGTGCGACCTGCGCCGGTGCGGCTTTCAGATCGCGGATCAACTGGTCTTCGGCAAGGGGCGACGGGCCAAGACGTGACAGGATCTGCTGGTGCAGGCGCGCGGCGTCCTTCAGGCTGTGCCGGGGCGGTGGCGCCGAGGCGGGCGCGCGCAGGCCAGACAGGTTTTCGGCAGTGCCCGGCACCGTGCCATTGAACGGGGTGCTTTCCGACAGGGCATCCAGGACATCCACCGCGGACCGCACCAGCATCGCCCCGTCGCGGATCAGCATGTTGCAGCCTGCCGCACGCGCATCCAGCGGATGACCCGGCACTGCCAGCACCTCGCGGCCCTGATCAAGCGCATCGCGCGCGGTGATCAGGCTGCCGGATTTCGCGGCAGCCTCCACCACCACCGTGGCGCGCGACAGGCCCGATATGATGCGATTGCGGCTGGGAAAGTGGCGCGCCATCGGTTGCAGGCCAAAGGGCTGTTCGGAAAGCCGCAACCCGCGGCGGCCAATGTCGCGGGCCAGTTCGGCGTTTTCCGCAGGATAGATCACGTCGACACCGCCCGCCTGCACGGCGATGGTTCCGCTGTCCAATGCGCCCAGATGTGCGGCGGCATCGACCCCGCGCGCAAGGCCGGAGACCACGACATATCCCGCGGTACCAAGATCATGTGCCAGGGCGCGCGCCATCCTAGTGCCCAGCGACGATGCATTGCGCGCACCCACCAGGGAAACCATGGGCCGCGACAGCAGTGCGGGATCGCCCAGACACCACAGAAAGGGCGGCGCATCCGCAAGTTCCGCCAGTGGTTCGGGATAGGGGGATTCCCCCAGTGCCAGCAATTGCGCGCCCGCAGCACGGGCGGTTTTCAATTCAGCGAGAACCACGCCCTCGGGGCAGGGGGTATAGCTGGAAACGCCTGCGGCGCGCGCCACCTCCGGCAGCGCGGCCAGCGCGTTCTGCGCAGTGCCGTATTCAGTCAGCAGTCGTTTATACGTCGCTATTCCGACCCGGCGCGAGCGCAACAGACGAAGCCGGGCAAGCTGTTCGTCTTCCGGGGTGGGTGGGAGTGGGGGGTGAGTGGAAGAAGGATGTTGGTCCTTGTCAGTCATCCCGTGTCTCCGTCCGTTGCAGAATCAGGTATAGGACAGCGCGGTTAACAGGGCGTGAATCAACTGCTGCCGTTTTGGCACAAACTGCCTGCCTGACGGCAAGGGTCGGTATATCATGAAGGGCGCAACGGCAGTGCCGGTTCAGGTGGCAGAGCCGCCTACCGTCAGCCCGCCGATCATCAGCGTCGGCTGGCCCACGCCCACCGGCACCCACTGGCCCTGCTTGCCGCAATTGCCCATGCCGGGGTCAAGGCTGGGGTCATTGCCGATGGCCCTGATCTGCTTCAGCGCGGTGGCACCGTCGCCGATCAGCGTCGCCCCCTTGACCGGTGCGCCGACCACGCCGTTCTGAACCCGGTAGGCCTCGGTGCAGGAGAACACGAACTTGCCATTGGTGATATCGACCTGACCGCCACCGAATCCCACCGCGTAGATGCCATCGCGCAGGTCCGCCACGATATCGCCGGGGGCTGCATCGCCGCCCAGCATATAGGTGTTGGTCATGCGCGGCATGGGAATATGCGCAAAGGATTCGCGCCGCCCGTTGCCGGTGCTCTTGACCCCCATCAGCCGCGCATTCTGCCGGTCCTGCATGTAACCCACCAGCCGCCCGTCCTCGATCAGCACGTTCCTGGCCGAGGGCGTGCCCTCGTCATCGACGCTGATCGACCCGCGCCGGTCCGGGATCGTCCCGTCGTCCAGCACCGTGACACCGGGGGCGGCGATCTGCTGGCCCATCAGCCCGGCAAAGGCCGACGACCCCTTGCGGTTGAAATCGCCCTCCAGCCCGTGGCCAATGGCCTCGTGCAGCAGGATACCGGGCCAGCCGGGGCCAAGCACCACATCCATCACACCCGCGGGGGCAGGCACGGCATCAAGGTTGACCACCGCGACGCGCAGCGCCTCGCGCGCCTTGGCCTGCCAGTCTTCGGGGGCCAGCATGCCATCCAGCCCGATCCGCCCGCCGCCGCCTGCCGTGCCGCTTTCGCGGCGGCCGTTCTGTTCGACGATGACCGAGACATTCACCCGCGTCATCGGGCGCACGTCCCTGACGGAGGTGCCTTCCGGCCGGAGAATCTCGATTTCCTGCAGCGAGGCCGAAATGCTGGCGCTGACCTGCACCACCCGGCTGTCCAGATCGCGGGCAAAGGCGTCGATCTCGCGCAGAGTCTGGATCTTGACGGGAAAGGCGGCCCCGGCGATCGGATCCTCGTCCGTATAGAGCTTGCGGTTGGTGCCCTCCGGCGCATCGGCCCAGGTGCCGCCGCCGTCTGCCACGGCCAGGCGCGCAGTCTCGCAGGCGCGTTCCAGCGCGGCATGGGAGACTTCGGTGGAATGGGCGTAACCCGCCACCTCGCCACGCACCGCGCGCAATCCGAACCCTTCGGAGGCATCATAGCTTGCCGTCTTGAGCCGCCCGTCATCGAACATCAGCCCCTCCGACCGGCGCCGTTCAAAGAACAGCTCGCCATCATCGGCACCGGCAACGGCCTCGCGCAGGGTTTTCAGGGCCGCATCGCGGTCCAGCAGGTCGTTGAAGGGGGAAAAGGGGGTGCTGCTCATGAAATTGTCCTGAATTGGTGCCACAAAATGCGCATCGCGTCTGTTTGCCGCAATCGAAGTGGCTTTATCTTGAGGATAGAATATGATTGTAAGCACCCAGATTACAACGGGGCGGGCAGGGATCATCTGCTTCTTCCGGCGAAACCGTAGCCAAACATGGTCACAAGATCAGGACGACTTATGAAAAAACTTCTCTCTCTTAGCGCGCTCTTGGCAGGCCTCGGGGCCATGCCGGTACTGGCCCAGGACAATCTGCGCATTGATGGGCTTGAGGTCATCGGTACGCCCGTGGACGGCAAAATGGGCTTTCAGCCTGCCGTGACCCGGCTGGCACAGGATATTCATGATCTCGACTGGCTGATCCTTGTCATCATCACCCTGATCACCCTGTTCGTGACCGGTCTGATCATCTGGGTGATCCTGCGCTACGGCAAGAAGCGGAATCCGAACCCGTCGTCCTTTACCCACAATACACCCATCGAAATTGCCTGGACGGTTGGTCCGATCGTGATTCTGGTGCTGATCGGCGCCTATTCGCTGCCGATCCTGTTCCGCCAGCAGGAAATTCCCGAAGCCGACATCACCATCAAGGCGACCGGCAACCAGTGGTACTGGTCCTATGAATACGTGGACGAAGGTTTCGGCTTTGACAGCTACATGATCGGCGCGCCCGCCACCCTGACAGCCGAGGACGAAGCCGCAGGTGCCATCGCCAACACCCTGGACGATGTCATGGTGGCCAAGCTTGAAGCCGCCGGTTATTCGCGTGACGAATGGCTGCTGGCGACAGATACCGCTGTTGTCGTGCCGGTGGGCAAGACCATCGTGATGCAGGTCACCGGCTCTGACGTGATCCATGCCTGGACCGTTCCGGCCTTTGGCGTCAAGCAGGATGCGGTGCCGGGCCGTCTGGCCGAACTGTGGTTCAGCGCGGAGCGTGAAGGTGTCTATTTCGGCCAGTGTTCCGAACTTTGCGGCCAAGCCCATGCCTATATGCCGATCACTGTCAAAGTGGTGTCCGAAGCCGCCTATGCCGACTGGCTGGGCAAGGCCAAGGAGGAATACGCCGGTATTCCCCAGACTCTGACAGTCGCTTCGGCTGACTGATCCTCGCGGCGCGGTGTCCGTCACCGCGCCCGACCTGCAGGCCCCGAGTGGCCTGCAGTGATTGTATGGTGGATGCTGTCCACCCTGTTGCCAGCTAAAGGTGTCCCATGACCGACGTCAGCCAAACGCCAGCCTTGGAAAACGAAGCGGAACTGGGTGATTACTTTGCCCTGTTGAAGCCGCGCGTGATGCAACTGGTGGTCTTCACGGCCCTGGTCGGCATGCTGGCCGCACCGGTGTCGGTGCATCCGGTGATCGGTTTCGCCTCCATCCTCTTTGTGGCCATTGGCGCGGGGGCCTCGGGTGCGCTGAACATGTGGTGGGACGCGGACATCGACTCGGTGATGCGCCGCACGGCCAAGCGGCCCATTCCGGCAGGCAAGGTGCAACCGGGCGAGGCGCTGGCGCTGGGCGTGGGGCTTTCGCTCCTCTCTGTCATGATGCTGGGCCTCTCCGCGAATCTTCTGGCAGCCGGCATGCTGCTGTTCACCATCTTTTTCTATGCCGTCGTCTATTCCATGTGGCTCAAGCGTGCGACACCGCAGAACATCGTGATCGGCGGCGCGGCAGGGGCCTTTCCGCCGGTGATCGGCTGGATCATCGCAACCGGCAGTTTCTCGGTCGAGGCCTGGCTGATGTTCGCGCTGATCTTCATGTGGACGCCGCCGCATTTCTGGGCGCTGGCGCTGTTCATGCGGTCCGATTATGACGATGCGAATGTGCCGATGCTGACCGTGACCCACGGCCGCCCGGCCACACGCCGTCACATCATGGCCTATACCGTGCTGCTTGCGCTGCTGGCTGTCGGCACCGGCTTTACCGCCATCGGCGGCTATATTTATCTGACCGTATCGGTGGTGCTGAACCTGCTGTTCCTGATCGGCGCATGGCGCATCTGGCAGCGGGACGAGGCAGCGGCCGAAGCGGACAATTATCTGGTGGAGCGCAAGTTCTTCCGTCTGTCATTGTATTACCTGTTCCTGCACTTCGGCGCGATCCTGGTCGAGGCGACGCTGCGGACCTGGGGCATGGGAGGCTGGTAATGGCCATTCGCGCAGAGCATGAGATTCACACAAGACGCAAGGGCCGCAACGTCGGCGTCGGCCTGATGCTGGGCGGCTTCGTGGTGCTGGTCATGGTGCTGACCTTTGTCAAGATTACCCAGACCGATTTCACCCGCGCGCCGGGAACAGCCAATCCGCCCGCCGCCGTCGGGGGGCAGGACTGATGGCAATTACCGGTCCGCAGAAGACAGTTCTTCAAACCGTTTCTGTTGTGGTCCTCATGGGCGGTCTGGCATGGGCCTCCGTGCCTTTCTATGACTGGTTCTGCCGGGTCACCGGCTTTGGCGGCGTGCCGCAGGTCGTGGGCGGCGGCGGCGACAATATCCTCGACCAGACCATCAAGGTCCGCTTCGACGGCAACCTCAACAGCGGCATGCCCTGGAGCTTCAAGCCGGTGGAGCGCGAGATGGAAGTGCGCATCGGCGAGACCGCCCTTACCTTCTACGAGGCGCATAATCCCACGGATCGGCCCATCGCCGGGCAGGCCAGCTATAACGTGACGCCCTATTCCGCGGGGGCGTTCTTCGACAAGATCGACTGTTTCTGCTTTACCGAACAGGTTCTCGCCCCCGGTGAGACCGTGCAGATGCCGGTCAGCTTCTATGTCGATCCCGAAATCGTCAATGACAGGGATGGCAAGTATGTACACACCATCACCCTGTCATATACATTCTACGAAATTGATCTGCCCGAGGGCTATGCCGCCCTTGATGCAGAGACAGCAACAGACCTGAATTAATCAAGAGGGACCCCGGCACATGGCCCATGCTAAGAACCACGACTACCATATTCTCGCCCCGTCCAGCTGGCCGCTGATCGGCGCGATCAGCGGCTTTGCCATGCTGTTCGGCGCTGTCCTGTGGATGCATGACGTGACACCGTTCCTGTTCTGGGGCGGCTTTGTGGGCGTGCTTTACGTGATGTTCGCCTGGTGGAAGGACGTCGTCGCAGAAAGCCACATCGGCGATCATACCCCGGTCGTGCGCATCGGCCTGCGCTATGGCTTCATCCTGTTCATCATGTCCGAGGTGATGTTCTTTGTCGCCTGGTTCTGGACCTTCTTCAAACAGGCCCTCTACCCGATGAACGAATATGTGGGCTCGGAATACGTGCCGCCGGTCTTCGACCCGGTGAACGCCTTCCACCTGCCGCTGATCAACACGCTGATCCTGCTGCTGTCGGGCTGCGCCGTGACATGGGCGCACCATGCGCTGGTGCATGAAAACAACCGCAAGGACCTGGTCAGCGGGCTGGCAATCTCCATCGTACTGGGCATCGCCTTTACCGCGCTGCAGGCCTATGAATACGGCGAGCTGCTTTTGCATCACGAATGGACCTTTGGCGGCGACGCGTTCTTTTCCGCCTTCTTCATGGCCACCGGTTTCCACGGCGCACATGTGATCATCGGCACCGTGTTCCTGACGGTATGCCTGATCCGTGCCATGCGGGGTGATTTCACACCCGAGAAGCATGTCGGTTTCGAGGCCGCTGCATGGTACTGGCACTTCGTGGACGTCGTCTGGCTGTTCCTGTTCTTTGCCGTCTACATCTGGGGCGTGCCTGCGGGCTGATCCTTCGCGCGGGGTTGCATCCGCCGCCCCGTCGCCTAAAACCCCAAAGCGCGCGATCCGCTTCGCGCGCTTTTTCGTTGCAACACGGACCCCTGCATGAGCCGCGCGCTTTTTGTCATCCTCATCGGTCTCGGCGGTGCCGCCATCCTGATCAGCCTCGGCGTCTGGCAGGTGCAGCGCCTGACCTGGAAACAGGGCATCCTGGCCGAGATCAATGGCAGGATCGAGGCACCCGCCGTCCCCCTGCCGGAGCAGCCCGACCCAAAAGAGGCAGCCTATCTCCCCGTCGAGGTTACCGGAAGCTTTGAAGGGCAGACCCTGCGTGTACTTGTCTCGCAGAAAGATCAGGGCGCGGGCTACCGTTTGATCACCGCGTTGAACACCGGAGATCGCCGGTTGCTGGTGGATCGGGGCTACATCCCCAACGAGGCGGTTGCACCCCCGCTTCCGGACGGGCCGGTGACAATCACCGGCAACCTGCAATGGCCGCAGGAGACCGACAGTTTCACACCCGCCCCGGACATTGACGGCAACATCTGGTTCGCCCGCGATGTCACCGCCATGTCACAGCTCTTGCAAAGCGAACCGGTGCTGGTGGTTGCGCGCGCCCTGTCGTATGACGCGGCACCGGTGTCGCCCTTGCCCGTGGACACGTCGCGTATCCCGAACGATCATCTGCAATATGCCATTACATGGTTTTCGCTGGCGGCAATCTGGGCCGCCATGTCCCTCTATTTCCTGCGCCGCCGTGCCAAAACCGAAAGCTGAACCCATGCGCTATATCTCCACACGGGGCCAGGCCCCCGCGCTGACCTTTGAAGAGGCGATGCTGACCGGGCTGGCGCGCGACGGCGGGCTCTATGTGCCGGAGGTGATTCCGACCCTGACCTCCGACCAGATCGCGGCACTGCACGGCAAGAGCTATGAGGAAACCGCCTTTGCCGTCATGCGCCCCTTTATCGGGGATACCTTCAGCGACGACGCCTTCCGCGCCATCATCGACCGTGCCTATGCCGGGTTCAGCCATGGCGCCCGCGCGCCGCTGGTGCAGCTGGCCCCCGGCCATTTCCTGCTGGAGCTGTTTCACGGCCCGACGCTGGCGTTCAAGGACTTTGCCATGCAGATGATCGGCCAGATGTTCCAGGCGGCGCTTGCCCGCCGGGGCGACCGGGTGACCATCGTCGGCGCGACCTCGGGCGATACCGGATCGGCGGCGATCGAGGCGTTCCGGGGGTTGAGCAACGTGGATGTCTTCATCCTCTACCCGCATGGCCGGGTCAGCGACGTGCAGCGCCGCCAGATGACCACGCCGTCGGAATCCAACGTGCATGCGCTGGCCGTCGATGGCGATTTCGACGATTGTCAGGCCCGGCTGAAGGATATGTTCAACGATTTCGAGTTCCGCGACAGTGTAAAGCTGGCAGGCGTCAATTCGATCAACTGGGGCCGGGTGCTGGCACAGGTGGTCTATTACTTCTCTGCCGCTGTCAGCCTTGGCGCGCCTGAGCGCGAGGTCAGCTTCACCGTGCCCACAGGCAATTTCGGTGACATCTTCGCAGGCTATATCGCCAAGCGGATGGGCCTGCCGATCCGCGACCTGGTTGTGGCCACCAACCAGAACGACATCCTGGACCGCTGCCTGAAGGGGCAGGGGTATCACAAATCCACTGTACATCCCTCGATCAGCCCTTCGATGGACATCCAGGTCTCCTCGAACTTCGAACGCGCGCTGTTTGATGCCTACGGGCGCGACGGCAACGCGGTGGGGCAACTGATGGCCGAGCTGGGGCGGGGCGGTTTCGACGTGAGCCAGGGTGCGATGCAGGCCCTGCAGGCCATTTACCGCTCGGGCCGCGCCTCGGAAGAGGAGACCTCCGCCACCATCGCAAGCGCCCGTGAAACCATGGGCGAGCTGCTCTGTCCGCATTCCGCCGTGGGGGTCAAGGTCGCCGAGGAACATCGTGACGCGACCACCCCAATGGTCACACTGGCCACGGCACATCCGGCAAAATTCCCCGATGCGGTCGAGGCTGCCACCGGATTGCGCCCTGACCTGCCGCCGCATATGGCGGACCTTTTTGACCGGCCGGAGCGTTTCACACGCATCGACAACGATCTCGGTGCCCTGAAAAAACATATCAAGGAAAATCTTTCCGCATGAGCCTGAACCAGACCCGCCTGCCCAATGGCTTTCGCATCGTGACCGAACATATGCCGGGGCTCGCCTCGGCCTCCGTCGGGGTGTGGGTGACTGCGGGCGGACGCCACGAGACGCCGCAGCAGAACGGCATCGCACATTTCCTTGAACATATGGCGTTCAAGGGGACGGCCAGACGCAGCTCGCTCCAGATTGCCGAGGCGATCGAGGATGTGGGCGGCTATATCAACGCCTATACCTCGCGCGAGGTGACGGCCTATTACGTGCGGGTGCTGGAAAACGACGTGGCGCTGGGGCTGGACGTGATTGCCGACATCCTGCGCAACCCGGTGCTGGACCCCAGGGAGATCGAGGTCGAGCGCGGCGTGATCCTGCAGGAAATCGGACAGGCGCTGGATACCCCCGATGACGTGATTTTCGACTGGTTGCAGGAAGAAGCCTATCCTGATCAGCCGCTGGGACGCACCATTCTGGGGCCGACCGAACGGGTGTCGAATTTCAACCGCCAGGACCTGCAGGGTTTCATTGCCGATCACTATGGCCCCGACCAGATGATCCTTGCCGCCGCCGGTGCCGTGAACCACGACGAGATCGTGAAGCTGGCAGAGACCCTGTTTGGCGACATGCAGGCCAAGCCGATGTTCCAGATGCAGAACGCGACCTTCCGGGGCGGCGAGACCCGGCAGATCAAGGCGCTGGAGCAGGCCCATTTCGCGCTGGGTTTCGAATCGCCCGGCTACCGTGCCGACGATATCTACGTGGCGCAGATCTATGCCTCCGCGCTGGGCGGCGGCATGTCGAGCCGCCTGTTCCAGGAGGTCCGCGAGAACCGCGGGCTGTGCTATACGATCTTTGCCCAGGCCGGGGCCTATGCCGACACCGGCATGACCACGATCTATGCGGGCACATCTGCCGCGCAGCTGCCGGAGCTGGCCGAGATCACCATTGACGAAATGAAACGTGCCGCCAGTGACATGTCGCCGGCCGAGGTTGCCCGCGCCCGCGCACAGATGAAAGCGGGCCTGCTGATGGGGCTGGAAAGCCCCTCCAACAGGGCCGAACGGCTGGCGCGGCTGATCCAGATCTGGGACCGCATCCCGCCCCTGTCCGAGACCATCGAGAAAATCGATGCCGTGACCACCGGTGATGTGCGCGACCTGGCGCAACATATGGCAGAGATTTCGCCGGCGGCACTGGCGCTCTACGGCCCGGTGGAGAACGCGCCGACGCTGGATGCGTTACAGGCCCGACGCGCTGCCTGATGCTGTTGGTCAAACGGAAAATACGCATCGAAACAGAGAGGCTGACCCTGCGTCCGCCGCAACATGCCGATTTCCGCGACTGGACCAGCCTGAGGATCAGAAGCCGCGATTACCTGACCAAATGGGAACCGGCCTGGGCCGAAGACCACCTGACGCGCAAGGCCTTTACCAACCGGGTCTACTGGGCGCAGCGGTCGGTGAACTCCGGCACCGCCATGCCGCTGTTCCTGATCCGGCGCGAGGATCGGACCCTGGTGGGGGCGATCACGCTGGACAACGTGCGCCGGGGCCCCGCGCAATCGGCCACGCTGGGCTATTGGACCGGAGAAACCTTTGCCAGGCATGGCTATATGCGCGAGGCGATCGAGGCGATGGTGCATCACGCCTTTACCCGCATGGACCTGAGCCGGATCGAGGCGGCCTGCCTGCCCGAAAACGGCCCCTCGCGCGGGTTGCTGGAAAAGACCGGTTTCAAATACGAGGGCGTTGCGCAGAGCTATCTGCAAATCGACGGGCGCTGGCGGACCCATGTGCTCTATGCCGCGCTGCGCGGTGACCGGCGGGGCAAATCGGAAGCGGGATAGGGCTGGGACCGCGCGGAGCCGATACCTCAATGTCACCGGCCCGGTGCAAGCCGCCCCCGCGCGTTCTAATGCACAGTTGCCGTCCGCGCCTGCGCCTCTACCGACAACAGGGCGTTGCTGAGGGTTTCGGCCTGGGTGATTGCATAAAGACTGTAGGCAACGCGCCAGTCCGGGCCATCCCGGCGTTCCAGCCACGAATAGGTCTGATAGGGGGGCTGTAGCAGTTCCTCGCCCCGATAGATGCGCGCCTCATGCAGGGATTCGACCAGGTTCTTGCTTTTGAACTTGGCCTCCACGCAATGCCGGACCACCCGGGTCACGCCGCGTTCGCGGTAGTTGGCGCGCACGGCGCGGAAGATCTGGTGCAGTGTTTCCCTGTCGGTCACAAAACGGCGCCCCTCGATGGTTTCGAGATGCTGGGGCAGGATGAAACAGGGCGCAAATGCGTCGAAGTCGCCGCACATCAATGCGACGCCGGTGCGGCGCAGAAGATATTCGGCTATGTCACTTGCCTTTTCGAACTCGGTGGACACGGGGGCAATCCCTCCTTGGACATTGGCGAAACTGGTACCAAACGCACAACCGCCGTCCCCTGGGTCGCACGCGAACAATTACGTCGGGGTGATCATACACGGAATTCCCCGAACGCGATGACGAAACGATCACACAACAATGGCGATTCTATGGAAACAGATGGGTTTCGCCCGGATTTTTCGCGGCATGCCCTGCCTGGCCAGGTATTTTACCCTCCCGCATTGCCGCCCACGAAATGCAGCCTGTCAAAGGTTGCCCGAAACGCGCGCACCTCCTCTGCCATGCCGGCGGGGTCGTTTGACCGCAGCGCACGGGCAATCATGGCAGCGAGCGGTTTGGCATCCGCCACACCCACACCCCAGCGCACCAGTTCGGGCGTGCCGATGCGCAGGCCGTTCATGTCGCCCGGCACCTCCGCGATCGGCAGGCCGATGCCACATGCCAGGAACCCGGCCTTGCGCAGCGTCTTTGATGCGGTCTGGCCGCCGCCGAAAGCCTCGGCCTCGACCGCGAACTGATGCGACCGGGTAAAGCCGCGCGCCTTGCCGAACACCGTCAGCCCTTCGGCGTCCAGGGCTTCGGCCAGCGCCTGCGCCACCGCAATCATTTCAGCAGCATAGGCGGCCCCGTAATCCACCCAGTCCAGAAGGGTCAGGGCCAGAGCCGCCGATTTGGCCGCATCGAAATTCGCGGTCATGCCGGGAAAGGCGATGGCGTCCAGCCGTTCGGCAATGGCCGCATCGTCGGTCACGATCAATCCGCCAGCCGGTCCGCCAAGGCTCTTGTAGGTGCTCATCGTCATCAGATGCGCACCCTCTTTCAGGGGATTGCGCCAGGCGCGCCCGGCGATGATCCCGCATTGATGCGCCGCATCGAACAGCACTTTCGCGCCGACCTCATCTGCGATGGCCCGCACCTGCGCCACGGGATGTTCGAAAAGGTTCAGCGAGGCCCCGACCGTGATCAGCTTGGGGCGCACCTCATGGGCCAGCCTGCGCAGCTGGTCGATGTCCAGCGAATAGCCGTCTGCATCAACCGGTGCGGGCACGGTCCTGAGCCCGTAGAGCCCGGCGCAACCGGCCGCATGATGCGTCACATGCCCCCCGACAGAGGCAGGCGGCGCAATGATCGTATCCCCCGGCTGACAGAGCGCCATGAAGCCGTAAAGGTTTCCCAGGGCACCGGAAGGCACGCGGATTTCGGCATAGGCCGCGTCAAAAACCTCTGCGGCAAGTTCGGCGGCAATGACTTCGATCTCTTCGATGGCCTCAAGCCCCATTTCGTACTTGTCGCCGGGATACCCCAGCGAGGGCCGGGTGCCGATGCCACTGGCAAGTGCCGCTTCGGCGCGGGGTGACATGACGTTGGTGGCCGGGTTCAGGTTGAAACAGGCGCGTTCGTGAATTTCCCGGTTCTGCGCGATCAGCGCGTCAATCCGCGTTGCGGTCTGGCCGGTATCGGCGGCAGCGGTCCGGGTGGCAACCCGCTGGACAAGGGCTTCGCTGGCGGCAGGCACCCAGTTTCTTTTGGCAAGCATCTCAGGTCTTTCTGCTGTTTTTCGGGCAGCATGCATCGCCGCAGCGGGATTTGGCAAACCGCATTGTTCAAACCGCTCGAAATATCGAAAGCGCGTGTTAGTTTGATCGGCAGGGGGTCTGCCATGTTGCCTCGATGTTTCACCTTGATCCTTGCCGCGCTGGTGCTGCCCGTCGCCGTCTCGGCGCAGGACCGCACGCCAAGCCATTGCATTGCCCTGGCGGATGCCACGCCGGGCATTGCGCATGTGATCCCCGCCAACCTGCCCGATGTGGCGCCCGAAACGGTGCACCTGCATTACATCGCCCATGCCTCCTTTCTGATCCGTAGCCACGGCGGGCTGAACATGGTGACGGATTACACCGGCTTTACCGGGACACTGCCGCTGATCCCGGATGTGGTGACGATGAACCACGCCCACGACAGCCACTGGACCCCCTTTCCCGACCCGGCGATTCCCCATGCGCTGCCGGGCTGGGGCCCGTTCGGAGAAGGCATCGACCACGAGGTCGACCTGGGCGAAGTGCTGATCCGAAACGTATCCACTGACATCCGCTCGCAGTTTTCCGAGGTGGAGCCGGAGGGCAATTCGATCTTCGTCTTCGAGATGGCAGGCCTGTGCATCGGCCACCTGGGCCATCTGCACCACGAACCGACCGAGGCGCAATATGCCGCGCTGGGCCGGATCGACGTGCTGATGGCCCCGGTCGATGGCGGATACACCCTGCCGCTGCCGGTGATGATGCAGGTGATCCGGCGGCTCAAATCCTCCATCGTGATCCCGATGCACTGGTTTTCAGGCCATGCACTGGATGCCTTCCTGACCGGGATGTCGGATGAATTCCAGGTGGTGGAACTGGAAAGCGCCAACCTCAGCGTCTCACTCGACCGGCTGCCGTCGCGGCCCACGATCATGGTGCTGAACCCCTCCTATATCAACGTCGCGCGATAAAGTGTTTCCGGTATTCCTTGCAACAAGGCATCGCCGATGTCCCGGGAGCGCCGAAGGCGTGGCAGGGTATTGGCGTTTCAACGTGAACCGGAAACGCTATTGGGCTTGCATCCGGCGCGGCCAGGGCTGATCAAGTGGCATGCTGAACCCTGCCGATAAAGATTTCGAAGCCCTTCTGCTGGACCATTTGCCCGCCGAAGTCCTGCGCCCCGTCGAACCGCGCTATGCCGAAGAGCCGCGGGGCTATTTCAAGGGCCTGATCGGCCTGCTGGCCCTGCCGCGCACGGTCGAGGAGGTCTCCACCCTGATCCGCTGCGCCAATGCGGCGCGCGTCGGCGTGATCCCCTATGGCGGCGGCACCGGGCTGGTTGCGGGGCAGGTGATCCCCGACGAGCCCGCGCCGATGGTCCTGTCGCTGGAACGGATGAACGCGGTGCGCGAGGTCTATGCCGACGAAAACGTGCTGGTGGCCGAGGCGGGTGTGATCCTGGCCGATGTACAGGCGGCCGCACATGCGGCGGACCGGCTGTTCCCGCTGTCACTGGCCGCCGAAGGGTCGGCGCGGATCGGGGGCAACCTTGCCACCAACGCGGGCGGCACCGGGGTGCTGCGCTATGGCAATACCCGTGACCTCTGCCTGGGGCTGGAGGCGGTACTGCCTGACGGGCAGATCTGGCACGGGCTGACCCGGCTGCGCAAGAACAACACCGGCTATGATCTGCGCAACCTGCTGATTGGGGCGGAGGGGACCCTGGGGGTGATCACCGCTGCCGCCTTCAAGCTCTTTGCGCAGTCAGAGCAGACCGGCACGGCGCTGCTGATTGTGCCATCTCCCCGCGCGGCACTTGAGCTGCTCTCGCTGGGGCGCAGCCAGCTGGGCGAGGCCATCAGCGCCTTTGAACTGATGAACCGTCAGGGGTTCGACTTCCTGACCGAGGTGCTGCCGCATGTGCGCCAGCCTTTTGCCACGCCGCCGGAATGGTGCGTGCTGATCGAACTGGGCCTGAACGGCGGCCTGGATGCCGCCGAAGCGATGGAAAGGCTGCTTGTGGCCGCGCTGGAGGCGGGGCTGGTCACCGATGGGCTGATTGCACAAAATGCCCAGCAGGCCGCGGATTTCTGGGCCGTTCGCGAACAATTGCCAGAGGCCAACCGCATCATCGGCGCGGTATCGAGCCATGACATCTCCGTCCCGCTGCGCGCCTTGCCCGATTTCATCGAAGCGGGGGCAAAGCGCATCGCCGATCTGGGTGACTTCCGGATCAACTGCTTCGGGCATCTGGGTGACGGCAACCTGCATTACAATGTTTTCCCTGCAAAAGGAAAATCCCGCAACGCCTACAGCAGTCAACGCGACCAGGTGCAGCGGTCCGTTCACGACCTGGTTCATGAGGTCGGCGGATCGTTCAGTGCGGAACATGGCGTCGGGCGACTCAAGGTCGGGGAGCTGGAACGTTACGGCGACCCCGCGAAACTTTCTGCGATGCGGGCGATCAAGGCGGCGCTGGACCCCAGGGGCATCATGAACCCGGGCGCTGTGCTGCGGATGGGGGCATCGTGATGCAGGCCTGTTTCACCGCTGGCAACAGCGGCAGTTACCAGGCCTGCTGACAGGCTCCGCAGCCGCCGGTACGTCAATGCTACGGGTGTAATTTCCCTCCTGTTTGGCGCAACCGCCTCCCGGCATCCGCCAGACGGTGGCTGATCCTAGGTCGTGTTGACATTCATTGTCGCCCACCCGCGCGAGACGGATTTTGCCGCTGGCGCCCTGATGTGAGCGCAGCA